>CAYRRV010000045.1:24747-28587 GCA_964426725.1 uncultured Bacteroidales bacterium | reverse complement strand
GTTCTTCTCATAAATAAATGTATAAAATGGTTATTCCCAGGGGGAATTAATTTTTTCAGTCTGCTATATATTAAATTTTCATGAATTCATGCAACTCTCTATAGTCTGAATTGTCTATTTTACGTTACAACATGTATAAAGGATAATTTTTTTAGAAAAATGAGGCAAAAAGACTATTTGAAGAGTTATATTTTTGGATGGCTGATTTTATTTTCTTTTCATATTTCCCGGGGAAATGAAATACCCAGGAATACTCTTAGCGGATACATTTACGATGCCGGGAACGGAGAAGCATTAATTGGAGCCACCGTGTTGGTAAAAGGAGAACAAACAGGAACGGTAACCAATCTTTACGGCTTTTACTCGCTGAGTCTTCCCCCTGGAATTTACGAGATTCAATTCTCCTATATTGGTTATGATCCGGTTGAAAAATATTTCAATTTCGACGATGATATTTCCTACTCGGTAGAATTACAACCTTCCGTTGAAGAATTGGAGGAGGTTACCATCAGTACCGAGAGAAAAGATGCCAATGTTACTCGTGCGGAGATGAGCGTGCAAAAGCTTAACATGAAGGAAATCAAGCAAATTCCGGCTTTCATGGGGGAAGTTGATCTCATCAAGGCAATTCAGCTATTGCCAGGTGTACAGTCCACGGTAGAAGGCGGTTCTGGTTTTAGCGTGAGGGGTGGAGGGGCAGATCAAAATCTCATTTTGCTGGATGAGGCTACAGTTTATAATGCTTCACACCTCATGGGATTTTTCTCGGTTTTTAATAATGACGCGATTAAGGACGTGAAACTCTACAAGGGTGATATTCCTGCACAGTACGGGGGGCGGCTTTCATCAATTCTGGATGTAAGGATGAACGAGGGAAATACCAAGGAATTTACCGGAACAGGTGGCATCGGTACCATCTCGAGTCGGTTAACCCTCGAGGGTCCCATTATAAAAGACAAAACTTCTTTTATATTATCGGGGCGGAGAACATATGCCGATTTGTTTATTCCTCTCGCGGGCAGGGAAGAACTGGAAGGGAACAGACTTTTCTTCTACGATGCCAACCTAAAACTGAACCACCGTTTCAATGATAATAACAGGGTTTTTGTTTCCGGTTATTTTGGACGCGATGTTTTTAAAAATGATTTTGCCCGGATGGGTTTTGGTAATAAAACTTTTACCTTGCGATGGAATAACGTGATAAACTCAAGACTTTTCGCCAACTATTCTTTTATCACCAGTAATTATGATTACGATTTGGGTACGCCTGCCGGGCAGGCTAATGGTTTTACCTGGCTTTCGAGCATGAAAGATCACTGCGTGAAAGCAGATTATAACTGGTTTATCAACCCGGGAAATACCCTGCGTTTTGGAGGTACAACCATTTACCATTATGTCGAACCAGGATTCGCGAAAGGAGAGGGCGATTCCACGGCGTTTGGAGGTATTGAACTACCTCGTAACCATGCATTGGAACATGGTGTATATATCAATAATGAACTAAAAGTTGGTGAAAAACTCACCCTGAAGTATGGCTTGCGATATTCTGCCTTCCAAAACGTGGGTAGCGGTAAGCATTATTCCTACAATGATAATTTTGAAGTTACAGATACCTTGCGCTACGGGAGTCGGGAATTTTTTCATTTTGAACATGGTCTGGAACCCAGGCTGGGCATTATTTACCTGATAAATGAAGCCACCTCGCTAAAAACAAGCTATTCCCGTACCATGCAATACATGCACCTTGCCAGTAACTCAACGGGCAGCACGCCCCTGGATGTCTGGTTTCCAACATCCCCCAACGTGAAACCGCAATTGTCTGATCAATTTGCTGTTGGATTATTCAGGAATTTCCTTGATAACCGGTTGGAAACTTCTGTAGAGGTGTATTACAAGGATATGCGAAATGTGGTCGATTTTAAAGATCACGCGGAATTGTTGCTCAATGAAAAACTCGAGGGAGAATTACGTGCGGGAACAGCCAGGGCATACGGGGCAGAATTCCTCGTGAAATTAACCGAGGGAAAGATAACGGGATGGACAAGTTATACCTTCTCCAGATCGGAGCGAAAAATACACGCCATTAACGAGGGAGCGTACTACCCGGCACCTTATGATAAACCTCATGATGTTACTATCGTGTTAAACTATGCCCTGAACAAAAGGATAACCTTTGGTGCAAACTGGCTGTATTCAACCGGAAGCCCGGTTACATTTCCGGTTCAGCGGGCGCATATTGGTGGTTTGATCATGCCGGTGTATAGCAAACGAAATGCATACAGGCTACCCGATTACCACAGGCTTGATCTTTCGTTTACTATCGGACCAAAAAAGAAAGAAGGGAAACTTTGGCAGGGAGAATGGAATTTCTCCGTGTACAACGCTTATGGCAGGAAAAATACCTGGGCCATCAATTTCGAACAGGATTACCAGGATCCGGATATCACCTACGCTGAAAAAACTTACTTGTTTTCGGTTGTGCCGGCTATTACCTATAATTTTAAATTTTAATGCAGGGATGATGATGAAAAAGATACAATTACTAAAACAGTTACAGAAATTTTATAAATTTTCCGTTATTTTGTTTTCCGGGCTGACAATTCTTGGAGGATGCACGGAAAGGATGGATATTGAACTGGATAGTTCCTATACCCGGTTAATTGTTTTCGGTTCTATAACTACAGACACAACCCGTCACCTGATTAAATTGAGCAAAACAGATGATTATTTCTCCAATAGGCCTCCTAGCCTGGTAAGTGGAGCAACCCCGGTAATTACAGACGATGACGGTAATACCTTTATCTTAACGGAAGAGCCTGGTCAACCTGGATTTTATTATACCCGGGAAGATGTTTATGGAATACCAGGAAGAACATACACCCTTATCATCGAAAATATAGACATAGATGAAGACGGGAATACTGAAACTTACACGGCAGTGAGTAAAATGAATAACATCGGGAAGGTCGACAGCATGGGAATAGAAAAAACCGATAATCCGTTTTTCGACATGTGGGAAATAAAATTATATGCCTGGGATCCACCCGAAACGGAAGATTTTTACATGTTCAATGTTTACAAGAACGATAAACTTTTGTCTGACACCCTCGATGAGGTCAGGTTGACGAACGACGTGCTTTTTAACGGGAATTACACGTATGGCATCGGGGTTCAATTCCTGATGGAATTAAAGGATGATGAAATACCACATCCCGGTGATCGTTTTGTTCTGGAAGTAGGTTCTATACCACGAGATTATTTTGATTTTCTAATTCAGTTACAGGATGAAACAGGCTATTACAACCCCCTTTTCAGCGGGCCGCCGGCCAATGTAACTACCAATATTGAACCAAGGGACAGGGCCGTTGGATTTTTCTCGGCAAATTCGATAAAGCGGGTTTCAATGGTCTATTAAAGGGTGTGATTCGTTTTCTGTTAGGTTCGATACATGCATCGAACCTAACAGAAACCCCATTTGAACCAGACTGCAACTTTTACATGCCCTAATCCCACTCACAATAAATAACAGCCGGAGGCAAAATAACCATTAATTACCTTAATAACCACAATTACCCATTAATACCAATAAATTTCTATAATTTTCTTTTCCCCTCCTCCATTTTTCACCAAGAGAAAATTCATGAATTATCTCCCCGAATTCTTTGCAGCAGGTTGCTAAATTTTGGACACGCCCTAATAACAATTGAATGACTATCGAATGACTCCCGACCGAGGCAACGAGGTCGGGATGTATGACCATTGTATTATTCCTTAATTTTATCTCCTTTCTCTCCAATAACCATCTTCATCTTCATTTTCTTCTTCTTCTTCTTCTTCTTC
>CAYRRV010000045.1:0-24647 GCA_964426725.1 uncultured Bacteroidales bacterium | reverse complement strand
TTCTTCTTCTTCTTCTTCTTCTTCCCAATCGTAAACTATTCTCCGCGGACCGTATGTACGGTAATAAATAGCCAGCATCAGTCCGGTGAGGCCCCCAAATAGGTGCGATTCCCACGACATATCAGGTTTAATCGGGAAAATTCCCCAGATCATGCTGCCATACAGAAATACCACGAGTAGTGAAATGGCAATCAGGTTAATATATCCTCGGATAATTCCGCTGAAAAAAACAAAGGAGGCAAAAGCATAGACCAGGCCACTCGCTCCAATATGATAGGCGTCCCGGGCACCTATCCACACGCAAATGCCCGTTAATAGGTAGCTCAGCAAGAATACCCTGTAGGCCACGACCCGGTAGAAATAAAAGATGGCTGTACCCAGCACCATGATCGGAACCGAGTTATTAAACAAGTGCTTGAAATCGGAATGAAGAAAGGGAGAAGTGAAAATGCCAATAAGTCCTTTCAGTGTTCTGGGGAGCAATCCCCACTGGCTAAAAGACTGCTCGGTGGCTATTTCCAACAATTTCACCAGCCACATGAGGAGAAGGAAAAAAAGAGGAAAGTAAATCGCCCGAAGGAATTTTTCGCGTTCCTCATGCAGTTCGTCTATTTCTTCTTCTTCATAGTCTTCAACAATATCTTCGTATTCTTCATCCATAAAATAATGAATAACACACGATGAAGATAAACAAAAATGCTTAATTTCCGGTAAATATTCCTATCTGGGCCTAAAGAACAGTAACCCTCCTCAAATCAAAAACTGAAACAGGTTCGTCTTATCATTGATATACTCGTAAACAATCTTGTTTTCTTTCATTCGCTGAATAAGCGGTTCGAAATCTTCTTTAAAGGTCAGTTCAATACCAATGAGAGCGGGGCCTTTCTCCCGGCTGCTCTTTTTAGAATACTCGAAATAGGCTATATCATCGTTGGGCCCAAGCACGTTCCCGAGAAATTCTCGTAAAGCGCCGGCTCTTTGGGGAAATCGTACAATAAAATAATGCTTCAGTCCCTCGTACAAGAGCGATCTTTCTTTTATTTCCTCGGTTCGTGTAATATCATTGTTACTTCCGCTTACGATACTTACTACTGTTTTTCCCTTTATTTTTTCCTGGTAAATGTCAAGTGCTGCAATTGCTAACGCACCAGCAGGCTCCGCCACGATGGCATCTTCATTGTATAACTTCAGGATAGTCGTGCAGATTTTCCCTTCCGGTACAGTAATGATATCATCCAGAACATCCCGGCAAATGGGAAATGTGACATCACCCACTCGTTGAACGGCAGCCCCATCCACGAACTTATCAATGGTATCAAGGGTTACTATTTGATTTTTCACGATTGCTGTTTTCATGGCCGGGGCCCCTTCCGGTTCTACTCCTATAATTTTCGTGTTAGGACTCAGGTTTTTAAATACACTTCCTACACCGGCAGCCAGTCCACCGCCACCAACAGGAATGAACAGGTAATCAATGGGATCATGAGAATCCTGCAGGATCTCAAGACCAACAGTTCCCTGCCCTTCGATAATCTCAGGGTCATCAAATGGATGAATAAATTCAGCATCGTTTTTATCCGTGTATTTCATGGCCTCCCCGAAGGCATCGTCATATGTATCACCTTTGAGAATGATATCTACTTGATCTTTCCCAAACATTTTCACCTGACGGGTTTTCTGCTTGGGCGTGGGACTGGGCATGAAAATAATTCCTTTTATTGATAAAAGATTGCAGGAATAAGCGACTCCCTGCGCGTGATTTCCCGCGCTGGCACACACGATCCCGTTTTTCAGGCTTGTTTTTGGCAGGTTACTGATCTTGTTGTAGGCTCCCCTGATCTTGTAAGAACGTACTACTTGCAGGTCTTCTCTTTTAAAAAGGATATGGCTTTCCAGGGCTTCTGAATAGTTGATATTTTTCTGCAAAGGCGTGTGAATAGCAATGCCTTTTAATTTTTGATTGGCCAGTTGAATATCTTTTAGCTGGGGGGTATAAGGGGTTGCCATGTTTTGTATTTATCAGTGGTATCAATACAAAGATAGCCCGCTTTTAACGCGGGCTATCTTGCATTTTATCGTTTAAATGCTTATTTCTCGGGACGCAGTTTGCGTACTTGCGCTCCTGTTTGCCAGAGTTCCGAATTTCTCATCTCGCTTAACTCCTCTTTCAACTCGGCCTTGTAATTTCCGTGTCCGGTTTTTTCCAGGACAACCTTGGTTTCTTCTCCTGATTTTACTCTCTCGTAAAGATCTTTAAAAACAGGGAGTGTAGCATCTTTAAATTTAGGACGCCAGTCGAGTGCCCCTCGCTGGGCTGTAGCGCTGCAATTGGCATACATCCAGTCCATGCCGTTTTCATCAACAAGGCGGATAAGGCTTTGGGTTAGTTCTTCAACTGTTTCGTTGAAAGCTTCGCTGGGTGAATGCCCGTTTTCACGGAGAACCTGGTATTGCGCGTCCATGATGCCGGCAAGCGCGCCCATCAGTACACCTCTTTCACCGGTAAGGTCACTATATACCTCATTCTGAAATGTTGTTGGGAAAAGATATCCCGAGCCGATTGCTATGCCAAGAGCCAGTGTTCTGTCTTCTGCTTTACCCGTGTAATCCTGGAAGATGGCATAACTTGAATTGATGCCGGCACCAGCCAGGAAATTTCTTCTCACGCTGGTTCCTGAACCTTTCGGAGCAACCAGTATTACATCAACATTTTCAGGTGGAATTACTCCGGTTTGATCCTTGTATGTAACAGAGAATCCATGAGAAAAATACAGGGCATCTCCTTCATTCAAACAGTTCTTAAGCGTTGGCCATACTATTCTCTGGGCCGCGTCTGAAACCAGGTATTGAATCACGGTGGCTTTTTTCGCTGCTTCTTCAATCGGGAACAGGGTTTTCCCGGGCTCAAATCCATCATTTACTGCCTTTTCCCAGTCTTCCTTGAACTCGGGCGCCTGACCAATGATGACATTGATCCCGTTATCACGCATGTTCAATGCCTGCGCGGGTCCCTGAACACCATACCCGATAATTGCAACTACTTCATCCTTCAGAACTTCCCTGGCTTTTTCCAGTGGAAATTCTTCTCTTGTTACCACGGTTTCTTCTACACCGCCAAAATTAATTTTTGCCATTTGTGTTTTAATTTAATTGATGATTATTTAATTTATCAACTTCTTTAAGATACTTGCTTAACAATTCAGTTTTTAATTTGGTAATCGCTACGCGCCCCGAACGGGTAAACTGTAGAACATTAAATTCATCTAGCTCGTCAAACAAAGCTTGTGTCTCTTCCTTGTGACCGGTTTTCTCGATCACCGTATAATCTGGTGTTATTTCCAGGATCCGTGCATTGTGATCCCGGATTATAGCCTCCAGCTTTCGACTGAGGGTTAAAGCATCAGTTGACACCTTGTAGAGCGCGATCTCCTGGTAAACGATATCTTTTTCTTCAAAATAGAAGGCTTTAATTACGTCCACGAGCTTTTCAATTTGCTTGGTTACTTTTTCAATTTGATCAGGAGCGGTATTAATAACGATGGTGAATTTGTAAACACCTTTCACTGCCGATTCACCCACGGTAAGGCTTTCTATATTGATATGCCTGCGGGTAAAAATAATGGTTATCCTGTTTAAAAGTCCAATCCTGTTTTCTGAAAACGCGATAATGGTATATTCTTTTTCTTGTGACATGATCTTTCTGTTTTTAAAATTATTCACCTAAAAGTATATCAGATACAGAAGCCCCTGTTGGTACCATGGGGAATACATTGTCTTCCTTCTCGATGGCTACCTCGAGCAGGTAAGGACCCTGGTGCTTCAACATGGTTTCAACACCCTTCGAGAGATCTTTTCTCTCGGTTACCTTGGAGGCCTCAATGCCGAAACCTTCAGCCAGTTTAGTGAAATTCGGGTTAACGAGTTCAGTGGAACTATATCTTCTGTCGAAAAACAATTGTTGCCATTGGCGCACCATACCCAGGAAATTATTATTCAGTATGATAATTTTTACCGCGGCGCCTGTTTGAAAAATAGTTCCCATTTCCTGAATGGTCATTTGAAAACCGCCATCACCAATTACAACTACTACCTCGCGATCGGGTTGACCTATCTTAGCGCCAAAAGCAGCGGGGAGACCAAATCCCATGGTTCCAAGTCCTCCTGAAGTCACGAAACTTCTTGATTTGTTAAAACGGGCATACCTGGCGGCAATCATTTGATGCTGACCCACATCTGTAACAACTATCGCGTCACCTCCTGTTATCTCGTTTACTTTTTGGATAACTTCCCCCATTGTAAGTCCTGCTTTCGTGGGGAAGGTATCCTTCTCGATAATTTTGTCGTACTCGGTCTGGTAACAAGCCTTGAATTCAGCAAGCCAATCCTCGTGTTTAGCAGGTTCTACCTTATCGGTAAGAAGGGGAAGAGTTTCTTTCACGTTGCCCAGTATTGGAACATCTGCTTTCACGTTTTTATTAATTTCTGCGGGGTCAATTTCCAGGTGAATTATCTTCGCTTGTTTGGCGTACCTGTTCAAATCGCCGGTTACCCTGTCGTCGAACCGCATGCCAATGGCAATAAGAACGTCGCACTCGTTGGTTTTCACGTTAGGTCCGTAATTACCGTGCATGCCCAGCATTCCCACGTTAAGCGGGTGATCGGTTGGCATGGCCGAGTTGCCCAGGAGTGTCCAGGCTGATGGAATTCCTGCTTTTTCAATAAAGGAAAGCAATTCCTTCTCCGCGCCGCCCAGTACAACTCCCTGTCCAACAAGTACATAAGGTTTTTTTGCGTTGTTAATGATTTCTGCCGCTTTCTGAATATTGTCCATGTCAGGATTTGGTTTCGGGATATAACTTCTTATGGAAGTACATTTCTTGTACTCGAAGTCAACCATGCCAAACTGGGCATTTTTGGTTATATCAATAACCACGGGCCCCGGTCGTCCGGAGGTCGCTATAAAGAATGCCTTGGCAAAAGCCAGAGGGATTTCTTCTGGTTTTGTTACCTGGTAATTCCACTTGGTCACGGGCATGGAGATACCTAGGACATCTGTTTCCTGGAAGGCATCTGTTCCAAGCAGGGGAGAAGCAACCTGTCCGGTAATAGCGATAACAGGTGTTGAATCGATCATGGCATCTGCCAGACCGGTCATTAAATTCGTGGCTCCCGGGCCCGATGTGGCAATTACTACTCCAGGCCTGCCTGTTACCCTGGCATATCCCTGGGCAGCATGTATTGCACCCTGCTCATGGCGGGTGAGAATGTGCCGTAATTCTTTTTGGAAGTCATACAGGGCATCATATACTGGCATGATGGCTCCTCCCGGATACCCGAAAATAGTATCGATTCCCTCATTAAGCAATGAAAGCACCACGGCTTCCGAACCCGTTATTTTTCCGGCTTTGCTGATGTCCTTTTTCATATTGTCATGTATTTTTGCTGATAACATAATAATTCATTTTTCAAGGTTAAGAAATTAAACGTACCCCACCGGTATCGGCTGATGTTACCATGGAGGCATAGGCTTTTAATGCTTTTGTAACAATCCGGTCTCTTCCCTCCGGCTGCCAGGCTTTTTCTCCTTTTGCATCTTCTTCAATGATCCTTTTCTGCAATTCTTCATCGCTTATCAGTAGATTAATGCTTCTCCCGGGGATATCAATGGAGATATTGTCTCCATCTTTAATAATACCTATTTCACCTTTCGCGGCAGCTTCGGGGGAAATATGGCCCACGGATAGCCCTGACGTACCGCCGGAGAATCTTCCGTCGGTAATCAGGGCGCACGATTTACCAAGTTTTTTTGATTTCAGGTAGGATGTTGGATATAGCATTTCCTGCATTCCTGGTCCGCCTTTTGGACCCTCGTATCGTATAACGATAACATCACCGGCTTCAATTTGATCATCCAAAATGGCTTTACAGGCATCATCCTGTGAATTGTATACTTTTGCCTTTCCTTTAAAATTAAGTATGGAGGCATCAACTCCAGCAGTTTTAACGATGCATCCCTTGCGGGCAATATTACCGGTAAGTACAGCGAGGCCACCATCTTTACTATACGCGTGTTCAATATTTCTTATACACCCGTTTTCCCGGTCAAGGTCAAGTTGCTGGTACATTTTATCCTGACTTCCCAGTTCAATGTTCCTGTAGCCACCCGGGGCACTCTTGAATAAAAGAAACGCGTCTGCTTCTGATGAGTCAAGAGTTATATCAAAATGCTGGATGGCTTCTTTTAAAGTAAGGCCATCCACGCGTTTTACCGATCCATCAATTAAACCTCCCCGTTCAAGTTCTCCCAAAATGGCAATAATGCCCCCTGCACGGTTTACATCCTGTATATGGTAATGAGAATTTGGAGATACCTTGCAGAGCACGGGTATATTCCTGCTTTGTTTATCAATATCTTTCAGGGTGAAATCAACTTCTGCTTCATGAGCTATGGCCAGAATATGAAGCACCGTGTTAGTAGAGCCACCCATGGCTATATCAAGTGCCATCGCGTTCATGAAAGCCTGCCTGGTGGCAATATTTCTTGGCAGAACCGATTCATCTCCCTCCAGGTAGTATTTTTTGGTATTTTTTACAATGATGGAAGCAGCTTTCTCAAAAAGCCGGTGCCTGTTCCGGTGAGTTGCCAGTACAGTACCATTACCGGGGAGGGCGAGTCCTAAAGCTTCATTAAGGCAGTTCATGGAGTTGGCGGTAAACATTCCGGAACAAGATCCGCAGGTGGGACATGCATTTTTTTCTACCTGTGCCAGTAATTTGTCATCAACAGTGCTATCGGCACCCATTACAATAGCGTCTACCAAATCGTAGAAATTATCCCCGACATTACCTGCTTCCATGGGACCACCCGACACGAAAACAGCCGGGATATTCAACCGCATGGCAGCCATCAACATGCCCGGCGTAATCTTATCACAATTAGAAATACAAACCATACCATCCACCTTGTGGGCATTTATCATGTATTCGATGCTATCGGCAATCATATCACGTGATGGTAGTGAGTATAGCATGCCATCATGTCCCATGGCAATACCGTCATCTATAGCAATGGTATTAAATTCAGCAGCAAAACACCCCTGTGCCTCTATCATTCTTTTTATTTCTTGTCCGATTTGATGCAGATGTGCATGACCGGGAACAAATTGAGTGAATGAATTAACCACCGCGATAATGGGTTGCCCAAAATGCTCTTCTTTCATGCCATTGGCACGCCATAATGATCTGGCCCCTGCCATTTCTCTTCCCCGTGTCGTTGTATTGCTCCTGAGTTCTTGCTTCATTTTATAAGTTTTTGTTTCTTTTTAATAAATCTAAAAAGCCTTTCCCGCTTAAGTGAGAAAGGCTTTTATATCCTTGAATTATATACCATTCTCACGTAAGCATCTTGCTTAAAACGACGACCACGAGAATGATATATAGATGACGAATCATGTTTTTATGTTTTACAACAGCAAATGTAATGATAAAAATCATAAAACAAAACAAATAAGAAGTTAAAAAATAGAAAAAAAATTGAAACAAAATAGGGTTTTGGCGAGTAATGCTTTGAAATACAGCACTTTAGATCGTGTGGTAAAAATGTGTAATTAAAAACGGGTAAGCTACTTATATCGCACCGCTACAACCGCTTACCCTTGCTTCCTTCCGGACCTGGGGGGATTCAGCAGGAGCTGGCCGTATAAGACTTACCCGCTCGTGCAAAAATAGAAAGAATATTTTTATTTACAATGAAAACGGTGATATTGTTGTTTAATTGTTGTATTGTTTACCCGGTTTTAAGCTGAGCTTTTAACACGTGTAATGAAAATCGGATGATATTTATGAAAACAATTTTGCATGCAATGCGAATAGCAAATAAACGAATAAACAAATAAACGAATAAACAATCATTCATCTTTTCCCAAAAAACTGATATATTTGTCTTCGCTTAACAATTAAACCCTGTAATCATGGAACAAAAAAACACATCTCTACTTCAAAGTGCTCTTGTTAACGGTCTGATCCTGGCCCTGGGAGTTATTATCTATAGTGTCCTTATTTATATAATGGACTTGACTACATCGCAAATAGCGGGTTATATTTCATACCTGGTTATTGCCGGTTTACTGGTATTTGGCATAAAATCTTATCGTGATAACGTGTTGGGCGGGACAATTTCCTATGGCCGTTCACTGGGTTTCGGGATGTTGATGTTACTATTCGGAGGAATTTTATATGCTGTGTATACTTACATAATGTTTAAATTTATTGATCCTGGTTTGATGGATAAAACAATGGCAGTTGCCGAAGAAAAAATGTTGGAAAGGGGGCTTTCCGATGAGCAGATCGAAATGGCTCTTGAAATGTCAAGAAAATGGACTTCACCTGGCATGACCGCGATAGGCGCTTTTATCGGGACGGTGGTTTGGGGTTTTATTCTATCCCTTATTGTTTCTATTTTCATGAAAAAAGAAGCTGCCCCGGCAGAATAAAAATCAGGAGGGAACAGTTAATAAAAAATGGATATATCAATCGTAATACCCTTGTTGAATGAGGAAGAATCGCTCGAGGAATTAACGGGTTGGATAGAAAAAGTGTTATCAGAAAGATTCTCTTTCGAGGTAGTTTTCGTTGATGATGGAAGTACTGATAATTCCTGGCAGGTTATTGAAAAATTAGCAAGAGAAAAATTTCATGTAAAAGGAATAAAATTTCGAAGAAATTATGGTAAGTCATCTGCTCTTCATACCGGATTTCAGGTTGTCCAGGGCGATGTAGTTATTACAATGGACGCGGATCTGCAGGATAACCCCGGGGAGATTCCAGGTTTATACAAAATGATCAAGGAAGAAGGGTACGATTTGGTTTCGGGCTGGAAGAAAAAAAGATATGATCCCCTATTCACCAAGAATATTCCGAGCAAGTTTTACAACTGGACTGCCCGGCGGATGAGCGGGATAAAATTGCACGATTTCAACTGCGGGCTTAAGGCATACCGGCAAAATGTAGTGAAGAGTATAGAGGTGTACGGTGAAATGCATCGTTATATACCAGTACTCGCCAAATGGGCAGGATTCAAGAAAATCGGGGAAAAAGTAGTACAGCATCAGGAGCGTAAATATGGTCAGACCAAATTTGGTATTGAACGGTTTATTCGCGGGCCGCTTGATTTAATGTCTGTTATTTTTATTTCCAAGTTCGGTAAACGTCCCATGCACCTTTTTGGCTCATTGGGTACCCTGATGTTTTTAGCGGGATTGTTAGCGGCGCTTTACCTGGGGGTTCAAAAACTGGTTTACCTTCACCAGGGAATCAAGGCCAAGCTTGTAACAGACAGTCCTTACTTTTATATTGCCCTGGTTGCTATGATTCTGGGGACACAACTTTTTCTTACCGGGTTTATAGGTGAACTGGTATCCCGTAATTCCAGCTCGCGTAATGAATATCTCGTTGAAAAAACACTCAACACCAGGGTTACAGAAAACGAAAAAATTGATGCAAAAATTCACTAATGTTAAATTATCATAAATTATTTTATCAATGAAGATTCATCTAGTATCAGGAGCGTGTGGTTTTGTAGGAAGAAACATGGTGAAATACCTGATGAAAAACACGACAGATTCTATTTTCATGGTCGATGACCTTTCCATTGGAACGCATCCGAGTGAATGGATGGAGGATTTTACATCCACTTCCCTTAAAGATTTGGAGATAATAGGAAGTGAAGGCCGCCTGTTTTTCTGGAAAGGCGATTTCAGAAACCTGCTTTTTAACCTCAGGGAAAATCCATACTTCATTCAGGAGACTTATAAAATTGAATTCGATAAGTTCGCGGATGTATTTCATTTTGCCGCTATCGTGGGTGGCCGGGCAAAAATTGAAGGCGACCCGATGATGGTAGCTCTCGACCTTTCCATTGATGCCGAATTTTTTTACTGGGTATGTAACCACAAGCCCGCCAGGGTATTGTATCCCAGTTCAAGTGCTGCTTATCCAACGAATCTTCAGGGTACAAGTAATGCCGTGGCGTTGGCAGAACCTGATATCGATTTTGAAAAAAACCTTGGAACACCCGATATGACCTATGGTTGGTCTAAGCTTACCGGTGAATTCCTGGCACGAATCGCCGCGAAACATTACGGTGTTCCGGTGGTTTGCATACGGCCCTTTTCCGGGTATGGTGAAGATCAGGATTTAACATATCCCGTGCCGGCTATTGCTGCAAGAGCAGCTAAGAAAGAAGATCCGTTTGAGGTTTGGGGAAGCGGTAAACAAGGTCGAGACTTTGTTCATATCGACGATGTAATAGAGTTTATCATGATCCTGATGGATAATGTTTCCGATGGATCCGCATACAATATTGGTTCAGGTCAACTTACCTCCTTCCTCGATTTGATAGGTATGTTTTCTTCCTTTGCCGGTTACAAGCCAGAGATAAAGCCATTGCTGGATAAACCCGTGGGAGTGCATTCGCGGTACAGTAACATGGATTTGGTATACAGGAAATTTAACTGGAAGCCCAGGATATCCATCGAGGAAGGGATGCGCAGGGTTTATGATGCTGCCGTGAAAAGAGTTAACGAGCAAAAATAAGTTCTGATAGTTCCCGGTTTCTATATTTATGCTTCCGGGATATAATATTTTTTTTAATGACCAGAAAAATTGTCACTTTCGGTCCAGGTCCCCGTTTCAAGGGCGGGATTGCCAATTATAATACATCGCTAGCCAGGGCTTTCGATAAACTGGATAATACAGAAGTACACATTGTTTCGTGGACACAGCAATACCCGGCGATTATACCCAGGGATTTTATTGATCGTAAAAGCAGGAAGGATCAACTGGAAGGAACGAATATCAGGGTTCATTATGTAACCAACTACAATAGTCCGCCAACCTGGAGAAAAACATATCACCTGATAAAGGAGATTGATCCTGAAATGGTTATCTTTCAATGGTCTATTGCCATCCAGGGGCTTCCACTGGGCAGGATAGCTAAATGGCTTAAAAAAACCGGGATTGAAGTAATAATGGATCTCCATTTTGTTATCCAAAAGGAGGGAAGTTCAATTGATAATTATTTTACCCGCCTTGGAATTTCTCATGCCGATACCTATATTGTTCACTCCCTGAAAACTTATAATGAACTGAAAGAACTATTTCCGCGTAAAAACCTGGTGATGGGTGATAGGGAAAGGCCCCCCGTGAATGAAGGTGAAACAGGAGTGATTAAACTATATCATCCTGTTTATGATATGTTTAAGCCGGATCCCGAATTTGACATTGAAAGGCAAAAAAAAGAACTCGGGCTTAATAAATATGTGTTTCTTTTCTTTGGCTTTATAAGAAAATACAAGGGATTGCATAACGTGATCAAGGCTTTCGCGAAAGTAGCAAAAGAAAGGGATGACGTTTCCCTTCTGATAGTGGGTGAAGCTTTCTGGCAGACACTTGACACGAAGAAATTTTCTACAAAATTGAAACAAGGACTTTTTGGTATCGCGAAATCTGTTTTCCTGAGAAAGCAAGATGATGAAAGAGAATACAGGCCACTTGAATTAATTGATCAACTCGATATAAAGGATAAAGTGGTTCCCCTGATTGAATTCGTGCCTAACGAGGATGTTCACAGGTATTTCCAGGTGAGTGATTATATTATGTTATATTATCTCACGGCGACACCCTCCGGGGTTGAATCCATCGCTTATAATTTCCGTTTACCAATTCTGGCCACAAGGGTAGGGCATTTTCCTGAAACGGTAAAAGATTGTTACAATGGTTACCTTGCCGAGCCTGAAAATATTGAATCCATGGCCAGTGCCATCCGGATGGCCATAGAAGAGCCCATTGACAGAAATAACGTGGCCGAAACTTCCGCTGATATGAGTTGGGAGAATTACGCCAGGGCGATAATTGGATAGTAATCTGTTTTTTTTCTTACTTTTGTATTGCTATTAACCAATAAATTTGTTTTGTTATGATGAAGAATATCATTTTCCTGATTGTTGGAGTAGTAATTATATGTCCAATGTTGCAAGCCCAGGAATCTTCCTTAACTTCAGACCTGAATATTTACCCTGGTAACCCTTTTTATTGGGAATACATGGGACAACCTGTATTTCTTATCGGGGCATCCAGTAATGACAATCTATTTCAGAGCAGTGACCTGGAAAATGAACTGGATTTGTTGGTGTCTTATGGAGGAAATTATTTGCGTTGTACCATGAGTAGTCGTGATGCTGGTGATGCTAAGCCCTATCTCAAAGAAAACGGGTTGTTTAATCTTGATAAGCCAAACCCGGAATTCTGGCAGAAATTTGAAAAATTCCTGCAAATGACGAGTGATAAAAATATTATTATCCAGGTGGAGATTTGGGCTACTTACGATTTTTATCATTCTGCTTCAGGGTGGGCCGAAAATGTTTTTAATCCCCTGAAGAATTCCAATTACAATGTTGATAATTCTGACCTTCCCTCTGAAATTAACCATACTGCGCAATACAAGATCAATCCTTTCTTTGAAACGGTACCGGCAATTGATAATAACGAGATCGTTTTGGCGTATCAAAAAAAATTTGTTGATAAGATATTATCCCACACCTTTAAATACGGGAATGTATTATATTGTATCGATAATGAAACCAATGCCCATCCCGACTGGGGTGAATACTGGGCGTTGTACCTGAGGCAAAAAGCCGGCGATAGCAATAAGAGGATTTTTATTACAGAAATGTGGGACAACTGGGACCCTACTGGTGGCATGGTTGAAGGAGTGAGACAGCAGGAGCCGGAAACTCATCCTTTTCTTGGTCGTTCAAAGGTGGAAAACACGATTCATTCACCGGAGTTATATGACTTTGTCGATATTTCCAATAACAATGCCCAAAACGGTGAAATACATTACCTTTCTGCACTCTACGTGAGAAACTGGATAAAGAAGACAGGAATTATTCGTCCTATTAATAACGTGAAAATATACGGGGGAACCATCTATACGCCATACACCCGCGACTGGGCAGGATCGTATAAAGATGGTGAGGAGCGGTTTTGGAGAGATGCGTTTGCAGGACATGCTTCCATTAGATTTCACCGACCACCTTATGGTCATGGAATATCCTCGGTGGCCCGGCATCACGTGAAAAGTATGAGGATGTTGACTGATTCCATGGATTTTTTTCAACATGAACCCTCCAATAATTTAATCTCGGAGCGGGATACTAATGAAGCTTTTTGCCTTGCCATACCAGGCATGGAATACGCGGTTTATTTTCCCGGACAGGGAAGAGTCCAACTGAACGCGAAACCTGGCTTGTACGAGATGAATTGGCTGCACATCCGTTCTTCAACCTGGCGAGATCCGATACCAGTTGAAAATCCAACCCTCATTCAAACCCCTGATAATGATCAGTGGGTGGTATTGATGAAAAGGAATAAAACCAATTATAACAAGTAACAATCTATTTCATATTATTTCTTCTTTATCCTCTCTTCCTTCAACATCTCAATCACCTTCCTGTCAATCGGAAACGATAATACTCCAGGGTGAAGATCGGATATTTGTTCCAGGCGAAATGAAATGCTCCCATTTATATCTTCCGGGAAGTCAAAGGGTTTGTTCGATATCTTAAACCGCGGCGGTTCTAGTAGCCTGGCCGTGTAGTAAATACTGATAAGTTGATGATCTTCATAAAACAGGGCTTTTTGAAAGAAATCTGTCGTGTAAAAGTGAGAAATAATCTCGATTTCCTGGCCGAATTCCTCCAGGGCTTCCCTTTTTAGGCAATCAATGGTTCCTTCACCAAATTTCAATCCGCCACCCGGGAACTTTGTCATTCGCCTGTTAAGCATGAACTCGTCGCTGATTAATATCTCTTGTTTTTCATTGATGATCAACGCGTATACCCGGATATTGAAATGCTTTATCTCGCTCATTCCTGTAATTTTTCTTGAATCGCGTCCATGATTTCTTTCTCTTGAAAAGGATAAACCCACTTGTAATCATTATCTCTCCTGAACCAGGTCATTTGCCTGCGAGCGTAATGCCGACTATTGCGTTTAATTAGCCTGATAGCCTCCTCCCGGGGAATTTCTCCCTCGAAATAGCTGAATAGTTCCTTGTAACCCACCGTGTTCAGTGGGTTCGTTCCTTTGAATGGATACAATTGCCTGGCTTCATCTTCCAGTCCTTCTTCCAGCATGTTATCAACCCGCCGGTTAATACGATTGTAGAGTTCATCACGATTCATGTACAGGCAAATCTTCAATATATCGAAAAATCGTTGCTTGGCTTTTCTTTTCAGGTGCGATGAGTATGGCTTTCCGGTCATGATGCTCACTTCCAAGGCTTTTAATATTCTTTTATAATTGCGTAAATCAGCATTCGCGTAGAACTCCGGGTCCAGTTTTTTGAGCATCATTAGTAAACCCTCAATACCTTCTTTCCGGTGCTTGCTGATAAGTTCATTTCTCAACTGCATATCAATGGTGGGCAATTCATCAATGCCTTTTACCACGGCGTCGATATACAATCCCGACCCACCGGTTAAAATGACTAAAGGGTATTCATGAAATAATTTTTCCAGCAATTGCATCACTTCCTCCTCGAACATACTCGCGTTATAATATTCGTGAATAGAAATATGACCGATAAAATGATGAGGAATCCTATCCAGTTGCTCAGGGGTGGGAGTTGCCGTTCCGATTTTCATCTCCCGGTAAAACTGTCGAGAATCCGCGGATATGATTTCCGTGGTAAAATAATTGGCTAACTGGATAGAAAGTTCCGTTTTTCCTACCCCGGTGGGTCCCGTTAAAACAACCAGAAGTGGTTTTCGCATGCCTGCAGGTTTATAATGAAAGTAAGAATTTCATGGTGTCCACGTTATCAGCGTATTCGCCCGGGCCAGGGAATTGAGCCCTGCCGGGCAATACACTTGGCAACCCGTCTAGTTTTCCTGTACTCACGATGCATTGAAGTAGTTCATGATTTGTTTTTAGTTTTTCAATTAAATGGGACCGGTTCTTGTAAAACTCGTAAAAAACAACTGAAAGGGGGGAGAATAATTCTTCATCTTCCTTCATGATTATAAATCCATTATCCAGGTGTGGAATGGAATTGACCAGGTAAACCGACCGGTTGTAATCATGATTATTCATGAATTTATGGTGATTAGCCAGGTAACTGTACTTCTCAAAAGCAGAGAATAACCTGGTTGGATCATACCCCGCGGGAAGGAATAATTTTGAAACATTCCGGCATCCCAATCCAAAATAAAGTAAGGTGTCATCCGCGATTTTTTCCAGCTCTGGCATTTCTTCCTTGCCATTTAAAACCGCTGCAGAGGTCCTGTTTTTTCGGATAATATTCGGGTATTTACCAAAATAGTAATCGAAATACCGGGCACTGTTATCACTACCGGTTGCGATAACCGCATCAAAGTTTTTAAGGATTCCCGTGAATTCAATTTTATCAGAAAGGGAGGGTTCAATCCTGGTTAGTACCGAGGTCAGAAAAGTAATGAGTTTTTCATCCTTAGAAGATGTTTTTACCTGTAAGGCATGTCCTGACAGCAACACGCACATGAAATCGTGAAACCCTACCAAAGGTATATTTCCTGCCATTACAACCCCTATTTTTTTGGGTTTTTCTTTTTGTTGGGGAATAGAATACTTGTTAAGCCATTGATGCAATTCTTCTTCATCGAGCATTTGACGGATTGACCGCAAAGATGTTTTTACAAATTCAGGTATAAACCAGGGGTTGTAAGCATGGACATTTTCAACAAGATCATGAAATTGCAAGACATCTTCATGATTCAAACTCGTATTTATGGTCTTATGATAATCTGTATCTGACAAAACTTGGTCAATAAAATGACCCAATTCAATAAATGCTTTGGATATTGTACCGGTTGGCATGGATTCTTCTAAGTTTTGTTGCAAAGGTAATCATTAAAACAAAAAAAAGCTGCCCTGTTGAGAGCAGCTTAAAATATTGAGCAAGAGTATTAGTGTTGAATTGATTCCCAAGGGAAGGAAGAAAAGAATGAACCCAATGCCACGCCAACAATTGAAAGATAAATTAGTACACCAATAACGTAAATACCTGATAAACTCAAGCCAATAATGGCACAAATTCTTCCTGCTTTCAGGTTTTTATAAGAACTTTCAGTGTATAATTCAGGATGTTCCTCGTAGGCGGCTTTACCTTTCCCGGAGATTGAAAGGGCTATGATGCCCAGTATGATGCCAATTAACCCGTAGCACCAACACATTACAATCGAGATAATGCCTAATACCAACACCGGGGTTGAATTGGGTACTGCTTTTTGTAAAACCACGGTTTGCGGTTTTTGTTCCTGAATATTTTCAGGTGTTTGTGAGTTTGAATTTTCCATGTTTTCGTGTTTTAATAAATGATTTTATAAATATAATGAAAAACCAAAATGGTGATGTTAAATATGAATAAATATTTTAAAATGGTACCCCCGTTTTTGAATTTCATGAACAGGTGAACAACCAGGAATATGAACATACCAAGAGTGGGAATCAGCGCGGGAAAAATGGCAAGGCTTTCTGCTATTTCTCCTTTAAGGAGGGCAATAAAGGCTCTTTGGAATCCGCACCCGGGACATTCCACCCCGAGATACTTGCTGTAAAAACAAGGCATCATGTGTCGTTCGAGCCAGTCAATAAGCATAAATAACAATAACATCAATAAAAACTATTATAGTTCTGGTTCAGAAAAATAGAGATTAAAAATATGGATTTATTTTTGGAATATGAAAGCATTTTATTATTATTCAACCAAAGGGTTAATGGATTTGTTAAGTTATTACAATTTCTAAAATAGCAATAGTTGATGGATATTGAATTCTTGAAGGATATAGTTATCATTTTTGCACTGGCCACGGTGGTTATTTTTCTTTTTCAGAGGGTGAAAATCCCGGCCATTGTTGGATTTTTGGTTACCGGTATTTTGGCTGGTCCACATGGATTATCACTCATTCATAATACCCACGAGATAGAATTTTTTGCTGAGGTAGGTGTAATACTACTTCTTTTTACTATCGGCATAGAGTTCTCGTTAAAAACATTGTTGAAATCGTTGAGAATAGTAATTATCGGTGGGTCGTTACAGGTAGGCTTAACCATACTTATAACATATTATATTGGTATTATCTTCGATTTGCAACCCAGGGAGGCCTTGTTCATCGGCTTTTTGGTAGCATTGAGTAGTACAGCCGTCGTGCTCAAAGTTATACAGGAATATGGCAACATGTCGTCCGATTATGGTCGGACTGCCGTTGGAATTCTGATTTTTCAGGATTTAATGATCGTTCCAATGATGATTTTTACACCCCTTCTTGGTGGTGAATCATTTAATACCAGCGACCCGTGGTACTTGATGATCTTGAAGGGCCTGGGCGTGGTGTTGCTGGTTATCGTTTTTGCACGTTATATTATCCCGTGGCTCATGCACGAAATTGCCAAAACAAAAAGCCGGGAACTATTTTTGATCACGATTTTTATCATTGTTTTTACTGTAGCCTGGTTTACTTCAACACTGGGACTTTCACTCGCGCTGGGCGCTTTCCTGGCGGGATTAATTATCTCGGAAACAGAGTATAATAACTACGCGTTTGGCAATATCATTCCATTCAGGGATATATTTACCAGTTTCTTTTTTGTATCTATAGGAATGTTACTTAACCCAAGTTTCCTGTCATCCAATATTTTACTGATTACTGGGGTTGTAATGGGTATTATAATGATAAAAACAATTATCACGGGTTTCGTGGCCTTCGTGATTGGATTGCCCTTTAAATCGACTGTTATTGCCGGCTTATTCCTCAGTCAGGTAGGGGAATTTTCCTTTATCCTCATGGGTGTTGGTCAACAACACGATTTGATAAACGAGTTTTATTATCAGGTATTTATTGCTGTAGCTGTTGTTACCATGTCCGTGGCTCCTTTTATTATCATGTTTGCACCCCGGTTAGCCGGGTTTATCATGAAACTCCCGCTTCCGGAGAAAATGATACAGGGATTACGACCCCTGAAAAACCCCGAGACTGAAGGACTTGAAAATCATCTTGTCATTATTGGATATGGATTAAACGGAAGAAACGTGGCAAAAGCGGCTAAACTGGCCAAAATTCCTTACGTGATTATTGATTCGGATCCTGACATTGTAGCCCGTGAGAGAGAAAACGGTGAACTCATTTTTTTCGGGGATGCCAATCATGAACCTGTTTTGCATCAAGTTCATATTGATACAGCGAAATCAGCGGTTATCCTGATCCCTGATCCATTATCATCCTTTAGTGCGACGAGCATAATCAGGCACATGAACCCGGGTATTCATATTATCGTTCGAACCCGTAATTTCGAGCAGGTGGAAGAACTTTACAAGTTGGGTGCCAACGAGGTAATCCCTGAAGAATTTGAAACATCAGTGGAGATTTTCTCTCGGGTATTAACGCGTTATCTTATCCCGAGGGACGAGATAGAACGTCTGATTGCCGAGGTCAGGGCCGGTGGGTACCAGATGTTACGAACCCTTGATTTGCAGTATCCGATGGCCCAGTCATTTGGTGTGAAAATTCCGGAAGTAGAGGTGAATACTGTAAAAATTTCAGAAAATTCACCGACTGTTGGAAAATCGTTAAATGATTTGAATATCAGAAGTCGATTTGGCATTACGATCCTGGCAATCGTAAGGGAAGGCAAAGCCATTCCCAATCCTCTTCCTACAGAAAAACTATTACCGGATGATGTTATATTTATGATGGGAACCCATGGGCAGGTATCCTGTGCCGGTATGCTCTTCCTGGAAGATGAAGTACCGGCATGTGAGGATGCCAAAGACAAAGAATAGGAAGGAATCACCCAATCACAAAATAACCAATATCTTATAAACTAAGCGGTCAGCTTGCGAATCAAATTGAGTGCCGAGCCGGCTTTAAACCACTCAATTTGCTTATCGTTATACGAGTGTTCTACCTCAAATTCATCAATTGAACCATCATCATGAGTCAGTTTCACTATTAGATTCTTACCGGGGCCTATTTCTGAGAGGCCCAAAATATCAATTTTATCGTTTTCCTGAATTTTGTTGTAGTCATCAGGATCAACAAAGGTAATCGCGAGTACTCCCTGCTTTTTCAGGTTGGTTTCGTGAATTCTGGCAAATGACCTGACCAGCACGGCCTTAACACCCATGTGTCTTGGTTCCATGGCCGCGTGTTCGCGGGAAGAACCCTCGCCATAATTCTCATCACCCACGATGATGGTACCTATGCCTTTTTCCTTGTAATTTTTCGCGGCTTCAAAAACTCCCTTGTATTCATTATCGCTTTGATCCTTGATGAGGTTGGTCTGGTCATTGAATATATTCACCGCACCCAACATGAGGTTCTTGGAGATATTATCGAGATGTCCCCTGTACCGCAGCCATGGGCCGGCCATGGAGATGTGGTCGGTGGTGCATTTTCCTTTGACTTTGATTAACAATCGAAGTCCCGTGAAATTCTTTCCGTCCCATTCTTCGAAAGGAGTTAATATTTGGAGTCTCTGGCTGTCTGGAGCAACTTTTATTTCAATATCACCGCCATTTTCAGCAGGAGCCTGATAACCGGCATCCTCAACGGCAAAACCCTTGAGAGGCAATTCAACACCGCTCGGTTCTTTTAATTTGATTTTCTCCCCGCTTTCGTTCTCGAGGGTATCGGTCAGGGGATTGAAGCCCAAATCACCTGCAATCGCAAAAGCTGTAACAATTTCCGGACTTGCCACGAAAGCATGCGTGTTCGGATTGCCATCATTTCTTTTAGCGAAATTCCTGTTAAAAGAGGTGATAATGGAATTTTTTTCCTGTTTATCGGCATTTTGCCTCGCCCATTGACCAATGCATGGTCCGCAGGCATTGGCGAGCACAACTCCTCCAATATCCTCGAATACCTTTAACAGACCGTCTCTTTCTATGGTATAACGGACCTGCTCAGAACCGGGAGTTACCGTGTATTCCGATTTTACCTTCAGCTTGTGGTCAAGTGCCTGTTGTGCCACGCTGGCAGCTCTTGTTATATCCTCGTAAGATGAATTCGTACATGACCCGATCAGGCCCACTTCCAGTTTTTGAGGAAACCCGTTTTCTTTCACTGCCCTGGCAAATTCAGATAAGGGCCATGCTTTATCAGGACTAAAAGGTCCGTTAACGTGGGGTTCGAGTTCACTGAGGTTGATTTCTATAACCTGGTCGAAATAATTCTCAGGGTTCTCGTACACATCCGGGTCTGCAGTGAGGTGGGAAGCAATTTTATCCGCTTCATCAGCAACATCAGTTCTGGCAGTACCGCGAAGGTAATCCGACATCTTTTGATCGTAGCCAAATAACGATGTAGTAGCTCCTATTTCAGCGCCCATGTTACAAATTGTGCCTTTTCCCGTGCAGGAAATGGATTTTGCTCCCTCGCCAAAATATTCCAGGATAAAACCCGTTCCGCCTTTCACGGTTAAGATTCCTGCCACTTTTAAAATAACATCTTTGGCAGAAGACCAGCCACTTAGTTTTCCTGTTAATTTAACCCCGATAAGTTTTGGGAATCTTAATTCCCATGGCATCCCGGCCATAACATCCACGGCATCAGCCCCGCCAACACCTATTGCCACCATGCCCAGTCCACCCGCGTTCACCGTGTGAGAATCGGTTCCAATCATCATTCCTCCAGGGAATGCATAATTTTCTAACACAACCTGGTGAATAATGCCGGCACCTGGTTTCCAGAAACCAATGCCATACTTGTTAGAGACAGAGGCAAGAAAATCAAAAACCTCCTTGTTGGTTGATTTCGCGTTTTCCAAATCCTTTTCCGCGCCAACCTTAGCCTGGATTAAATGATCGCAGTGTACTGTGGTGGGTACGGCAGTTCTCTTCTTTCCTGCCTGCATAAATTGTAGCAAGGCCATTTGAGCGGTTGCATCCTGCATGGTAACCCTGTCCGGGTTAAAATAAACATAATCCTTACCCCTGTGGTATTTCTGTAAAGGGGAATCTGCCGCGAGATGCGTGTATAATATCTTCTCTGCCAGGGAAAGAGGCTGACCTACTTTTTCTCTTGTTTTTTTTACTTTTTGTTCAAATTCGGCGTAAACCGACTTAATCATTTCAATATCGAATGCCATGGTATATAAATTTTAAACGCACAAAATAAATAAAAATAGAGCGATTGACAAAATTGTATGCTGCGAGTTGGTTATGAATAAACCATAAAAACCCAAATCACTACCAATCACTACCAATCACTACCAATCACTACCAATCACTACCAATCACTATCAATCACTATCAAAAACTACCAATAATAACTTATTCTAACTTTTTTAACCAATATTATTATTCAACAACCCAAATCTTTCTAATGTTCGTTAACTCTGTCTATATTTTATTAATTTTGAAGCAGAAAAAGATGGTCGATGAACAGGTTAATCGTTTTTTTTGAAAACTTCAGGATTGCCCTGCGTGCTATCAGGAGTAACATGCTGAGAACAGTATTGACTGTTTTTATTATCGCCTTTGGGATTATGGCTTTGGTAGGCATACTTACCGCTATTGATGCAATAAAAGGTTCTATAACAGAACAATTCACGAGCATGGGTGCCAATACCTTTACAATCAAGAGCAAGGAGGTAAACGTCCAACGGCAGGGGGATCGTTCCAGGACACGGAATTACAATTATATAAGCTACAGGGAAGCCATGGAATTCAAGGAAAGATATGATTTTCCGGCAGTGGTGTCTGTATTCACACGAGCTACAGGAACAGGTACAGTGAAATATGATTCAGAGAAATCAGATCCCAATGTGCCTGTAATAGGAGCCGATGAAAACTACTTGTTTACCTCCGGGTTTAATATTGAATACGGCAGATTTTTTTCACGTGAAGATATTATTCTGAACCGCAATGTTGCCGTGATTGGAAGCAGTCTAAGAAAAAAAATTTTAAAGAACAATGTAGCCCCGCTCGGGAAAGAAATAATTGTTGGTTCCGGAAGGTACAGGGTTATTGGAGTTTTAGCAGAAAAAGGTACCAGTATGATGGGCACGGGCGATTTGATTACCATCCTGCCTTATACTAACGTGAGACAAAATTTTTCAAAACCTGGGCAACAATTCACCATAAGCGTGCTTCCTGCCAACCAAATACTTTTGGAGAATGCTACCGGGGAAGCAGAAGTGCTTTTCAGGATAATTCGAAACCTGAACCTGAAGGATGAATCGGATTTCATGATTGAAAGAAGCGACAAACTGGTTGATATCCTGATTACAGATTTAAAGAAAGTGACACTTGCTGCTACTATTATAGGCATAATAACCCTGTTTGGCGCTGCTATTGGACTCATGAACATTATGCTGGTTTCCGTTACCGATCGTACACGAGAAATTGGAATACGGAAAGCAGTAGGTGCTAAATCGCGAACCATTAAGCAACAATTTCTTTTTGAGGCTATTACGATAGGTCAGCTTGGAGGTTTTTTGGGTATTATATTGGGTGTTTTGATTGGCAACCTGGTTTCCATGGGATTAAATACCGATTTTATTGCACCCTGGCGTTGGATACTCGGGGGTATAGTATTATGTTTTCTGGTGAGTATTGTTTCCGGCTATTTTCCGGCAGTGAGAGCATCAAAATTGGATCCTATTGTTTCTTTACGATATGAATAGTTATATTTGCAATGAGAAAACGACAACTACAACATAACTAATTGGCAGCCATGAGTGAACTCAGAATTAACAAAACGCTGAACACGCCCGAGATTGTCTTTGATCCTGATCAGGGTATTTTATCCATAGAAGGAAGATCGATTCCCGAGAATCCCAATGATTTTTACACGCCATTATTTAAATGGATGGATACTTATTTTGATGAATCACCACAAGAAAAGACCAGGATTAACATCAAGCTTGAATATATTAATTCCGGCTCTTCTAAATTTTTACTCCAATTTTTAAGATATATCAAGCAAAAATACGACGAGGGAAATGAATGTATCGTCAACTGGTACTACGAGGAAGATGATGAGGCTGTACAGGAATTGGGAGAGCATTACCGGTCATCGGTAAAATTACCCTTTAATATGATTGATTATATTGATTGATTTTTCTTTCAACCACCAAGCATGAATGAAATAGCTTATATAAAGTGCCTTGAAGGATAGCGAGAATCGGGCACAAAAAAAAATTAAAAAAAATCACATAAAGCTGCGAGATTTCAGATTTATCAGAATATATGGATAAAAGAGATATGTATAATCCATAAATTCTGAATCATGAAAAAACAATTTTTATTTGCAATCATCTTTCTTTCAGTTGCTGTTTTTGTTGAAGCCCAAAAGATTAATCGAATTGGTTTGCAATCGGGCATGAATCTTGCCAAAATGCATTATGTTGAACCAGCATTTCAGGATTTTAACACTGGTATAAACAATCAGATCAACGGCAGTTTTGGCTTTTTTTCAGAAGCTGGCAATAGTCAGTACTTCGTTTCATCAATAGGAATTTTCTACCAGGGGAAAGGAATGCTTGCCGATGATTATAATCTGCGCTTTCACCATTTTCAGATCCCGTTGTACCTTAACTTTAGAATTCCAGTTGCCGAACCTGTATACCTGCTGACAGGTTTTGGTTGTTATGCCTCTTGTGCCTTTAAGGCCAAAGAAATATCATCGGGAGTTGCATCAGAGAATGTTATGAGTTTTCCCAAAAAGGATGAAGAGGTAAATCTTCCCTACAACCCATTAGATTTTGGTGTTTTATTCGGGGGGGCGGTCGAGATTAACCTGAACGCTGATAAGGCAATAAAAATCGGGTGTTATTACGATTTGGGTATCTGGAAAGTAACCAATAGTTATTCTGAAGACCCGGAGTTATTGGATCCGTTTAACCCCGGGCTTAAAAGCAGTAGTCTGAATTTCAGTATTTCTTACATGTTTAACCTGAAAAAGGATGAAAAGGCAAATTAATCAGGATAGTCGAAGACAAGCTTTTAATTTCAATATTTCTAGTAAAAAAAATAACATGGAAGATGAAATTAAAAAACTACAAGAGAAAGTAAGAAAGCAATAAACCGTGATAATTATTTTAAGTACCTACATGGCGTTGTCTATTGTTATTCAATTGTATGATATTTTATTTGGATAGTGATTTTATTTAATCTTCTTAAAATTCGAAACCATGATTTTTAAATTAATTGGCAAAATTCAGCGAATTGATATGTTAATAAGACAGGAGCGGACCGGAAATGCTGACGAATTTGCTGAAATGCTCGGAATTAGCAGAAGACAGGTCTATAACTATTTGGATGAGTTAAAGGATAATAGCTGCTGAACAGATAATTCGTGAATTTTAATTGAAGATAATTCAGTGTTTTCCATAATTGTTTTTTTTATTTTGTGGCAATATAGCCTAACCACGAATATTACCTGCAGGTGAAATACTATGGTTTAATTATAAAAATATTGCTACCGTGTGCATTATTCTTGCACAATGCGATTTTTTTTAATCAGGATGGGGTGTTGATGCCGTATAATTAGTTATCTGTTAAACAACAAAACCCCGGGAAACCGGGGTTTTACTGTGTTTATGGAACT
>CAYRRV010000044.1:0-29872 GCA_964426725.1 uncultured Bacteroidales bacterium | reverse complement strand
GGATTCGAACCCCTGTTACCAGGATGAAAACCTGGCGTCCTAACCCCTAGACGAAGGGACCATTTTTATACCAATTGAACCTTATTGGTCATTTGGGATTGCAAAGGTAAAATAATTTTTATTTTTGCAAACATTTTTTTAATATTTCATTCGATTTTTTTTTCACAAAAATTAATGCTGGAATTTTAGATTCATTTACTGAAAATCACTAGTTAATTAATAGCTGCATGATACACTGTGAAAATATTTATGAAATTTTTCTTTTATTTTAAGTACGGGAATCATATTATAATCTGAACAAATTATACACCATTTTGAGAAAATAGTCAACTCAGGTTAATAAAAAAACACCCATATTTGTCATATCAAGATGTGAGAAAGTTATCATATTAGTTTTAGTTAATAATTGGTTAATAGCAGATATTTTCCCCTCCCCTCATTCCTCTTAACTTTCTCGCATCTTATTTTTTTATTAATGGTTCTTGTCTTTTACATGATTTAGATTCTTTATATTCCGAAGGACTCATCGCGAATTTTTTCCTGAAAGACTTACTGAAATTCTTAGGATCATTGAATCCTACCTTATAAGCTACTCCCGATACCGTGTTTCCTTCTTTCTCAAGGAGGCGGCTAGCTCTTTCGAGCCTGTAATGTAAAATAAACTCGTAGGGAGAATGCCCTGTCAACTTCATGATTTTCCTGTATAATACTGAACGGCTCATTCCTATATCAGATTCAAAATTTTGTAAATTGTAGTTAGAGACTTCTATATTTCTCTCTATAATTTCAACTACATTTCTCATGAATTCTTCATCAGCGGATGGAATAATGCTGCTTTTTGAGCCTGATAATCCTTCAGCGAAAAATTTATTTTTTAACAATTGACGAGAATGTATCAGATTATCAATGAGTGACTCTAATAAATTTAAGCGAAAAGGTTTAGCGAGATATGCATCGGCACCGGTTCGGTAGCTTTCAATCTCGTGTTCAACAGACGCCCTGCTCGTGAGTAGGATCACGGGTAAATGATTGGTATTGGGATTTTCCTTGAGGGTTCGGCATAAAGTAATGCCATCCAGCCCGGGCATGAGATAATCGGTAATAACAAGATCGAATTTTTCAGGTTTAAGTAGTTTAATGGCCTCACTACCATTGGATGCATGTTCAATAATGTAACGGTATTTAAGTGATTCTGAAAGAAATTTTCGAAGATCAGGGTTGTCTTCTACCACCAAAATCCTGTAATCTCTATGTTGTTTGGATAAATCATTTTCATGTTTTTTACCTTCAAATCCATTATAAAATATTTTGGATGTTTCCCTATAAGCCCGTGCAGGGTACGTATCAGTTTCATGTTTTTTCTCATGAAATTCTTGATTAACCGGCATGAAAAGGCGGATAGAATAATCTTCGTTGCCTTTTTTTTCAAGTTTAATATATCCTCCAAAATGTTTTGAAAGAACCTTTGAAAGAAAAAGACTGTAGGTTTCCCTGTCACTTGTAAAATAGTTCTCGAAAAGGATAACTTGTTCATTTGTTAAGGATTTGCCATTCTTTATCCTGAAATCAATGATAAAATGGTTTTTTTCTTCACTGTACATGCAATTTACCTTTACAGCAGAGTCTTTTGCTGTAAGATTCACCAGGTTCTCGTATATGTTCGCTATGATAATACCAAGATACGTGGGGTTGGATCTTGCCTGTACCTGGTGATTACTTGAAATATCAGGAAATACTTTTATCACTTTGCTAAAAACCGTACTATAAACCTTATGAATATTTCCGAGCAATTCAGAAACATTTACATCTTCCGTGCTATAAGGTAATAATTCTTCCCTCTGACTAAGGTATTCTTTTATTTTACTGGCAAATGAGATAAAGCGCAGTGTTTTATCCGAGAGAAGCCTGAAATAATGCTGGTTTTCAGGTGATAATTCTGGTAAATCGGGGGAAAGTTTATCAAGAACATTCTGTATGTAAGAAAGATAATTATTAACTTCTGTATAAATATTTATATAATATAAATAGTCTGCAAGAGGAACCGTTTTCTTTTGAACAGGTTCCAATATATTTTTTGTTTCTATAGAATGAATAGAAATTTTATTAAACCCCATTCCCCGGATTTATTGAAAAAATTAAATTAGTTCTTGTTTTGCAATTGCAGATAAAGTTAAAAAAAAAAGTAAATAAATCAATTGGTTATTATTTAAATATTATTTCAGATAAAAAAAAATATCTGAAAGAACATAACCTTGTTATGTATCTATCGTTAAATCGTTATGATTTTTTCAATGAAAGGATTATCTTGTAATTAAATTTAAGCTATATTATTTTCATATATTTTTATGAAACATCCATGAAAAAGCTTAACACACATGAGCATGATTATCAAAAAGGATGTTCACTGTCTGCTAACAGACAGGCAACATACTATTGAATATTATTTTTATTGTGATGAAAAGTACCAGAATTCTTATATGTGATAATAACAAAACGGAGGGGTTACTCATGAAGTCAACCATTCAGCGTATCTCCCACACCGAGGTTGTACTTTATGATTCCGGGGAAGTTTTAATTGAGAAATTGGAATCTGTTTTACAGGTAATCATTCTTGAATTCGATATGCCTGGTTACCAGGGATTGGATCTTGTAAGAGCAATTCGCGGGAAAAGTGAAGATGCATTAATTGTTATTGTTACTTCTGAAACGGATCCTTCCGTGATTACCGAATTACAGGCAATGAGAATTTTTAATTATATCATCAAGAGTGAAAGTACACTTGAATATTTACAATGGGTGATTCAAAAATCGCTTGAGATTATAAACCCGGGAAAAAAATTTACGGTAAATGTCTGATCTCACGAAAATAATCGCGATTGGAGGTAGCGCCGGAAGTGTAGTTGTTTTATTCGAATTTCTAAGGCTTATTCCTGCCGATTTCCGCCCTCCAATATTAATTGTAATGCACCGGTTAAGGGAAAAGAGATCGGAATTGTGTAAATTGTTTCAGAGTCAAACCAAATTAACAGTTATTGAACCGGTGAATATTACTCCAATAAAAGGAGGATGCATATACCTGGCCCCCCCGGGCGTGCACATGATCGTGGAAAATAAGCATGAGTTGAATATAGATAACAGTCCTCTCGTGCAATTCGCGAAACCATCTATTGATGTATTATTCAGTTCAGCGGCGGAGGTATTTCGTAAATCTCTCATGGGCATCCTTATAACAGGAACAAACCGCGATGGCGCCATGGGGATGAAAGCTATTAACGAGAATGGAGGAATTACCGTTGTGCAGGATCCGATTAATGCCAGGCATTCAAGGATGCCACAGTCTGCCATAGATGCCACGAAAATTGATTATATCCTATCCAAGGAAAAAATATTTGATTTGATAATAAACTACAAGTTAACAGAAAAAAAAAAGTTATGACCGTGAATAAAAAAATGAATATACTCGTTGCAGATGATAAAGTGATGAATCAAAAGGTTTTAAGCCTGATGCTGAAAAGCCTTGGACATACATGTGATTTGGCATTTAATGGAAAGGAAGCGGTAGAATTATATGAAGATGATAAATACGATTTAATTATTCTTGACGTTATGATGCCCGTGATGGACGGGATTGAAGCTTCCCTGAAAATCAAAGATAAAGCAAAAAACCTACCTCCCATGATCGCGCTTACGGCTGATAATTATTTTCATCAGTCGGGAAATTTTTGTAAATCTGCTTTTATTGACGTTATTTTCAAACCTCTTGCCCGTGAGAACCTGAACATGAAAATTCAGGAGTATGCCGGCACGAGAAAAACATTTGAGGAAGAACCGGATAAGGATATAGTCAGCGATATTAAAGATCAATCACTTTTTAAAGAAGAGGTCTTGCGTAATATTTATCAACAATCGGAAGGTGATTACGGGATAGTGGATGAAATAGTGAGGGGTTTCATTCAGGATGCCCGGCAGTCTTATAAAGATATTATTGTTGCTATTGAAAAAGAAGATCCTGGTGAATTAAAAGGTATCATTCATTCATTAAAAGGACTGAGTGGCACGATAGGGGCAAACCGGATACAGTTTGCATGCATATCCATAGAGCATGCGGCGCGTGAAAAAAACAATGAAATGATGCAAGCAATCCTCATTCTACTCGAAAAAGTAATTGACGATTCTGAAATATTTCTTAATGATTTCAGGTCAAATTTGACCTTGTAATCTTCTAAATTTTTTGTCTTCCAGCGAATCGTGTTATTTAAATTTATACTAAATTAAAATAAATTTTTCTGTTTTTTGTTAATACACAGATAATCTTTTATTTATCATTAATTAGATGCAATTAAACAGGAAATTGCTTTATGTTTATACGAATATTCTTACTTTTGCCATGCAAATAACACGAATATGTTTTACAGCATCCTGTAGTGTCTCGGTCGAATTAACGAATCAACTGTTATTATGAATAATAGGACAACTACAAAACTCCGCGCTATAGGGGAAACATCCCCGGGAAATCATAGTTTTTTAATTGGTGATCCAATCTCTTCTGTTAATTAATTAAATACTGCATGGACGTAAACGGAAAATATTTCAAGGAATTTCTTGCCCGTAAAGAAAGGTATGAGCAGCAGCTCAAGAAGGATGCCGTTAAAGCGCAGCATTCGCGTGGCAAGTTAACAGCACGTGAAAGAATAGATATTTTATTTGATGAAGGAACATTCGATGAAATAGATGCATTCGTGATGTCAGCCGAAGCCGGTTTTGGAAAGATTAACAAATCTTATGGTGATGGCGTGATTATTGGGCACGGGAAAATCAGTGGCCGTCTGGCATTTGTTTTTTCACAGGATTTCACGGTGATGGGTGGTTCGCTCGGTTCGGTACATGCCGCCAAAATAGCTAAAATACAGGATATGGCGATTAAAATGGGAGCTCCCATTATTGGCCTGATTGATTCAGGAGGTGCAAGAATTCAGGAAGGAATAGCCAGCCTGGCTGGTTATGCTTCAATATTTCACAGGAATGTTCATGCTTCAGGGGTAATTCCACAGATTTCTGTTATCATGGGGCCTGCCGCTGGTGGCGCTGTTTATTCTCCTGCACTTACCGATTTTATATTCATGACCAATAAAACCAGTTACATGTTTGTAACAGGACCTAACGTGGTCAAAGAGGTACTAAATGAAGAAGTGACTTTTGAAGACCTGGGAGGTGCCATAATACACGGGAAGAAAAGCGGTGTGGCACAATTTGTACATGATGACGAGGAAAATACACTTCTGGGAGTGAAAAAGCTTCTTTCTTACATACCGGCTAATAACTTGGAGAATCCTCCTTATATCGATACAGAAGATATTAAACCCCGGTTCGAGGAAAAACTAAGGGCAATCGTTCCGGACGATCCCAATAAACCTTATGATGTGAAAGAAGTTATCAGGCTTATCGTTGATAAAGGTAAATTTCTTGAAATTTCTGAAAATTTTGCTGAGAACCTGGTGATTGGATTTTCCAGATTGGGAGGGCATACCATTGGTATAATCGCGAACCAGCCTAAAGTGCTTGCCGGTACACTGGATATCGATTCCTCTACCAAGGGTGCACGATTCGTGCGTTTTTGTGATTCATTTAATATTCCATTGCTTATTCTCGAGGATGTTCCAGGATTTTTACCTGGTATTAACCAGGAACACGGCGGTTTAATAAGGCATGGTGCAAAGTTACTCTATGCCTTGAGTGATGCTACCGTACCCAGGATAACTGTTATCCTGAGGAAATCATATGGTGGTGCTTATTGCGTGATGAATAGCAAGAACCTGGGTGGAGACTTTAATTTTGCGTGGCCCACTGCTGAAATTGCCGTGATGGGACCTGAAGGTGCCGTCGCGATCCTGTACAGGAAAGAACTGGCTAAATCTGAAGATCCAAAGAAACTGAAAAAAGAACTGGCTTCCAGGTACAGGGAAGAAATAGCCAATCCATATATTGCCGATGAAAAAGGATATATTGATGAAGTAATTGACCCGGCGGATACAAGAATAAAATTGATGAGTGCATTTGATGCACTGCAAAGTAAACACGTGAGTACACCTCACAGGAAGCATGGTAATATTCCACTTTAATGATTACATTGCAAAAATCGAAATAAAGCAAGATGAAGATAAAGAGCATATTAATTGCCAACAGGGGTGAAATTGCCGTGAGAATCATCAGCACGGCCAAGAAATTAGGCATTAAAACCTATGTCATCAAAACTTCTAAAGAACCGTCAGCGCTTTATCTGAAATTCGCGGACGAAATTATTGATTTTACTGATGATATTGAAGAAATAAGTGAATTTCTGAATGTCGACAAACTCATCGGCGCGTTGAAAAAGTATAAAATTGACGCTGTGCATCCCGGTTACGGTTACCTGGCCGAAAGTCCATATTTTGCTCAGCGGTGCGATGAAGAAGGCATAATATTTATTGGTCCTTCCGCGGACGCAATTTATAAGATGGGGAATAAAACCATTGCCAAAGACCTTGCCCGGAAACATAACGTTCCTCTTTTAGAAGGGAGTATTGAAAATCTAAAAGATGAAAATGAAGCTATCGAGATAGCCAATGCCATAGGTTACCCGGTAATAATTAAGGCCGCGGCAGGTGGAGGTGGCAGGGGAATGCGTATTGTAGAAAAGGCTTCAAACATGTCGAAAATGTTCCGACTGGCAACGAATGAAGCTGAAAAAGCTTTTAATGATCCCTCGGTTTTTATTGAAAAATACGTGAAAAGCCCGAGACATATCGAGTTTCAGGTTTTTGGTGATACACGCGGGAATATCATCCATCTGGGGGAAAGAGAGTGTTCAATTCAACGAAAACATCAAAAACTGATAGAAGAATCTCCTTCCAGCGCTCTCGATAATAACTTGAGGGAAGAAATGGGCCTGGCAGCTATTTCCATTGCTAAATCGGTTAATTATTATAGCGCGGGTACCGTTGAATTTCTTCTGGATCATGATAACAAGTTCTATTTCATGGAAATGAACACGAGAATCCAGGTTGAACATCCGGTGACGGAAATGGTTACAGGACTTGATCTGATTGAATTACAGATCAAAGTAGCGGAGGGAGAAAAACTTCCCCTCACGCAGGATGAAGTTCAAATGAAAGGTTGGGCTATCGAGTGCAGGATTAACGCGGAAGACGTGCAGGCAGGATTTTCACCCTACCTGGGTACCATCGAAAAAATATCATTTCCCGGCGGGAAAAACATCAGGATAGACACCGGTGTGCAAGATGGATCAGTGGTTACTCCTTATTTCGATTCCATGATCGCTAAGGTTATTGTTTATGGCGATGATCGTAAAAAAGCCATTGCGAATACATTAACAGCTCTTGCAAAAACAAAGATCAAGGGTATTAAAACAACCATTCCTTTCCATAAAGCTACTTTAAATGATAAAGCCTTTCGGAAAGGAAATATAGATACTTCTTTCATCGAGAAAGAACTGGCACAATTATTTCATCAGGAAAAAGATGAAGAGATGCTGGCCGCGTTTTTCGCGACGCTCGATTTCGCCATCGAGGTGAAAGATGAATCTGAAACCTCTATTGATTATGATAAAGGGAAAAATCTGGATCCCTGGGTACTTAATAAACGGCTGAAATCACTTTGATGTTCTTTAATTATTTAAATCAGAACCTATGAAATTATCCAGGAAAGGCAATTCACGAAAAGAAATTGTCAAGTACATCACGATGACATCCAGTAAAAGGAAATACGAGATTTCCTTCAAGGATAATGAATTGCGTGTTAACAGGAAAGCCTTGGAAATTGATGTCATCAGTAACGAGAATGGATTTACTTACGTTCAATACAAGAACCGCAAGTATCCCGTTGAAATTCTTTCCAAGAGCCAGAACAAATACGAGGTGATGATAAATGGTGTCACCTACAACTTTTCCATTGAAACTCCTTTCAGCTACAAGCGGAAAAAACACCTGGACAAAATAAAAAATGTATCTCGGAAAGAAGTAATCGTGGCTCCAATGCCTGGAAAAATTGTTGATATACTCGTGGAAGAAAATACAGAGGTTAAAGAAGGTGATTCCATTGTCATTCTGGAAGCCATGAAAATGCAGAACGAGATCATTTGTCATACGGCTGGTAAAGTAAGTTCTATTAATATTAAAGCCGAGGATACCGTGATGAAAGATGATGTATTACTGGAGATTGAAAAATAATAGTTTTTGTTTCATGATTTAAAAAAAAAAGTCTATTTTTGTGGCTCTTTTAGAAAAAATTATTTTTTTGAACTTATTTTATTTTAAACCAGATAAATAATGGCAAATCATCAATCAGCTATTAAAAGAATTAGGCAGAGCGAGAAAAGAAGAGTGCATAACAAGTATTATGCAAGGTCAACCAGGAATGCCGTGAAAAAATTGCGAAATATCGCGGTAAAGGATGAAGCTAACGAACTTTATCCCAAGGTAGCTTCCATGCTTGATAAGCTGGCGAAAAAGAATATTATTCACCAGAACAAGGCTGACAACCTTAAATCGTCACTTTCAAAACACGTGAACGCACTATAGGAAACACGTTTTTTCCAGTTGTTGGCTGCACGGGGATTCGTTGCAGCCTTTTTGTTTTTTACTTACCGGATTTACCAGCATAATATCCGGATTTTATCTGCATTTTATCCTGAATTCAGCGTTAGGGTACAAAGAAAATTATTATTTTTTACCCGGTAAGGGAATCATCCGGGTACTATAAAAAACACGTCGGACAGCCTGTTGATTTCCTGTTATGATTTCGAGGATAACAGGTTGTGGATGCATCACTTAACTAATTGTTGATGTTTTGATTGATAAACAGGAAAAGTTTATCATTATCGGTTTTGCCATAAATATCCCGAAAATATTCTTGCATGTAGTTCATAATCTCAGGGCGTTGTAATTCCTGTGTTTTAAGGAAGTCAATCACCTCTGTAAACTCTCTTTGGAGTTGAGATTGATCAAGAAAACTCATCGTGATGGTTGTAACAGGTACATTTTTGTTTTTCTCTTTGTTATACCTGTAAACCTGAACACTGTTTATCGTGGAAGAATCAATTGCCATATCTTCCAATAATTTATGTTTTTCTATTTTGATTTCCTGTCCGCTATAACCAATTTTTTTTGATTTCTTTTCCCCGTTTAGTTGATAAACAAAAACGAAAAAATTATTTTCATCCATGGGGTAGACGTTTTTGTCAAGTTTTACCGATAGCTCGTTACCAATCACGTAAAAGTCTTCCTCACCCAGGAAATTTTTAAAATCTTTGACAGCCATTCCACCGATGCCTCTCGTGCTAAGCTGCATCCTGCTTCCAATGGGTGAAACAGCACTACTTGCCATGGCTAAGAGTTGGTTATCATCAAAAATATCCGTGTTTTCGGGCATTGAAATGGTAAATTTACCCCGGAGATTACTCAAGGCGATAGCGGTAGCATAGGGGCTGGAGAATCTCAATTGATCGTTTGGTTTGATTTCATCACCTGTCGTGAGGGGTTGACCCGTTGCAATATTAATAATTTCGCCATCCACTCTTACGATGTGGTAGAACTCGTTTCCCTGGTACAGGTTAAAAAACGAGATCAGGATAAAAATGATTAGTGTTTTCATTGTCTTAAAGGTTTAGTTCTTTGTAATTTTAATTTTTATTGAGTTTTCTTGTTATTGCCGGGTGTAAAGCACGTAATCACCACCATCGTTACCTGTTACTCTCAGGGGTCTTCCCACTGGTGATTGACTATAATTGTTTTTTACCATTAGTTTAACATAAGCCACGATCTCTGATACGGCAATTTTATCTCTTTTGTTATCTTTTAGAACCTCCAAAAGGTAACTGGCGAAGGGACTGTGTCCCTTTTTTCCTTCATCGGCCACGTATTCCATGTTTCCCGAGGAAAGAGCCCACCTCGATTTTATATCATCGTTGTACTCTTCAAACTTCATATCCGATTCCGCTACAAAAAGTGAGCCGGAAAAGCAGGCATCTGCTACCAGAAATCTTTTCAAGCCATAGTTTGTTAAGGCTTTGGCCCAAATATACATGTTGTGAATGCCAGCGTTAAGTAAAGGAAAATCCCTTTTTTCATTGAAATATTTTTTGAAAAATAAATTTAAGGATAATATTGAATTTTGCCTGATTAATCTATATAAAAATATCAAATTAAAATAGAACAAATCAGAAATGGATAAAAAGGGAGTTAAATCTTGATGCCAATAACCAGAATGTCATCAATCTGTTCTAGATCCCCTCTCCATTTTTCAATTGTTTCATCCAGGATTTTTTCCTGCATTTTCATGGGTTTGTCTTGAATGCTAAGAAGAAGGCATTTAAAGGGTTTAGCCTTGAATTTTTTACCGGATTCGCCGCCAAACTGGTCCACGTAACCATCTGAAAAGATATAAAGGGAGTCTCCTTTTTTAATTTCTGAAGAGGAACTTTTAAAGGTTACATCATCTTCCATATGAATTCCGATAGGCATCCTGTCGGCTTTCATTTCCATCAATTCATCATCTCTGATAATGTAAAGAGGATTGTAGGCCCCGGCAAATTCTACCTGATTATTTTCATTATCAATTACTATTAACGCGATATCCATCCCGTCTTTCGATTCACCCTCCCTGCCTGTTTGGTGTAAAGAATGGATTACCTGTTGTTTTAGTTGATTTAACAAGATACCGGCCCTGGGATCGTCTTCTTTACTGACGATCTCGTTCAGGAGTGTTACACCGAGCATGCTCATGAAAGCCCCTGGTACTCCATGACCAGTGCAGTCTGCTGCTACAACGATTACCTTGTTGTTTTTTTGAGCCATCCAGTAGAAGTCCCCGCTAACAATATCCCGGGGTTTATTGAGAATGAAATGATCGGGTAATATTTCATTTCTGAATTCCTCGGGTGGTAAAATTGCACGTTGAATGCGGCTAGCGTACATGATAGAATCCGTGATTTCTTTTTTCTGCAATAATATTTGATCTCTTTGTCTTTCGGCTATATCCCTTTGCGCCTGTATTTCATCGCGCTGGGTTTCTATCTCATTTTTTTGTTCTGCCAAAAGAACATTGTCTTTTTGCTTGGTCTTGTAGCTCCTGTATATAACGAAGGCAAGAATTAGCATAAATGAAAAACCAAGGATAAAAAAAGCCGTGATTAAACGTTGTCTGCGCATTTCCATCTGTTGCCTGTACTCCAGTTCCTTTTGTTTTTTATCGAAGCTATACTGCATTTCCATTTGGGTAAACCGCTTGATATTATCCTCGTTACTAATGCGGTCTTCTGCTTTTTTAAAAATGATATGATACTTGTATGCTTTTTCAAAATCTCTCAGGCGGGCATAAGAGTTGCTTAATTCCTTGGAAGCATCTCTTACAATATCCGTTGAACGTATTTCTTTTCCTATGTCGAGAGCTTTCTCGAGAAATTCAAAAGCTTTTTCCGACTCGAACATGATATTATGAAATACACCTATGCTGATCAAAGTCTCGGCTTCACCTAAGCGTGATTCAATAGATCTGTATATTTCAAGGCTTTTCAGGTAATACTCCATGGCCTTTTCAGGCTTGTTGGTTTTGTCATAAATATTGGCGATGTTATTATAACTTGAGGCAATTTCTGCATTGTTTCCCAGGTTCTTGTTGATTTCCACGCTTTTAAAATAATACTGCAGGGCCGTGTCATGCTCGAATTGTGACTCGTAGACTGCACCAATATTAATGTAACAACTGGCGATACCATCAGGATTTTCAAGTTTTTCTTCAATCATGAGGCTTCTCATGTAATAATCCCTGGCCTTGACATAATCATCCTGCCGGTAATACACGTTTCCGATGTTATTTAGTGAAGTGGCAATAGCTTTTTGGTCTCCTAAATCATCACTAATACGAAGGCTTTTTAAATGATTATCAAGCGATCGCGTGTAATCTGACAAGTAAAAATATACATTACCTGTTTGCTTGAAAATATATGCAATTTCTTTTTTGTCATTTCTTGCCTTGGCTATTTCCAGGGCCTCTTGATAATAATCGATCGATTGATAATAGGTAGAAGAAAGTTCGTTTGCTTTTGCAAGAAGCACGAGAAAATCAAATTCAAAAAGAGAATTATTCTGCACCCGGGCTGATAATAAACCTCGTTGACCATATTCAATAGCTAATGTCGCGTTATTTTCATCAATATAATGGCTGGTAAGGGTTTTAAGTAATCTTAATTGGACGGTATCGCTTCGCGTGGTATCTATTTGTGAAAAAATCCTGTCAGGTAAGGGTTGAGAATTCCCTGAAAACGGAATAAATAATACAAAGGCGATTGAAAAGAAAAATTTGTTCATTGTTTCTGGATCGTTTCAAATGTTAAAAATAGGTAAAATTTATTTACCTGACGAAAATTATTTATTACATAAATGGTTTATAGATGGAAGGAAAAAAGTATAACCTGAGTATTAAAAAATGGGCTGTTGATGACAGACCCCGGGAGAAACTGATTCATAAAGGCTTACACAGCTTAAGTGATGCAGAATTGCTGGCCATTTTAATTGGCTCGGGGAACAGGAATGAATCAGCCGTTGAAGTGTCCCAAAATATCCTGCGAATGGGAAATAACAATCTGAACGAACTGGCCCGTTTTTCAATTAATGAATTGCAGAGAATCAGGGGAATTGGTGAAGCCAAGGCTATCTCGATTGTTGCAGCACTGGAACTGGGTCGAAGAAGAAAGCACACGGAGGTGATTCAAAAAAACAAGATTACCCTGAGCAGGGATGTTTTTGATTTTTTTCACCCTCTTATCGGTGATTTACATCACGAGGAATTCTGGATCATCATGTTGAGTCGCTCCAACCGGATCATTCAAAAAATGAAAATATCGCAGGGTGGTATTGCAGGAACAGTAACTGATGTTAAACTCATAATGAAATCGGCGCTGGACAAGCTGGCCACGTCTATCATTCTTTGTCATAATCATCCATCGGGCAATATTCAACCGAGTGAAGCGGACAGGCAAATAACAAATAAATTAAAAAAATCAGGTGATTTATTGGATATTGCCGTTTTAGATCATGTAATTATCGGGGAAAATTCATATTTTAGTTTCGCCGATGAAGGAATTTTATAGAAAAAAATTATAAAAAGGTTCTTTTGGACATAACCTTACTAGAAAATAAAGAAATAAACAGGAAGTTGTGGGACAAGAGAATCTTCTCTGCCCATAATGGTAATATTTTTGGATATTCATGGTTTTTGGATATCACTTCTGGTTCCTGGAATGCGTTGGCGGATGAGGATTACAACTTCATAATGCCATTACCCCAGCCGCTGCATTACGGGAAACACGAGATTGTTAAGCAATCGATATTCAACCGTCAACTTGGAGTTTATTTTAATCAAATACCTAATCGTGAATTGACGAGTTTTTTCATGTCTAAAATACCTTCTTCATACAGGTACGTGGATCTCAGGTTAAATAAATTCAATAAACCCCCGGTATATAATAATTTCCGGGTCAAAAAAGAATACTCCTATGAACTGGACCTGATCCGGCCTTATGAAAAGATTAAAACAGACTATGGCCTTGAAGCAAGGCAGCGACTTAAAATGCTTAACAAGGAGAAAATATTTTACATGAACAACCTTGCCCCTAATGATATGCTTCGGTTTTACAAGGATACAGCCAGGCGCTATAAAACAAAACTGAACGAGTTTCATACCAATAACCTGCGTCAGATCATATCATTTATATTGCGTTATCGCCTGGGCAGTGTAAGAGGTGCATACGATATGTATAACCAGTTATGCGCGGCAATGCTGGTAATGTGGTCGCACCGGAAAATCTATGTTTTGGCCCTGCTGGAAAGTAAAGAAGGAGCCGGGGTAAATTCAGCTTATGGTTTAATTGATAAATTAATTGCTGAGAATGCAGAAAAGAATCTCACCATAACATTTGATTGTCTTTTAATGCGTGACAATGAAAAAATATATTGTAACTTTGGAGCAAAACGATGTGAATATCTTACTGTTGTGAAAAATAAAATGCCCTGGATTCACAAATTCTTTATTTCAGATATATTATGGTAAACATTTTAGGTGAAAACAATTCGGTTTTTAATCAGTTTCTTGCTGAATTAAGGGATGAAAATATCCAGAAAGATAGTATGCGATTCAGGAAAAATCTGGAACGAATTGGTGGAATATTCGCGTACGAGATAAGCAAAACCTTTAATTATTCTCAAACCGAAGTAAAAACCCCCCTTGGTATTGCCCAGATGATGCTGCCTGAGAATAAACCCCTTCTTGCAACAATAATGCGGGCTGGCCTGCCGCTTCATGCCGGAATCCTTAGCTATTTTGACACCGCTGAAAACGCGTTTATCTCTGCTTATCGTAATTATGAAAAAGACGGTACCTTCAATCTGAAATTCGAGTACATTTCCTGTCCAGATACAACTGGAAAGACGGTCATAATCAGTGATCCCATGCTGGCTTCAGGAAGTTCCATGGAACTGGCTTACAAGGCACTTATAAAGAAAGGTACCCCGGCTCATACTCATATTGTGGCTATCATTGCATCTCGGGAGGGATTGAATTACCTCAAAAAGCATCTGTCCATCAGCAAGGTAACTATATGGTTGGGAGCTCTTGACGATGAACTTACCGTGAAATCTTATATTGTACCCGGGCTAGGAGACGCGGGAGATCTTGCTTATGGCACCAAGCAGGATCATGAATTGGAGTAGGGTATAACTTCAGACTTGTCATCACAGTTTTTTAGTATCTGCCAAAATGTTTTGCCCGTGCGGGGATGTTTAATTTCAGTATTTATTTCTGATAATGGAACCAGCACGAAAGCCCGCTCTTCTATACGGGGATGAGGAATAGTCAGGTCAGGTTCATTGACTTCGTGCTGCCCGTAAAAGAGAATATCAATGTCAATTACTCTTGAAGAATAAGTATCCCTGTTTTTAATTCTTTCTCTTCCCATTTCCTTTTCAATTTGCAGGATATTTTCGAGTAATTCACGGGGTTGTAAAGTAGTGGAGATAATTACTATCTGATTCAGAAAAAAATCTTCTGAGATGAAACCCCATGGCTCGGTATGATAAATTGAAGAAGAATGAATGATTTTGCCACAGGTTTTAAGGATCAGCATTCGTGTCTTTTCAATATTTTTGATCTTCTCTCCCTGGTTTGTACCCAGGATTAAATAGCAAATTTCTGATATCACGACTTTATTTATAATCTTTTCACAAATGTCTTCAAACTTTTTTATAAATTTATCAAAAAATTTACTTTAACATTATGAATTTTTGGATTTACTTTAGCCAAGTATCACATTATCAATAATAAAGAATTGTTTATCAAATTGTTATGGGTGTTAAACCTAAAACCTTTTAACCATTCAAAAATCTATACATTATGAAAAGCTTTTTTAAATACCTGCTCGCTACCATTATTGGTACCCTGGTAACTTTTTTGCTGGTCTTTTTTATTTCAATGGGAATCCTGGGTGCAATTGTTTCCAGCCAGGATAAACCACTGGAGATAAAATCAAAAAGTGTTTTGCACGTGGAACTAACAGAACCAATTGTGGACCGCTCATCGAAAAATCCTTTTGCAGGATTTGATTTTGAAAAATTTAAACCAGACGGTGAAATTGGTCTTGATGAGATTTTGAACTATCTTGATAAAGCCAAGGACGATGAAAAAATAGAAGGAATTTTGCTTGATTTTACCTTCATACCATCCGGATCCGGCATGATAGAGGAAGTGCGGGAAGCGCTTCTTGATTTCAAGGAATCAGGAAAATTTATTTACGCGTATTCTGATTTTTATGATCAGCACTCGTATTACCTGGCTACCGTGGCCGATAGTATTTTCATGAATCCTACAGGTACCCTTGTTTTTGTCGGGCTCAAGGGTGAAGTGGTATTCATTAAAAATACCCTGGAAATGTTGGGAATTGAACCAACTGTAATACGGCACGGGAAATTTAAAAGTGCCATTGAGCCGCTTGTAAATGAAAAAATGAGCGAGGCCAACAAGGAGCAGATGTTAACTTTGATTCAAACACTGTGGCATCATATGCTGGAAGGTATTAGTCAGCAAAGGGAAATTCCCGTTGAAGATTTAAACCGGATCGCGGATAACCTGGAAATCACTTCATCTGAGGATGCGGTAAGATTAAAATTGGTGGATAAAACGATTTACAAGGATGAATTACTTGATCTTCTCCGTGAAAAAATGGGGGTGAAAGAAAATAAGAAGATTAACACGGTGGCCCTGAAGCGATATTTAAACACTGCTCCTCCTCGGGATTACAAGCGTTTACCAAAAGACAAGATTGCCGTGATTTATGCCATGGGCGATGTCATCATGGGTGAAGGAGAAGAAGGAAATATTGGTTCTGAAAGAATATCATCAGCAATTCGTGATGCACGCCTGGACACAACCATAAAAGCCATTGTTTTCAGGGTGAACTCGGGAGGAGGTAGTGCTCTTGCTTCAGAGGTTATCTGGAGAGAAGCCAAACTGGCCGCGGAAACAAAACCATTCGTAGCTTCCTTTGGAGATGTAGCTGCCTCCGGAGGTTACTATATCGCGGTTCCTGCAGATACCATCCTGGCTACGCCCTTGTCCATTACCGGTTCTATTGGTGTTTTTGGCGTGCTGTTTCAGGGTCAAAAGTTCATGAATGAAAAACTTGGGATTACCAAGGATCTCGTTAAAACCAACGAGTATGCTGATATTGGTAATTTTTTCCGATCTCTTAAACCTGCAGAAAAACAAGCAATTCAAACGCAAATCGAAAAAATATATGATACTTTTATCACTCACGTTGGGGAGGGACGCGAAATGAGTAAAGAAAATGTGGATTCGATTGGTCAGGGACGAGTATGGAGTGGTATTAGCGCGAAGGAAATTGGTTTGATTGATATGCATGGAGGATTGAAAAAAGCTGTTGATGTTGCTGCAGGAATGGCCAAAATTGAAAAATACAGGGTTCTTTCACTTCCCAAGCTGGAGGATCCCTTTGAAAAATTGCTGAAAGAAATGAGTGGTCAGGTTAAATCAAGTTTCATGAAAAGAGAATTTGGTTCCTATTACAAGTATTACGAGGAGTTAAAAAATCTGAAAGATTGGCAGGGAGCACAAGCCCGCATGCCATTTATCCTTGAAATTTATTAGTAATGGAGAATAAGGGATATCCTGGAATTCAAATCTTTTATGCGAAAAAAGCACCGGAATTTTTTTGAGTATTTCTTATACCCGTTATCCATACTTTACGGGATGGTAGTAGGATTACGCAACAAATTTTTTGACTACAGCATTATTCAGTCTAAGGAATTTGATATACCTGTTATATCAGTTGGGAATATCACCGTGGGAGGTACCGGGAAAACCCCTCATGTCGAATATCTCATTTCTATTCTGAAGAATGATTTTAATATTGCCACCCTGAGCAGGGGATACAAGAGAAAAACAAGTGATTTCAGGATTGCTTCTGTCGATTCAACCGCGACAGAAATTGGAGATGAGCCACGCCAAATTAAGCGAAAATTTCCCGATATCGAGGTAGCGGTAGATAAAAAACGAGCAAGAGGAATACAGGAACTAACCCGAACCTTTCAGGATCTCAACGCGATTATTCTGGATGACGCTTACCAACACCGGTACGTGAAACCGGGTATTTCAATATTGCTTATTGATTATAACCGATTAATTACCCGAGATTATCTTCTTCCTTTCGGTCGTTTGAGAGAGAAACCCTATGAAAAAAGGCGGGCTAATATCATTTTAATCACAAAATGCCCTAACAGGCTGAAGCCCATTGAAAAAAGGTTAGTGATTAAAGACCTGAATCTTTTTCCATACCAGAATCTGTATTTTACTTCCTACGAGTACGGTGATATTCTGCCCGTTTTCCCTGGTGAGGCTAATGCAATGCAATTCAGGGAAGCCAGGGCATTGAAACCTTCAGTTTTACTCATCACGGGTATTGCCAATCCCCGGATGCTCAAAAGACATGTAAGAGGGATTACAACGCGGATTACAGAATTATCTTATCCTGATCACTATTCATTCAAGGAGAAAGATATCCAGTTGATCTCGAAAAACTATAAGGCACTGGAAGGGGATGAAAAATTGATCATTACATCTGAGAAGGATGCCATGAGGCTTCAGGAAATGGAAGATATTCCCCCGGATGTGAAATCTTCATTATATTATATCCCCGTGAAGGTTGTTATTCTTGATGATCAGGAAAAGAAATTTAATCAGCAAATCATTAATTATGTTAGAAGCAATAAACCAGTCGGTAAATTATTTACGTGAAAAGACAGGTGATTTTCGTCCTGAGGTTGGTATTATCCTCGGCACTGGTTTAGGTGGTCTGGTTGAAAATGTAGGGATTGATTTTTCAATTGATTATGAAAATATTCCAAATTTTCCGGTATCTACTGTTGAAAGCCATAATGGGAAACTCATTTTTGGGAACCTTGGGGGCAGGAAAATCATTGTAATGCAGGGACGGTTTCATTATTACGAGGGATATTCCATGCAGGAGATAACCTTCCCTGTCCGGGTGATGAAATGGTTAGGTATCAGGACTTTACTGGTATCTAACGCCAGCGGGGGTGTTAATCCGGATTTCGAAATTGGAGATCTCATGGTAATCACCGACCATATTAACTTCATGCCCAACCCGCTCATAGGGAAGCATTATCCTGAATTCGGTCCACGGTTTCCGGACCTGAGTCGAGCTTACCATCCGAAGTTGATTGATTTAGTGAGGACAATTGGAAGAGAACATGATGTGTCGTTAAAAGAAGGCTGTTATCTTGGGGTAACAGGACCCACGCTTGAGACGCCGAAAGAATATGGGTTTTTCAGGCAAGCTGGTGCTGATACCATAGGCATGTCAACCATTCCGGAGGTGATTGTCGCTCATCAGATGGAAATTCCCTGCTTTGCCATTTCAGTAATTACAGATCTCGGGGTAGCAGGTAAGATCGTGGAAGTTACTCTTGAAGACGTGAAAAGAGCTGCAGCGAAAGCCGAACCAGGGATGACTCTTATTTTTTCTGAACTTATCTCGCGCTTGCCGTGGTAAGCACGCATAAGCTTTTTACTTTTTCTACCCTGCCATGCATGTCAAACATTTCTGAATAAATAATGTAAGGGCCGGGAGTGCAAATATTTCCCTTGTCGTCCTGGCCATCCCAATACCAGTTTTCTTCTTCCCCGCATAAACCATTTCTGACGAGGTGGCGAACAGTTCTTCCCCACTCGTCGAAAACATGAATATTTATGGTTGTTCCCTTGTATATATTCTTGGCGCGGATTAAGACGAAATCATCAAATCCATCATTGTCTGGAGAAAAAACTTCCGGTTCAAGACTGATTTTAAGAGATGAATTTTCCAGGCAGTTTCTTTCCTGGGAGTTTTTATATCCCGGGGTGCTGAATCCTGAGGTTTCAGATGCCGAGTGCCAGTGAAGCGGTTCAGGAGTGGAATAATCCAGGCAAATTTTTTCGAGACTTACTCCTTCAGGATCACTTATCAATGCATAATGCATGTCTTCATGATAGTACATCTCATCAAGTATTAGCGAATCCGTATCCATTAACAGAACAATACCCTCATTATCAGGGAATGAGGGCAGGCCTGCTACTTCAATCCAGTTTTCCATGGTTTCGCTAACAGAACAAAAAGAGAGAATCCCGGGGTCAGGACAGAGTACAGCATATTCACCCGGTGCAATGAGACGATATTTTTTTGTTAACAAGCATGCCTTTTTCAACGTTCCCCGGTATAAATCCCTTGAGCCGATCATGATTCGTGAAAGATCAATGTATTTATCAGAACGGTTATAGATTTCCACGAAATCAACGCATCCTGGAAGAGGGTTGAAGAGGATCTCTGAAATGATCAGATCGAAACTATCTGCCTTTTCTGGTAACGCGAGTGTAAATGAATACCTACCTGTAGAAGATATACCGGAACAATCCGGGGGGGATGGATCGATATCCAGCATATAATCTTTTCCGCCTCGAAATAGCCTGTCAAATTCTAATTTCACCTCGGTGAAGGGAAAAACAGAACGAATTTTGCCCGGATTGCTTTTGCCCGGTGAAATATGATACCTCTCGTGGTTATGAATTTCAAGACTATCAACAGGGCCATCGAAGGTAATAATCACATTCATTGAATCAATCAGTCGCGCTTCAACCGGTAAAGGAACCCGGATTTCAAAGGAGGCAACGTTACAGGAATTGGATTTTCCGGGTGTTCCGCCCTTCTTGTCAAGGGTAGTGATCCAGTTTCCCGGGTGACCGCAAACCGCGTCAACATGGATTAGTTCCAGAGAAAAGCCTCCTTTTTTTTCCCGGGGGTTCGTGTGAAATTCCTCATGATAGGCTAAGCGGTTAATGAACTCACCAGTGAATGATTTTAATGCAATAACACCATTTATATCTGGCAATGAAGATTTATTGGTAAACAGGCCGTAAGTATCACCGTGATTACTGAATTCCTGCACGTGATTTTCGTGACAAATAATCAGGTAGTTGTTGGCAGGAAGGGTGATATCTTTAAAATATTTAGTAAATCCACCTGTTTCAACAGACCAGTTTTTAAGGGATATATCTTTTGAAGTCCGGTTATATAGTTCCAGGTATTCATATTCAGGCAGCCCCTGGCATGGTTCAGGATCAGCCATGATCTCACTGATGATAACATCATGAGGCAGTGGGCATTCAAAAAGAAAACTTCTTTTATCTTCTGGCATTGCATTACCTGAAATATCTTCGATTCCCGATAATGAGAAGTGTATGCTCTCGTTACAGGGAAAAGGATGACTGAATGCCAGGATCAGGCTGTTTCCTGAAGTCAGGTACATCGTGTATGGCTTGATAATACCGGGAAAAGTAAAATGGTCATGCCATCGTTCCTGGTCTATCAGAAAAGATTCATTAAAATGAAGTTCAAGTTGAGTTCGTGATACAATATCGGTGGTAAGCAGGCGGGGAGGGATGGTGTCCCTGATGAAAGTTGCTTGTATTTCTAATTTATCGAACCATAAAAGCATGTCTTTGGTGGAGGTATAAGCATAATATAAGCCGAAATACTTGGATATATTGAGCGTTGTATCTCTAAATGAACCGGAAAAGAGGGTATTATTGTTTAAATTAGTTACCTTCAAATGCCATTCACCGGGCGGTTCTCTGGTTACCAAAAATTGGACCGGTGTACCAGGTTCAATATCATTGTCCCAATTAATAGTGGTAGTAAAAACAGGAAGAATTTCTCCCTTTATTGATTTCCATATTTTTAAGGTATCATCATTTCCTGTAAAATTTACTCCTAGTAGGTATGCTGAAATTTCGCTTTTTGGTTTCATGGAATGACCATTTTTATCTGAAAACAGGTAAACCGCCCAGTTATTACTGCCCGATGGTTTATACCCGTATTTCATAATAAAACCGATAGATAACATGCCGCTATCGACTTGCAAATCAGGAAGGAAAACCGATATCATATCTCTACCTGCTTCGGGATTGTCATAAGCATGATGAAGGCAATAATTTCCCTGGAGGGAACTGTCTGCTTCAATTTTCCATCTGTTTTCAGGAAATTGCTCCCAGGCAAGGGTGAAATCATTCTCAAAATACTCATTAACCTGGGGATATAGTGAGGATAAAGTGGTAAAGAGCAACATAAGGATAAATACCAGGAATTTTGTTTGCAACATGTTTTTATTGATTTATCCCGATATTCTGAGAATCTCGTAGATTAGTTGGAAGTAATACAGGCGGATAAGTATTATTTTTGTGCAATAATCCTTGAAGGGTATATATTATAAATGAATGACAAATTATGAAAAAATTTCAATGTCAACACGTTAAAATCTTTTATTTCATTAAAAAAAATGCAATTTTTGCAGTTTAAACATGTTTTATAACAGTAATCCTAAAAAGTGAATAATAATGAGAGTAGCAGTCGTGGGCGTAAGTGGCGCCGTCGGGCAGGAGTTTCTCAAGGTTCTTGAACAGAGAAACTTTCCAATGGATGAATTGGTTTTATTTGGTTCTTCAAGAAGTGCTGGTAATAAATATACTTTCAAGGGTAAGGAGCTCACTGTAAAAGAGTTAAGGCATAATGACGATTTCAGGGATATTGATATAGCGCTAACTTCAGCAGGGGCAACCACCTCGCGTGAATTTGAAAAAACGATCACAAAGCATGGTGCAGTAATGATTGATAATTCCAGTGCCTTCAGGATGGATGATGATGTACCCCTGGTGGTGCCCGAGGTAAATCCTGAAGATTGTAAAAACAGGCCCAGGAACGTGATAGCCAATCCAAACTGTACTACAATACAGATGGTAGTTGCCCTTAAACCTATCGAGGATATTTCGCGTATAAAGAGAGTTCATCTGGCAACCTACCAGGCTGCCAGCGGGGCGGGGGCTTCAGCAATGACAGAATTGCTGGAGCAGACCAGGCAACTGATGAACGGGGAAGAACCAACCGTTGATAAGTTTGCTTACCAGTTGGCTTTTAATGTTATTCCACACGTGGATATTTTCCTTGAGAATGATTATACAAAGGAGGAGATGAAAACTTATCACGAGACCCGGAAAATTATGCACACTGGCGTTGAGGTGAGTAGTACCTGCGTGAGGGTACCGGTAACAAGGGCTCATTCAGAGGCCATCTGGGTTGAAACCGATCGCGAGATTTCAGTTGAAGAAGCAAAGGAGGCTTTTAGAAACGCGAAAGGTTTGATTTTAGAAGATGATCCGGCCAATAAAAAATATCCCATGCCTTTATTCGTTGCCGAGAAAGATGAGGTATACGTGGGTCGTATCCGAAAAGATATGGGCAATCCAAAGGGGCTGGCTTTTTGGTGTGTTGGAGATCAGATTAGAAAAGGAGCGGCATTGAACGCGGTGCAAATTGCAGAGTATTTAATTGAAAATAAATTATTATAATTTACCTGGCGCCCGGCCAAAACCGGGCGTAATTTTTTATTCCATTTCTTTTCTTACGGAATCAGCCCATTCTTTTACTTGTGCATCACCCTGGAACATTGATTCTATCTCGTTAATGTCTTCCCGGGCCTTGGTGAAAAACTCTTCTTTCCTGTCTTCTTGTGATTTTCCCAGTTCAATCAAAGTGTTCGCGCGAACTCTCAGTAACTGGGGTTTGAAATAAATTTCTGCTCCTACCATGCCATCATATTCCAGTCCCTTGTTACAGGCAGCAATAACTTCATTGTAATCAGGATTTTCAAGCTCCAGAATAGATGCTGCAATATGATGATAAACCCCGGCGAGCAGGTATTGCAAATCTTCATGTTCCGGTTGTTCTAAACGGGAGGCCAGTTCCTTGTATACTTCAAGTGCTTTTTCGTGTTCTTTTCTTTCCGTGAGAAGCCATCCTTTGAAATCAAGTAATCTTGGGTCATCAGATTTTTTTTCTGACATGTAATGGTAAAGGCTATCCAATAGTTCAGGATCTTTTGTAACCTGGGAAAAACTATATAACACCGAGGCTGGATTGGTTTCTTCCGGCAGGTTGCCCAGTAATATTTTAGCGTCTTCCTCCAGCCTGTCTGTTTTTTTTAAAGAATATACCCGGATGAGTGAAATCAGGTAATCCAGTTCATTTTGAATACTCTTTTCCTTTTCCTTGACTTTTTCAAGGTATTCAATCGCCTCGTTAAATTGCTCGATTTCGGCCTTGAAAATGCCCAGCATCAAATCATAAACAGGTAAGGAGCTTTTCTCTAAAGCTTCTTTTGTAGATTTAATGGATTTTGCAATAAAATCATCGGGGACTATCTTATCCTCGAGAATATGGGTGCAACGTTTTGCTGCTTTTCTTATTTTTCTTTTCTCACCTGCAATACTGTTTGTGATGTACGTAATCAGGTTTTTGCTGAATGTTTCCGGGAACTGATTATAACTGTAATCCATGTCATAAAGATTATTTTGACAAAGATGCAAGGGTTTAAGGTGAAATCAAAAATATTTCATGATTTTTTAGTGATAGTACCTGGTTTTTGGATAATATTCTATATGTTTATCTTCTTTTTTAGAAAATCTCGTAACCCGGGTTTTATTTTTTTTAAAATGGTTGAACATTTCGTTATTTAAACCACGGGATTTCACTAATTTTGCTTTTATGAAACGGTTTAATTTACACGCGTCCATCAGCTTGGGCCTATTCCTTTTTTTTCTCTTCTTTCAACCGTTGCCGGTGCATTTCGAGGATACCAACAATGGTTTAATATTCATGGCAGGTTTTGGAGCTATAGCTTTTATTTTTTTGGTAACCATAGATGGATTTCTTTTTAACCAGGATCATAGCTATAATGGAGTTGTAAATCGAACCAGAGAATCTTACCTGGCCGGCCTGACAATTTTAGCGCTGAGTTCCGTGGCTTTCGCTTTTTATGCCCGGTACGTGGGGAACGTGGCTATTAATTTCCCCCTGATGATCAGGATTATTTTTATTTGTGCTATTCCCCCGGTTATTTTGCAAGTTGACAGGATCGTGAAAGATATGAAAATGGAGATAGAGAGATTATCCGCTGATATTAAGGTTTTAAAAAAAGAACTTAACAATCATCAACAAGATTCTTTGAATAAAACTATTGAATTTGTTTCAGAAAACAAATCTGAAAACCTAAAGGTGAGGCTCTCAGATATTGCTTGTATAAAATCTGCCGATAATTACGTGGAGATATTTTACCTTGATAATGCCAGAAGTACAAAAAGACTCATCAGGAAAACACTTCGAAACGTGGAAGAACAACTCTGGCCTTTTGATAATTTCATACGGTGCCACCGGGCATGCATTGTAAACCTTCATTTCATCGAAAGACTGATCCGGAAATACGGGAATTACATTATCCGGGTGAGAGGATTCGAGGAAACGATTCCCGTTTCAAGGCAGTATATTTTAAAGCTGAAAGATGCAATATCAGAAGGGCAGGGGCGAATGTCAACCACCAGTTGATTTTGCTAACCGGCTGCTTTTTAAAACATTTGTCCCTCATTAATGTCAGTATACCCCAATTATTAGCATCAACTTTTTTTCAGTCTTAATTTTGTCGTCAGATTTAAAAAATTGATAGACGATGAAAATATTATTGATTTACCCGAAATACCCGGATACTTACTGGAGTTTTAAACATGCCATGAAATTTATTTCAAAGAAAGCCATCCATTTGCCACTTGGATTGGTTACCATATCGGCCATGTTACCCGGAGAATGGAAGAAGAAACTGGTCGATTTGAATGTTTCGAGATTAAAAGATATAGATATTCAGTGGGCTGATTACATCATGCTGAGCGCCATGTCAATTCAAACTGAATCGGTTCATGAAGTGATACAACGGTGCCGGTCATTTGGTAAACCTGTTATCGCTGGTGGACCACTTTTCACGGAAGAACATGAAAAATTTCAGGAAATTGATCATTTCATTCTGAATGAGGCGGAATTAACCCTGCCTGATTTTTTAAATGATATGGAAAACAACTCTCTGAAAGAGGTTTACCAGACTGAAGATTTCGCCGACATTAAAACAACCCCGGTACCCGATTATGATTTAATCCAACTGGATAAATACGCGACCGCCGGGATTCAGTATTCCAGGGGTTGTCCTTACGATTGCGAGTTCTGCGATGTTACTGCATTATTCGGCCACAGGGTTCGCACCAAAACACCCGGTCAGGTACTCAATGAACTTGAAGCTTTATACCTGGCAGGTTGGCGGGGTGCAGTATTTTTCGTGGATGATAATTTTATCGGTCACAAAAAACGGTTAAAAGAAGAATTGTTGCCGGCGATTATTAATTGGATGAAAGAGAAGAACCATCCTTTTATTTTTAATACTGAAGCAAGTATTAACCTGGCCGACGATGAAGAATTGATGCAAATGATGGTTAAAGCCGGATTCTCGAAGGTTTTCGTGGGAATAGAAACTCCTGATGAGAATAGTTTGAAGGAATGTAATAAGGTACAAAACAATAACCGGGATTTGATTCACTCCGTGCATGCCATTCAAAAAATGGGAATTGAAGTTACAGCCGGGTTTATTGTCGGTTTCGATAATGACCCACCCTCCATTTTTCAGCGCCAGATCGATTTTATCCAGCAAAGCGGGATAATTACAGCCATGGTAGGATTGCTGAATGCTCCTAAATTGTCGAAGTTATACCGGCGACTGGAAAAAGAGGGTAGAATCCTGAGTGATTTCACCGGTGACAATACCGATTTTTCCATGAATTTCATTCCCAGAATGGACAAAACCATGCTTATGGAAGGTTATCACAGAGTTGTGAAAGAAATATACAGCGGGAAAGTCTTTTATCAAAGAGTAATTACTTTTTTAAAAGCATACGATCCACCCATCAGGGAGCAAACCCGGATAAATTTTCATAAGTTGATGGCCTTTTTCAAATCAATTATTTATCTGGGAATCATTAAAAAATACCGTATTTATTATTGGCGACTACTATTTTGGAGTTTAATACACAAGCCCAGGGTATTTCCGCTGGCAATAACGTACAGTATATACGGGTACCATTTCCGGAAGACCTTCGGGAATTAGATGCGCGAGTGACGGAAGATATTGATAGTTATTTGTAATCTTTTTCCCAACCTCGTTGTCCTGGTCGGGAGTCATACCATTACATGGTTGAGTGAGTGTGGTTTTGATAAATGCAAAATAGAGAAAAAAGTAAAAATTGAGCATTCAGGATTTTAAAAAAAGATTGATCGTTGCAAGTTTTTCCCTAATTTTACTTCAATAAAAAATCCGACAATTATGAAAGCCATTGTTTCTTGTCTTTTTCTTTTTTTCTTTCTTGCCCTGGATGCTCAAAAGGAGATTTCTCCAGAGACTAATATAAAAGAAATTACCGTGTTTTTGCAAGGTGCTCAGGTTACCCGTTCAGGGAGTATTCAATTACCCGCCGGAAAATCAAAAGTTGTTTTATCAGGTTTATCCAGGTACCTTAATAATGAAAGTATTCAGGTTAAAGGGAAAGGGAATTTTACCATTTTCAGTGTGAACCATAGAATCAATTATTTGAAGAACCTTGATAAACCCAAAGAAATTCTCGTGTTGGAGGATAGCCTGGAATTGTTGAATAATCAATTAGATGAAAAAAATGTATATCTCAATGCTTTGCAGCAGGAGGAACAAATGATCATGGCCAATAAATCACTGGGTGGCGAAAATACGGGTGTAAGCGTTACTGAATTACGAACGGCATCCGCTTTTTTCAGGGAAAAAATTAATGAAATTGGTTTGCAGAAGATAAATACTAATCAGAATGTAAAAGAAATAAAAGAGGATATTGAAAAAATTAATAACCAGCTCAATCAGATGAATGCTCTTCGAGATCAACCAATGAGTGAAATTGTTGTAACCGTGGATGCATCGCGTACCGGCCAGGCTTCGTTTGAAGCATCCTATTTTGTTTCGCGGGCCGGGTGGGTACCTTCCTACGAGCTCCGTGCCACCAATACTGAAGAGCCGGTAGACCTGGTTTATAATGGGAACGTGTTCCAGACAACAGGAGAAAACTGGGATAACGTGCTGTTAACACTTTCAACAGGTAATCCGGTATTAAGCGGTACTAAACCGGATTTGCGCCCCTGGCACCTTCGGTTTTTTACCCCGCGTACTTATGATACAAGAACCAAATCTGCCAGGATATCCGAAATGGAGGCTCCCGAAGCACTTGAAGACGTTGCGCAGGTATCATACGGGGAAGCAACATACCAGAAGGCAATAACAACCGAGGGACAAACTACAACTGAATTTGCTATCCCGGTATATTACACCATTCCCTCTGACGGGGATCAATACACCGTGAGAATTTCAGACCATACCCTGCAGGCTTCTTTTAATTATTATACCGCTCCTAAAATTGATAAAGATGCATTTTTGCTGGCAGAAATATCTGAATGGGAAAACCTGGACTTGCTTTCCGGTGAAGCAAGCCTGTTTTTCGAGGGAACCTACGTTGGTTCTTCATATATCAATTTGGCCGAAGCTACTTCCGATACTTTACAGTTCTCGCTGGGGCGTGATAAGAACATCGTGATTACCCGTGAACAACTGAAAGACTACACGAGCAGCCAGTTTATCGGGCCCAACAAACGCGAAACGATTGGTCATGAAATAATCGTGAAAAACACCAGGAGCGAAACCATTGAAATTGTCATAGAAGACCAGGTACCTGTTTCTACCACAAGGGAAATTGAAGTGACGGTAGAAGAAAAATCCGGGGCCAGGTACAATGAAACCACCGGCATGCTGAAATGGGAGTTTAATCTAAAGCCCTCTGAAGAAAGGAAATTCCGGTTTGTCTACGAGGTGAAATACCCAAAGGATAAGGAGGTGATTTTGGAATGAATGATGTGAGGGATGTGGGGCCTGTATCGTGGTATATCCAATGTCAGGTGTAATGACAATAGTATCAGGTAACTACAATTAACAACGAATTGCCAAATAAATGTCCCTCGTATTTTTTCTTTTATCAATAATTTCCATGCCTTTATCAAAATTCTCTGTGATCGGGTCTTAAATCATATAACCTTTACATTTTGTTGTTCGTAAAATTATTAGATTAAAAAAGTTAATCTTACTATCTTTACTGGATTATTGAAACCACTATTATGTCGGCTATTTTTGGCTACATAAATTTCTCAGGGAAACCGCTGACAAACGGGAAACTGCAAGAGATGAAATCCGCGATGGATTTTTGGGGGCCTGATGATCAGGCAATCTGGCAGGAAGGGTGTGCAGGGATGGGATACCTTTTGCTGTATAATACCCCCGAGGCGGTGCACGAGAAACAGCCACTAACCACGGCTGACGGCAATGAGATACTGTTTTTTGCCGGCCGCGTGGATAACCGTGATGATTTGTGCCGGCAATTATCCATTCCTGCCACGGAACGAGACAAACACCCCGATAGCTATTACGTGCTTGGTTCATACGAGAAATGGGGCGAGGATTGTCCTGATAAAATATTGGGCGACTGGTCGTTCGTGGTTTGGAATAAACAAACCCAACGTTTATTCCTGGCACGTGATCACCATGGCATAACGGCCATGTATTATTACAAGGGTCATGATTTTTTTGTCTTTTCAAGCAGTCTGAAAGGAATACTCACCCTCCCCGAGGTGCCGAAAAAAATCAACGAGTACAAGATAGCGCAAATACTGGTGGCCTGGAATGATGGCGGCCCTGAAACCAGTTACCAGGATATTCTGCGGCTCCCCCCGGCACACACCCTGACACTTGAAAACGGTAACGTGAAAACTAACCGTTACTGGTACCTTGAAAATACACCTGAATTAAAATTGGGCTCCGAGCAGGAATACATTGATGCCTTCATGGAAATATACCGGGAAGCAGTACGTTGCCGCCTGCGCAGCTACAGGCCAGTGGGCGCTACCTTAAGCGGCGGCCTTGATAGTGGTTCCGTTTGCGCGTTGGCAGCCCCCATGCTCGCTGAAAGAGGTGAATCGCTGAAAGCCTTCTGTGCTGTGCCCATGTACGATACCACCGGCCTGGTGCCCCCCAACCGTATTGGCGATGAAGGCCCGCTTGCACAAGCCACCGCGGATTTCGTGGGCAATATCGATTTAACATTGTGCAAATCGGAAAATATCAGCCCGCTGGAAGGTATTGAAAGAATGCTGGAGATACAGGATGAACCGATTCATGCAGCAGGTAACGCGTATTGGATAATAGACATTGCCCAAAGAGCAAAAGATATGGGATTGGGGACAGTATTAATTGGGCAGGGGGGGAAT
>CAYRRV010000043.1:0-33478 GCA_964426725.1 uncultured Bacteroidales bacterium | reverse complement strand
TAACCATCAGTTCGAATCCTTTATTCAGGGCTTCAGCGCTGTTGATTGCCTGTGTTGTAATATTGGTATAATATGCATTTGTCATACCCGAAAGCCTTGGGAGGGGCGATTCTGTAATAATATCCTTTTGAAGCTTGTAGAAATAATCCGCTATAACCGAAAGTTTATTATTGAATAAACCAAGATCGATCCCGATATCGGTCTGATTAGCCGATTCCCATCGCAGTGTTGGGTTTATCACAGCCGCTGGCGCAATGCCACGTACAACTTCATTGTTGAAAACTGCATTATACCGCATACCAAGCAGTGCATACTCTGGATTATCTTCAAGGTTACCATCAATCCCGGTAAGCCCCCAGCTTCCTCGAATTTTTAAGTCTGATATCACATTACGCAGGGGATCCATAAATTTTTCACCCGACAACCTCCAGGCAAGCGAGAATGAAGGGAATATACCGTACTTGTAATCAGACGGGAATACAGATGAACCATCCCGGCGCAGGTTTCCGGTTAAATAGTATTTCCGATCATAATTGTATCGAAGGGCACCTAATACAGAAGTATAGGTTTTTACCCTTTTTGAACCCTGTGCTGTCCTTCCGACGGATGAACCGGCATCAATCGTTGTAAGAAAATTGGTAAGGTGCCCGTTTGATTCAGCCAGCATGATTTCTGTTTCGAATTTTTGAGCAGTATAGCCCATTACAGCATTTACCGCATGTTTGCCGAAAGTTCTGTCATAAGTAAGCGTATTTTCAAGAAGGGTATTGAGCTTGCTTACGTTTGAGGCAGCCGCGTTAGCGCTTAAATTAGACATGGCGGGTTGTTGGGTGGTATCTTCGGGCATCTCAACATAAGTTGGATTAAAAAGGGTATTCTGTGCAAGCAGGTAATCTGTTCCTATACTGGTTTTGAATTTAAAATTTTGAAGGAATGATAATTCTGCATAAAGATTGCCGATAGCATTTTTATTTATGGTTTCTCGATTGTTTAATTCGGCTATCAACACGGGGTTACTAATTCTTCCCGTGTAGGTTGACTCAAATGCACCCGGGCCTGCATAATTTAGTCCGTCACTGGTGTAAACCGGTAAGGTTGGAGATCGGGTCAGCGCGTTACGGACAACATCATGAGGGACGAGTTGATTTTCGGTCTGGCCCAACAGTATGCTTGTACCTACATCCAACCAGTTCGTTAATTTATTGTCATTGTTTACTTTCAGGTTTACGCGTTGAAACCCTGAATTCATCAAAATACCATCCTGGGCAGTATAACTTCCGGATATATAATAGGTAGAACCGTTATTTCCCCCTGTTACTGATAAGTTGTAATCCTGATAGGGTGCTGCCCTGAATATTTCATCCTGGTAATCAGTTCCGGGGCCAAACGCTGCCGGATCCTCCGGCCAATTCGGGTAGGGTAGTAATCCTGAAGCTTCTCTGGCCTCGTTACTGAAGGCGATGTATTCTTCAGCATTTAGCAGCTCCATCTTATCCGCCAGGGTTTGCATACCGTACTTAGCGTTGAATGAAATTTTTGGCTTACCTTCTTTACCTCTCTTGGTTGTGATGATAACAACCCCGTTTCCTCCCCTGGATCCATAGATGGCACTGGCTGAAGCATCTTTTAATATGTCTATACTTTCAATATCGGCAGGATTAATAGAAGAAAGGACGTTTGTAACATTTGTTCCATAATCAAGTCTTCCCTCGTGCACGTTGTTCTGGTAGTCGTACATGATAACACCATCTACCACATAAAGTGGTTCGCTTCTGCCGAGACCACCCATACCGCGAATGTTCACCGATGACATACCCCCGGGTTGTCCTGAATTAGTGATTATCTGTACACCGGAGACTTTTCCTTGCAAAGCCTGATCAAAACTCACTTTCGAGGATTTTACAAGGTCTTCATTACTCACGGATGAGATCGCTGTCGATACATCACTTTTTTTCTGGGTTCCGTAACCTATAACTACAATCTCGTCTAATTGGAGTATGTCTTCAATGAGTGTAACATCTATTTTATCTTTACCCCCGGTTGAAATATTCTCGGGAAGATAACCGATAAATGAAAACGACAAAGTAGCATCAGGGACTGATACTTCTATGGAATACTCGCCATCAAGGTTAGTAACGGTTCCATTTTGAGTACCCTGTTCAATTACATTAACCCCCGGGAGCAGTTCTCCTTCAGCGGAGGTTACTGTGCCTGTCACTACTTTTTGTTGCGCTGAAAGTGCTATAACGTTGCAAAGAAGAGCAAGAAATATGTATAGATATTTTTTCTTCCTAACAAAATTGATTTTTACAGGTCGGCCCTGAACAGGTTCGCGAGAACTCGCTTTTTGTTCACCAGTGTTTATGTAAAACAATTTACATGTTCGTTTCATGATTATTATAATGTTAGTTTTTAATCAGAAAAAAAATATTGTGACTAGACTGATAATTCCGGCAACCAGAATTATCTTCAGGGTAATTTCAATTGCCAGAAGCCTGTTTTCTTTCTTTTCAAATTTTTTTTTCCACATGACAGCTATTTTTGTGGGTTAATTCCAGTTTCAAAAGTAAAATGAAGATTAACAAGTTTCTATAACGAATGTTTTTTTTGATATAATTACTTTTTTCCGGCTATAAGAAATGTGTAATAATTTATAAATTACGGGTAAGTATCACTGTTAATATGCAGTAATTCAACATGTAATAAAAAACAGTCTTTTAGGCTGATTGAAATAGTATATTCAAGAGAACACAAAAAAAAGGTCATGTTTTGTTCTCGGTATTTTTCTTTTTCGCGATGAAATCTTCAATAAATTCCTTTGGGGGTAATCCGAACACTTTCCTGAAACAAGCCGTGAAATAGGCAGGTGAATTAAACCCGACACTATATGCCACGTCTGAAATATTCAGGCTTCTGTCTTTTAATAACATTTGAAGGGCTTTATTCAGGCGGGTGTTTCTCATGTATTCCGTGGGGGCTAAACCTGTTAAAGATTTGAGCTTCTTGAACAAATTTGATCGGCTCATACCAACATGCTGACAAAGTTTTTCAATACTCAGATCGAGGTCGCTGATATTCATTTCAATTACTTCATTCAGTTTTTTAAGAAATTCGGCATCCAATGAGCCAATTCCCATCGATTCAATATCAATGGTGAGGTCTTGACTGAATTTTCTTTTGAGAGTATTTCTTAATTCAGTTAGTTTTCTGATCCTTACCTCAAGGTGTTCGGGGTGAAAGGGTTTCGGAATATATGAATCTGCCCCGGTCTTTAAACCAGCTACGCGATCTGCAATATCAGATTTTGCCGTGAGCAGGATAACGGGAATGTGACTGGTTTTTATGTTTGTTTTTAGCTTGGTGGTTAGTTCAAGTCCATCCATCCCTGGCATCATAATATCAGATATTACCAGGTCAGGTATATCCTTTAAGGCGATTTCCAAAGCTTCTTTTCCATTTTCGGCTTCCAGTACATGAAAGGATTTACGCAATGTTTCTCTCAGGAATACTCTCAGTTCGGCATTATCTTCAGCTATAAGCAGGGTCATCATATTGTCTGAAGATGATTTCTCAGGGACAAGCATCCCTTCAGGGTTATCATCTATTTTTGTCCAGGAGTTGTAAGTTTCTATCACAGAGGTAACAGGTTCATTGAGAATTTCATTTTCATTGTAATTTTCTTTTTCTTTTGGTATTCTAATCGTGAAGACAGTTTCAATGCCGGGAACGCTTTCTGCTTTGATGGTACCGCGATGAAGGGATATGTATTCTTTCACGATGGAAAGCCCAATCCCGTTACCTAAAGGATTGTGCCTGGTATATTCTGTTTCAACCTGGTAAAATCTCTCAAACACTTGTTTTATATGTTGTGGCAGGATTCCTTTCCCGTTATCCGTGACTTTCGTTACCCAGTAGCTGCCTTCCGGGCTCGTTTCGTTTTCTTTAGATATATATGTTTTTACCTCTATTCTACCTCTTTCAGGTGTAAATTTTACCGCGTTTGATAATAGGTTGCGAAGGACTTTATCTATTTTTTCCCTGTCAAACCAGGCAAATGCAGAATCAAAAGCTGATGTGAATTCCAGCGCGATATTCTTTTGCATGCATGGCCCATGAAAATCTTCAATTATATCAGTGATAAAATCTTTTATCTCGTATTGATATACTTTTAACTTGTCGTTTCCTGTTTCAATTTTTCTGAAATCCATTAACTGACTTAACAAACCGTTTAACTTCCTGGCATTTCGGAGAATAATACCAATTTGTTTTTTAAGGTTTTCATCATTTATATTACTGAATAGTGTTTCAAGCGGTGCAAGTATCAATGTAACAGGCGTTCTGATTTCATGTGAGATATTCGTGAAAAATCTTAGTTTTGCCTTGTTTATTTCATTGTCTTTTTCGTGAATGAGTTTTCGCGTATTAATCTCATTGATGTAATTCAATCTCATTACCGTGATTCGCTGAATGAAGAATGCAAGCGCTGTAAAAAAGACAATATAAAATAATATAGCGTAGTTGCTCTTGTACCAGGGTGGTTGTATTGTTATGTTTAACTTTCTTTCTGTTTTTGTTTCAATACCGTCATTGTTTACAGCTTTTACCCTGAAGACATAATCGCCGGGCAGTAAGTTGGTGTAATCTGCCTGCCGGTATTGCGCCGGGGTTTGACGCCATTCAGTATCAAACCCGTCAAGCTTATAAAAGTACCTGTTCTTTTCCGGTTCAAGGTAGTCAAGCAGACTGAATTCTATTGAGAATGTGTTATTTGAAAAGGCCAGTGATATTGCATCCGTGTAATCCAGCGCCTTTTCGAGGATTACTTTCTTATTGAAAATTTCCCCGGGAGAAATCACCTGGTTATTAATCATGAATTGAGTAAATCTCACACCCTCTGCTGGCAGATGATTAGTGATATTTTCAGGATTAAAAGCAATAAAATTTTCCCGGGTGCCAAATACCAGAAAATTATCTATAGTAAATGTGCTGTTTTTGTTGAAATAAATCATTTGTTGATTTAAGGAAACAGAATAATTTACAAATGTGTGATCATCCGGATTTAACTTTGTCAAACCGGCAATGGTCGCTATCCAGATTTGTTTATTCTTATCTTCCTGTATCGCATATATTTTGTTCGATGCTAAACCTTCATTACCTGAAAATCTTCGGAAGTTGTTATTATTCCTGTCATATAAATTCAGGCCATTATTACCTGTACCAACCCAAAGGTATCCATTCGAGGATAAATAAATACACGACACATGATCTTCCGAAAGGCTATTAGGATCCAGAGAATTATACGTAAAATGTTCAAAAATCACTCTTCCATTTTCATTGCTTTTTATTCTACCTCTGTTCAGACCTCCCTGAAGCGTTCCAATCCAGGCAATTGAATCTCCTTCAAAAGTTATAGCTGTTATGTATTCATTACTTAAAGATACCGGATCACCAGGTTCCTGGGTGATAAAATGGAATTTTGCTGATTCGCTATCATAAATAATTAACCCTGCCGCGGTTCCAAACCAGATGGAATTATTTGGGCCTCTTACAATGGTGATGCAGTAGTTTATGTCGCTCATTCCCTGATGTTCCACTACATTTCTAAATGATGTAACTGTTTTGGAATATATATTATATCTAAAAATTCCCTCGTCCATTAACGAGAACCAAATATCACCGTCTTCTCCTGCGGCAAGAGCTGTAATTTCATTTAGATTGGTAACTGGAATATTTAGTTTATGAAATATGGCCCTATGGATATCGGTGTTTTGAATATCTGCATAATAAATACCCTTATTCCATATGGACACGTACAATTTTTTGTCCCGGGTTTGTGCCGCGGCTGTAATATTGTCAGCCCTGTTTTGATTACCGGTCACCTGATAGGTTTCAAATCTTTTCCTCGTAAACTTGTAAACCCCGATATCCGTTCCAACCCAAAGAATGTCTTCACCTTCCAGCATCAGTGAATATATCACGGGGTCAAGTGATTTCTCAAGCATGGAGTATATAGAATAAGAAGAAGATGAAAGTAAGTTGTTTCCGGTATTTCCCAATGGTTTATGCAGGTTATTAATCTCATTAGTCTTAATTAAAACCAACGCATCTTTGCCACAAATCAGGTCCCCCCCCGGTGATATTATCATATCGTGTGAATTAAGATTATCTGAGGACATATTATTCTCAGGCAGCCCTAACTTGTAGTATTGTCTTTTATCCTGATCGTATTCAAAAACACCTTCTTTAAAAGAACTTAACCAAATACTACCATCCGTATCCTCAATAATTGAAAATATTTTGTTGATTTTAGAATTGTTTATAAAAGCTGAATGATCTTCAAATGCAAGGTTTTTATTCCAGTCTGAATTAATCTCAGAGTTTTTCAGCAATGCCAGGCCTTCATCCCATGTGCCAATCCAAAGATTTTCATTTTTATCGAAAAAGAGTGCAGAAACCCCAATGTTTATAACATTCCTCTCCCCATCCTTTTGATTTTGATAGTTTTTTATTTTTCCCGTTTCCGGATTAAACCTGTCAAGTCCCCCGTTTCTGTATCCAATCCATAGAGTACCGTCAGATTGTAATTCCATTGCGTTTATATCCTGTCCGCCAAAAGAGATAGAATCATTGCTGCCGGAAAAATAGTTATGGAAGGTCTCGGTAACCGGATCAAACCAGTTCAATCCACCCTGAAAAGTACCTATCCATAGTTTTTGATCCCTGTCTTCAATGAGTGTGTTGATTTTCAAACTGCTGAGACTGTTTTGTGTCCCGCTTACCTGATTATACATTGTATAATCATATCCATCATACTTTACTAAACCCTGTTCAGTTCCAAACCATAAGAAACCTCTTGAATCCTTCAATATGCAATTTATTTGGATGCCCGGTAAAACAACAGGTTCCTTAATATAGTCATATTGTATTTCCTGGCTGTATAAAGCAGGATTGTAACAAAAAAAAGAAAGGAAGATCATGTATATTCTCCACAAAACATTTTTCATGCTTAACCCCCTGTTGTTCAAAAAATCTTAAAAAACAAAATACCGTTTCTCTCATCAAAGATATACAAATTTTAGATGGTATCCGATTAAAAATCGGATTGTTTATTTTGTCCTCATGCCGGGCAGGCGTTACAAAAATGATAGAGCGATAGGGCGATGAAGAGATGAAGCTTGATTGCGTTTGAATACAAATACGCAATAACGTCCATACGTCCATACGCAACGGATAACGCTTCACTTCATAGATTTTTTTAACGGAATTTTCTAAAGGCGGAAATCTACCCACCACTTTTATAGTTATTCTTCAAAGCCAATAATAATTTAGCGTATTTGATTTTATTTAAATTTTACCCGGGAAATAATGATAAATTTTAATTTATTTGAATATAATATCTTCACTGTTATTTTAATGTTAATATTTGAAACATATTTCATAGGAAAATAACATTTTGAAATATAGTAGAACCGTTATTCAAGCTAATTTTATGTCCAATAATGAAACATTAATTTAAATTAGAATGAAAAAATTTGTTTTTTTAATCGGGTTGATGCTTCCATGCATTATGAATGCAACAAAATATTACGTGTCAAGCAGTGGTAATGATAACTACCCGGGTACCTCTGCTAACAAACCAATAAAATCAATCGAGAAGGTAAACAACCTGGAGTTGAAACCAGGAGATTCTATTTTGTTTCATAAGGGAGAAACATTTATGGGAGAATTAACAGTGAAATACAGTGGTACAGTTGACAAGCCCATCGTGTTTTCTTCTTATGGTGAAGACAAAAGTCAACCTATAATAACGGGTGCATTACCCATTGAGGAATGGAATGTTGTTGGTGAAAATCTTTTCAGAACGGGAATTTCAAACAAAGTACACCAATTATATACTAATCAGGGATATCTGAATATTGCAAGAACGCCGAATTCAGGATTTCTTTATATTGAAAATGGTGATAATATTTCACTTTCAGGAAATGAACTCTCCGGGATGCCCGATCTTACCATGGCAACGGCACGGGTACAAACTGTTAACTGGCAATGGGAAATCAGAAAGGTGGTCGATCATCAAAATAGTACCATTATATTTGATTCATTGCTCTGGCATTCCTGTAAGAGACATTTTGGTTACTATCTTGAGAATTTACCGGAATTCATGGATAAGCCAGGTGAATGGTTTTATGATCCGAAGGATAAAACTTTGTCTTTGATATGGGACAAGGATATTACAAGAGAGAATTTTAAAGCTGTTATTTTTGATAATGGCATGAAAATAAGAAGAGGAATAAAAAACATATCAATAAGTAATTTGGCTTTTTCAAAGTTTAATGAGTCAGCGATAAATGCTGCAGGGTTTTGCGAAAATATTGATATTATGAATAATAGTTTCTCGGATATTGAAATTTTTGGTGTTTTTGCCGATACTGCAGCGAGTAACTGGACTGTTGCGAATAACTCTTTTGTAGATATTCTTGGAAGGGGAATCTCACTGATGGAGCCTCAAAATTGTACGATCTCGGGGAATGAAATGAAAAGAATTGGTATGATTGCCGGACACGGATTTGATGGTGTAAATAGCGGGGTGGCCATTTGCATCGAAAACAACGAGTTCCGTTCTGCTGATTACAAAAGAATAGCCATGCACAACAAGGTTGCCGATAACAGGATAGACTCTACCGGGTATGGCGCCATCAGGGTGGATGGGGCATATAATACCGTTGAATATAATGTAGTATATGATGCCGTTTTAACCATGAATGATGGTGGTGGTATCTATTGCTGGGGAAATTCGTATGATTATACTCATCATAATATTTTCAGAAAAAACATCGTGGTAAATGTGCATGGCAACATGACTTCATGTGCCGGCAATCATAAAATTATTACTTGCATGTACATGGACAATTATTCCAATAATAACCTTATTGAGGATAACATTCTGGTAGGTGCAGAGACCGGAATCATCCTGAATGATCTTTCACAAAAACACGAGGTTCGCAATAATATTATATATGACATTGAAAGAGGTATATCTATTAGTATCTGGAAAAGATCTAAAGATTCTATCAGGGGGAATTTTAATATAAAACACAATACAATTTATCCCCACGGTGAAAAGGGCAGAGCAATCCAGGTTGGTAATAATCTGAACATTGATTTTCCCCTGGGTGACATTGACTCTAATTTATACGTGAGTCCTGTCTTTCCCATGTTTATGCAGAAATTTAATGTCCTTGATAAAAAGAAGGTTACTTACGACTTTGAAATGGAAGGTTGGATCGCGGATATGGATGTTGATCACCATTCTAGTGCAATTGTTCCCGGTCCGGGTGATAAATGGTGGCAAATGGAAGATGATTCATTTATTCTCATCAATGATACCCGGGAAGAAAAAACATTTGACATTGGCGTTGAAGTGTATTCCACGCTTGATGGACAGTGGGTAAATGGAATTGTGACACTTGAACCATTTACCGCACGCGTATTTTATAGAAAATAAATCCATTTAAGCAAAAACTATGGCTTTTCCTGGAAGTTCAGCCATCATGGACTTCCAGGTTTTTTTTCCTGTATTCACCGGGTGCATGCCCGGTCTCTCTTTTAAATACCCGGCTGAAGTAAAAAACATCCCTGAACCCACATTTTTCTGCAATATCAGCTATTGTATCAGTGCTTTTATTGTGAAGCAATTGGCGTGCGGCTTTTATTCTCTGATGAGTGAGTTCATTAGAAAGGGAAATATTTTGCATTTTTAGAAGACGGATAATCTGTCGGGGAGATTTATGAAAATAATCTGATAATACCTGCAGTGTTATTTTTTGATGGAAGTTGTCCTTGATAAAATCAAGTATGCTGTTCGTGAGATTCGAATCGTGATCTTTCAGGTTAATTGCTTCATTGATGTTATGCGGAATGTCATATAACTCCTTGACAGATAATATTAAGAAACATTTCAGGAGCGGCGTTACCAGGGCAGGATTCGCCTGGTGGTTTGTTATCATTTCAAAAATATTATCAGCTAATAAAACAAGACCTGCTTTCTCATTCTCTTTTACCTGCATCTTATGCATGGGAAGACCAATGGTATTATTTTCTACTTCCCATTTCCAGTAAACCAGGATGTGCTCTTCAAGTGTTGAGTACTCGTGAACCAGGCCTGGAGGAACATTTAATAAGGTGCCCGGCTTGAAATTAATTGAAATCTTTTTTTCGTGGATGCCATAATTTTCTAAACAGTTATAAATACCTTGTCCCTGAATAAATAACACTCCCTCGTGGAATGAATGGACATGAAGCGGGATGGCTGAATTGTATTTAACAAAATAAAATTCGGACAATAGAACCCGGGTTTCACCAATTTCTATTCGAACAGGTAAATCAATGTATTTTGTACCGGTAAGTGTATTCAATTTCATAATATGTCACAAAAATACAAAGAAAATTCATTTTTCAAGGCTGAATTTGATCATTTATATCGTTTTCATGTCAATAAAATCCATTAATATTTAAGGGTATTTTTGTATATTCACTCTGTTTGTTAAAACAAAAATAAAGTGAAAAAAATGAACAGGTTTATTCGTTTGCTTGACGAGAAGAAAATAGAGAAAATGCCATTTTTACCATGCCTCGATGGTTATGCCCAGTCCGGTTTACCCGAAGAGTACCAACAACAACACATTATAGAGATGCAAATGCAACTGGGAAGCGATATGTTGCGTGGCGTGGAGGCATACAAGGATGCTTACCACGAGTCGGTTGTCCACTTGAAGGAGAGAAAGGGAGAATATGAAACAGAACAATTTTCCACTCCAATAGGTACCATCCGGAAAGTTTCCCGGTTTGTTCCCGAGTCTCCATTTATACCTTTTCCAACGGAATACCTGATAAAGACCGTTGACGATCTGAAAATATTCAGATATGTTCTGGAGCATACAAATCCTATCGCTGATTTTGGTAATGTTGAGTATTTCCGGCAAAAATACCCGCGAAAAATCTTATCAGCCAGCATGCAGGATTCTCCGTTTTACGACTTGCTTACCAAACAGATTGGTATCGAGAACTTCACTTTTATGTACATGGAAGACCCATCGGAACTTGAATTGACGATGGAGGCCATGATGAAGGTGAAAAACCGTTATGTTGAACTTTCTGCCCAATCACCGGCTGATGTTATTATTTGTTACGAGAATACCAACACGGCCAATTCCATGCCCGATTGGATACAGGCCTATGCATTCCCCCAATTGGATGAATTTGCAGATATTGCCCATCAATATGATAAACCGCTTTTGGTACACATGTGCGGGAAGATTAACCTTTTGCTTGATAAAATTGCAGAAAGGAAATTTGATGGTATTATTGAAATTTCTCCCCCACCAACGGGTGATTGCGATTTCCCGAAAGCCATTCAAATCATGGAGAAGGCAGGGAAGATTATGGCCGGGGGTATTGAGTGCAACCAGTTTACCCTGTCGGATAATACTGCTTTTGAAGAATCTGTCGAGAAATTTCTTGACAGCTTACCTGAAAGTCCTTATTTCTTCCTCGGGAGTGGAGATGCAGTGCCAAAAGGGGTCACCGCGGAAAACCTGATGTCGGCCTATCGTATTTCATCAGGGAGGAAGCGAAAACGATTATAACCCGTGTTTGTTAAAACAGCTAGCCCCGGTGTGAAAAATGACATGAGAGACAACCCTGAAAGTTAGTGTTTGCTCAATAATCGGACTTTATTGACGAACTCTATTTATAGTCGGTCACTGCCTCGTACATGGCAATAATATTTTCGGGTGGCACGTCGGGAAGAATATTATGCACGGTGTTGAAAACAAATCCTCCACCAGGCATGAAAATATCCAGCCTTTCTTTTACCTGGTCTTTTACTTGTTGAGGTGTACCGTTGTTCAACACCGACCGGGTATCAATACCTCCTCCCCAGAAAGTAATATCTTTTCCAAATTCCTTTTTTAAATGACCTGGGTCCATATCAACCGAATTTGTTTGAACAGGATTTATGATATCATACCCTGCTTCTATCATGTCAGGGATTAACTTGTATATGGAGCCACATGAATGCAGAAAGGTATGCATGGAACTGTTCTCCTTCACGAAGTTGCATAATTTCTGATGCCTGGGTTTAAAAAGGGTCCGGTAAATTTCTGGTTCCATGAAAGGGCCGTTGTCCATTCCGAGATCATCTCCAAAACGTAAAATATCTACAACATCTCCAACCGCATTGCATATTTTTTCAAGTCCTGACAAATGAATTTCCATGAGCTTGTCAAGTAATTTTTCAACATTAACAGGATCCATGTATAGATCCATTAAAAAGTTGTCGATACGCCGCAGAAATGTTCCCCATTCAAAAAGATTGCAACCAGCTACTATCATTAATGCCTTGTCGGTTGTCTTTTTGAGTTCTATACAGTTATTTCTGAGGTTTTGCCAAAAATACTCATCTGCCGCGTGATCCCAGGGACTATGAGCAAAAACCTGCCATAATACCTTGTTCATGGCTTCAGGCAAATTGTTAAGATTTTCCGGGTATCCATCTAAATAAGGAAAGAGCGTTTGATCAAAAAAAGTTGCTCCTTTTGGTTTTCGGGCTGCCGGGGTCCCGTCATTCAACATCGCAATATAGCCACCGTCATCTTGTTTTACTGGTTTAAACCATGTGGGATAGTAGGCTTTACTGCCATCAGAAAGTGTAACCGGGTACCAGTCTTCTTCCCGGGTGTTAAAGGTGCGGCCAATATCAAGTACATCAATATTAAACTTGTCAATTATATGTTCTTCGGGTTGGGCGAGTTCCTGTACCACATCGTAAATAAGTGTTTTGCTGTCTCTAAAACCAAGATTTTTATTAAGATTCGAGTATGCAATTGCCGAAATACCTGAACTAGGGGTGGCTCCCAGGTCAATGGGAACCTTGTCAGGTTCTTTGTGATTAATAGCTGCAAGAATTCTGTCTTTTGATGTCATATTTTTGTTTTTAAAATTAATGCTTTTACCCGGATTAATCTGGTATAGATAGTTCAATAATTATAACTCATGTTTTAAGCTGCTACTTATCATCAATGATATTTTACTGTTTTAAGGCCTTTTGATTGGCAATGCTCTGATAAGGTTCGCCTGAAATAATCGAGCTTGTAAATGGCCCGGTATCAAAGTTGCTTTTTTGCTATTGTGACGAGTGTTCCCGAGTTTGCTTTATCACTGTTAACATATTTTTTGTATTATTCCATGGTTTGATCTTAGTTGTGGTGAGATGAAAGGTGAAAAATGGGAAACCATCAAACTTGTAAAAATGGCCAGGGAACTTCAACCAGGGATTGTAATTGATAACAGGTTGGGCGGCAGCATGGAACTTGAAGACCCTGGATATTAGGCGGGTGATTTTGAAGGTTCGGAACTGGTCATTCCCAAAAAGCCTATCGAGGATGAAGCAGGAAGACGGATTCCTTGGGAGCCATGCATAACACTATAAACATCCATACCATGCCGACCATGGAAGGGACTCTTGCTTTTAATCTATTCCTTTATTATTTTCTTTCTAAAGAGAATTTTGTTGCTAAAATCAGTTAATTGCAAAATATAGATGCCATTTTGTATCGATGACAGGCGAATATTTGTATTATCAACTAGTGTAGTTTGAAAAACCAATTGACCGCTGAGTGAATATATTTTAAGAAAGCAAGGAGTCTGATCGGGCCGGGTTATTTTTAATTCATGGTGAAATGGATTGGGTGCAATTTTTACAAAATAATTATTCTCCCCGATCCCTTGAGTAGACCCTTGATATTCAGGTGCTGAATTTATTAACTCTATACCATTGCCTGTCTTCAGGTTCCGGGAGTATTTCTTATCCGATGCATTATTCCAGTGTTCATGAACACCGAGACTGGATAGTGGAGTGCCATCGCCTTCAGGATCGTAAACAGTACCTGAAGGGGCGCTGTTCGCCAAGGAAGCTTCATGAAGATAATTGTCAACGCTGCCATACACTTCATTTTGGGTGGGTTCTGAACGTAGAAAGTCCAGTCCGACAGATTCGATAGCTACACCGTCTTGAGAAACAAATATGCTTGAAGTCCAGTCTTTATTAAATGGTTGCATGCTCCATTTGTTTGGCAAGATACCACCCTGGTTTACAGAACAATATAGGGCATCTAGGATAAAAAGGAGTGTTTTCCCACCCAGGTCTTTGTGTCCCATTAAATCAACAAGAGCGCTATAGGTATTCATTGGTTGCCCGCAGATATCCCACGTACCGTTGCCACCGCATGTTCCAAGATCATGAGCCGCAATGTAAGGATGCACTCCAGCTGCCTTTGGTCCATAATAGTCGAACTTTTCAGAGTAAGCATAAAAGCTTCCTAGATGATTCTTGGCACACATGGTTACACCCGCGAGGTTGTGGCCTTTGAGGTTGGCGATGTTAATAATGTAGGTGGCTTCAGTAATTCTTTTAGGAAGGTAGGTATTATTACCTCCCTCTTGCTCTATTGTCAGGTTTTGTGACCATTCTACCCGGGTTGCATGATCAACCTCGTATTTATGCCAGTTATGATGAGCTATCATTCCTTTATCATCCATGAACTGTATACCGGGATAATTCATATCGATGGTATTGAAAAGTTCTCTGGCAATCCTTCTGCTCATGTCATAAATAGTGATATTTTCCTCTGCAACCTCCACTATATCAATGAGATGTTTTATGTACGATAGAACAACCTGAGGTGAGGTTTTCGAATAATTATTTGGAGCATCCGGGTTTGAACAACTGTTCATATTTACCTTAATGGCAATTTTTTCTCCAGGCTGATACCCGATATTTCCCCTTCCCTGATTGATATTGAAATGTTTAAAAATCGTGTCCCAAGCGACTTCAGGGTTTTTAATACCGGTTAACCATTGTATGGATTTTTTTGTCATGGTATCAACCACGGCCTGGTCTATGTTTTTTTCACTCCACCAGTATTTGGAACTACCATCCCAGCTTGTTGCATCCGGATCATGCACCCATGCTACCCGGCCGGGATTTATTCCTCTTGCCGTTCCCATGGGGGTATTGGGCGCATCGGTAGGTATAAATATATTATCAGCATTACCAGCATCAGAATAAACAGGAAGATAGATTGCCTTTGAGATAATAAGAATAATCACGCCTGCTGTAGAGAACATGATTCCTTTTGTAAGCGATTTGTTTCTAAAAAACCCGTGTCCCTTTTTAACAAGCCCTAAAGTGGCCATTGAAGAAATAATCCAAATGACAAATCCTGAGGCAAAGGGAAATGCTGCCCTTTGACAGGGATACATTGCCCGTGCGGGTTTGGGAATGACCCGGGCCAGAAACCATACAAGGGCAACAAAACCTGTTAAAACAAATGATATTTTTAAACTCGATTTTTTCTTGATTGGTTGTACGCGCATATTTTTATTTTTTGAATTAACGGGCTTTGGTTAAAAAAAATCTTTAAAGTCAATAATATAAGTATATTGTAACGTGTGAAAATAGTAAGATTGATTTAATTAGTTTATAACAAATGTATTTTTAGTTATAATTTTGGTTGCAAAAAAGTAAAGAAAATTGTTAAGGGTAGAAATTTCATCACGGGTAATAAACAAGGCTGATATAATGATCTATAAAGATAATTTAGCAAAACAGATGTAAGATAAATTAATGCAATCTAACCTTCTCTTTTTTTTCTCGTATAAATATTATATGTTTGTTTTAGCAACTTTATTTTTTATCTCATGGTGAATCTAATAGGGCATAATTGTATGGAGGTAATAAATGAAAAACAGAATTGTTCTTAAAACAGGAATATGTTTTCTCCTTTTCATGGGATGCCTGGGTACCTGTGCCGCAAATTCTAGCGTATCATTTGTAGAAAATGATACAACCATAATTAATAAAAAGGTAGAAGATTTCTTTCAAAAAGTTGATAAGTCGGGTACAGATTCGGGAGAGGAACTAAAAAATATCTATTCAACTCTCGAAGCTCTTGGGAATGAATTTAATACATATAAGACTAAAGTATTGGCTAAAATCATTGAGTTCTCCATGAAAAGGGGGGACATCCATTTTGCTGACTCGGTTTCATTTCAAATGGTACAGGATGCTAATCAACAAGGTGATTCGATAGTATTTCCCCGTGTTTACCAAATCAGGGGAAATGTTTTCTACCAGAAAGGAATGTTTGATTCTTCAGCTTTTTACTTTCAATACGCGGAGCAGTTCGCGGGTGCATTGAATAATCAATCGGTACAAATGAATGCACTTTTGATGTATGGAGTATCCCTGGTAAGGGCAGGGGAATATGAAAAAGGTTCTGAAGTATTTAAGAGGGGTATCGATCTGAGCACGGAATACAATGATTTTCAGACACTGGCAGAAATGCAACAAAGTCTTGCTATTGTAAGTAAAAGGACAGGGAAAATCGCCACCGCCCTGCAATTAAATAAATCTGCCATTGAAAACCTTGAAAGTATAGGTTCCATGGAAAATTACCCGGAGGTTTTAAATAACCTTGCAGTTTTGTACATGGAACTGGGTGTTGATTCACTGGCCATTCAGTATTTTCAAAAGAGTGTCGACGTGGCCAGGGAAACGGAGCGTTTGTTGATATTAGGTATTGGCCTGACTAACCTTGCAAGATTTGATATGCAATACGGGTGTTATGAGTCTGCACGTGATAATATCATGGAAGCCCTCCGGTTAGTTGAAGATAGAAATTTAGGGGCTATTAAATCTTCTGTTATGAGTTCTTACGGGCAGTACCAAATGGAGTTGGCAAACAGCAATGAGGCAAAATCAATTTTCACGGAAGCATTTGAAATAGCAAAGAAAAACAAAGATATAAATGATGCAGCTTATTCCGCAATTAATTTGGCAGAATTGTTTCTAAATGAAAATGAGCTGGATAGCTCATTATTTTTCGCGGAATATGTTTATAATATTTCCCAAAAAAATGATTTACTCCCGGAAATCATAAAATCATCTAGAATTATTGGAAAAATCCATGAAAGGAAGAATAATTTGCAATTGGCCCTGCAGTATTATAAAATGTTGGATAGCATGTCCATTGCATATCAGGATTCTTTAAATGTCAATAACAACCGTAATTTCGGATATCGATATGAATTGCAGCGAAAAGAAACTGAGAACAAGATGCTGCAAAATGATGCAAAACTAAATCAGCTTGAACTCGAAAAAAGGAATGAAAAGATTAAAAAACAAAGAGTTATTTTGTTGTTTTCTGTTTTTATTGTTCTTGCATCAATTATTATGATTATCATCTTCACGAGGCAGGCCAGAGCAAAATCAAAGATTAATCATTTGTTGCAAGAAAAAAACGCGGAAATAACCATCGCGAATAAGAAACTTAAGGAAGAAAATGAGTTTAAAACCAAGCTTTTTTCCATTGTTTCACATGATGTCAGGAGTCCTGTTCTCAGTCTCTACCAGTTACTTAAACTCATCGCTTCAGGAAAACTTAGCAGGGAAGAAATGGATCAGGTAATGGCCGAATTATCAGAAAAAACAAGTCATACAATTAACCTGATTGATAATATCCTGATGTGGACCCGGCAACAAATTTCTGGAAATATACCTGAATTGAAAGATTTTGATATTAGTCTTTTAATTGAAGATAGTATTGCTCAGTTTCGGTTTAGTGCCGACAAGAATAAAATTCATTTACAAAACAATGTTCCACCGGGAATTCATGTACATGCAGATCCTAACACGGCATCCCTGGTATTGCGTAATCTCATCTCAAACGCGCTTAAATTTACCCAATCCGGGGGGAGCGTAACACTTGCTTCTCATGAAATGGATAAAAAGTGGGTTTTCACGGTAACCGACACCGGGCAGGGAATAAAGGAAGAGGACAAAAATAAAATCCTCGACACGGAAACTCTTCTAACATCCAGGGGAGCAAGGGGTGAAAAAGGAACCGGTTTAGGGCTTTTACTTTGCAAGAGATTTATTGAACAAAACAATGGTAATATATGGTTTGAATCTGATGTAGGGAAAGGAAGTTGTTTTTATTTTACATTTTCAAAAGTTTAGAAACGAAATAAAATAACTGAATGTTTTCTTCCTGTTTATTTTGTACAAGAATTTGATTGAATACTCATATCTTTTAAACCCGGGATTGTCTATTTTTGTGCTTGGTTTGTTTATCTGATAATTAATATAATATAACATCAATGAGTACAAGAGTAGAAATTTTTTTAAAGACACTTCGAAGAGAAGGAATTCAGAACAAAATACCTGTCGATTTTGAACTTTGCGAATCACAAGTAGATAATTTTTATAAAATATTCGGGCATCGCGATTACCCTTCTTATTTTGGCCAGTTACACAGGCCGGTAGAAGTTAATGTGGCAAAAAATTTTGTTGAAGGCAGGGATCTTTTCCCCAGGGAGGAGTTGCCGGAAAGTACTGAATTTGATGTTTTTGGGGTCGGACATTCGAAAGGTTCGGAATTGGCATATCACATGACCCGGATGCACCATCCCCTGAAAGGAGCTGGTTTGTTAGAAATTGAATCCTTTCCATACCCATCGATAGCCAGGGACGCCATTGAATTAATAAATCAGGAAATCAGTCAATTGCATGGACAGGACCTGGCTGCATACGCGAAAATGCAAATGACGATATGGGAATCAGCCTGGTACATGCGTTCGATGGAAGAACTCATGATGGACATGTTAATGGAAGATGAAAAAGCAATGACACTTCTTGACAAGATTACTGATTTTGCATGTAAAAAGGCCGAAGTTTATGCGAGGGCTGGTGCTGATGTACTTGGTCTTGGTGATGATATAGGTACACAGAATACTATTATGATCGATAAAGACCTTTGGAAAAGGTGGCTTCAGCCACGGTTGAAAAAGGTTATTGATACGGCACGGGAAATTAAACCCGACATACTGGTTTTTTACCACTCTTGCGGCTATATTACCCCATTTATTGATGACCTGATAAACACTGGCATCGACATCCTGAACCCGGTTCAACCTGAATGCATGGATTTTAATGAAATTCATGATGAATTTGGAGACCGCGTATCCTTTTGGGGGACAATAGGCACCCAGCAATTACTCCCCTTTGGTACTGCCGGTGAGGTTTACCAAGAGGTTATCAAAAGACTTGAAAAATGTCGTGAAAAGGGCGGTATAGTAATTGGCCCAACTCATCTGGTCGAACCTGAAGTTCCCTGGGAAAACCTTCTTGCCATAAAAGAAGCAGTGAATGATTTTGAAGAGAAAGGGTAACTCCTTAAAATACACGTGTTTTTGTATTGAAATCTTTAGTTCCAATGTAGTTTTACACGAAGCATTTCCACGGTGCCAAACCCATTGTGATGAACCGGTTCTTCACTGGGTACAAAACACTTATTTTCAAATGCCGTGTAGTACATGGTATATTCATTACCCCGTCGTGTAACAAACAGAGGGGAGTTCTTATCACTCCCCACCATGAAGGAAAATTCCTCTTAAAGCGGATTTATTTACCCCGGTTAAAGTTGTAACTATCACGAAAAAAGAATAAAACTACTTTTGGCTCGCCATATACTTCAGCAGTAAACAAATGCACCTTACCATCAAGCCGGTATGCTGTTCCTCTTTCAAATCCGTATTTATTATCTTCCATACTGTTATCTCCTTTTTGCAAAACGGGAGATTCAACAAACTCCAGTACCTTCAAATGTATCAAAAGTATTTTTTTAAAGATATTTCTATTAATGTAAGGCATTCTCCCAATTAGTTTTATCTTACCGGGATCAAGCGCACTTCTTTGAAATTGGCAATTAAATGCGTGTTACTATAACCAGCCACTACTTCAATGGACGTAGACACCCCTTTTTCGAGATTAATTCTTTCAATGGTTTCATATTCAGAATTGTACCAACCGTTTTCCTTTTTTATCTTGTGCTTGATATCATTGCCATTTATTCTTACATGAATGTCATTGTCAATGCTTAATTCATTGGCCCCATATACTAATTCAATTACATATGCACCTTCCCTGATTGTTCTTATGTTCCACTTCATGGAGCCTCCCTTGTTCCACTTGCTCAATTCATAGCCCCGGTTATCTCCCCAGCGTTTGTTAAAACTGTATTCAATGTTTCCACTGAATGCTGCCTCTGCCGGTGTAAAAGTTGCAGTATGAAAAGGATCAACAATAGGGGGTAATTTTTTATCTTGCAGGATGCCTGAATATTCAATGACCAGGGTTTGAACAGGCTGGGCCATGATGTCAGGGGAAATCTTTTCAGGGGGTAATTGGACGATCAGATCCATGGTTGCATTCTGTTTGAATTCAAGCGTTCTTTTTTCTTTTTCACCCAAAAAATATACCTTTTCAATCGTTGCTCTTACCTCATCAATGACAAGTTCTCTTGTTTCAGGCCAGGTAAATAGATGTAGGTAAAGTTTTCCTGGTTTGGACGTGCAGGCACCATTGCCATAGTAAACTTTACCAAGGGGGCTTTTGTCTGTTTCGTATATGCTCTCCCCATTTGAATGAAGCCAGCTTCCAACACTTTTTATGACCCGGACCGATCCTGATGGAAACAGACCTTCGGCATCCGGTCCCATGTTTAACAGGTAATTGCCTCCCATGGAAGCATTAACAACGAGGTTTTGAATAATTGTTTTTTCATCTTTCCAATCGTTGTCATAGTACTTGTAGCCCCATGTATTGTTAAGGGTCATACAGGTTTCAAAATCCACTTCCAGGTTTTGCGGTAGGTATTGTTCGGGCGTGTAGTAGTCGCCCATTATAATTTCTTTTTTCTCGTGTTCGTTACTAATCCTGTCATTTATAATGCAATTGGGATTGATTTCACGGATAAGTTTTAATATTTCATAGCTTCTTTCGACCGGAATGTCTGATGGGACATCAAACCACATGATATCAGGGGCATACCCGGTCATTAGTTCTTTTATCTGGGGTATACTTTTCGATTCGTAGTATTTACCGGGTTCTTTAGTGCCGGTTTCCGGGAAATCCCAGGTGTTTTCGAGCCCTTTCGCGTTTGGTTCATGCCAGTCCCAGTTGTGGGAATAGTAAAAGCCTAGTTTTAACCCGTGTTTATCACATGCTGATTTAAGTTCTTTAAGCGGATCCCTGTTGAATGGTGTAAAATCGACTATATTATAATTGCTCGCGTCAGAATCAAACATGGCAAAGCCATCACAATGTTTTGCTGTTATTACAATGTACTTCATGCCTGCTTTTTTTGCGGTTTTCACCCATGTTTCCGCGTCAAATTTCACCGGGTAAAAAGTCGCGGCAACTTTTTCATATTCATTTACAGGTATTTTCCCATTATACATGATCCATTCACCAGGCCCGTTAATTCTTTCACCTTTCCATTCACCGGCGAATTCCGCGTAAGGACCCCAGTGAATAAACATGCCAAAACGTGCTTCGTTCCACCATTCAAGCCTTTCAGTCCTGTCGCGGGTATATTTTTTAATTTTTTCAGGTACCTGCCCTTGTATTTTTGTTGAATAAAAAACAATGAACAGGAATGAAGCAAAAAGGGTTATTTTTCTTTTCGTTGTCATATACAAGTTGAATTAAGAATTTTAGTAAATATCGTGTAAAAAAACATGGTATAAACGTAATTTTGATTCATAAACTATAATTATACTTTCAATAGATAGCACTTATTCAAAGAAATAGGTATTGTATCCCGTTTACTTTTTCAGGGCCCTGAAATTTAATCAGGAACGAGTAAGGACAACCTTTCAATTTTTCTTATTTTTGCAATAGAGTTTGATTTATCATGACTCTCCATAAAGCAATACCGAATCTTATAAAATAATAAAAAATGCCGCGAGTTAAAGTTATTTCAGAAACTGGTATCACCATTTTAAATTCTAACCCGGGTCAAACATTGCTCGGGATTTTAAGGGAACACAATATTGAAATAGTTGCCCCTTGTGGAGGCAATGGTACTTGCGGTAAATGCAGGGTAATGGTAAAAGGACGAGGGATAGTAACTTCCTGTCTTTTTACTGTAAACGAAGATATTGAAGTTGTTTTGCCGGATAAAAAGGAATCAGAAATACTTGTAACACAACACGCCTATACCAAAGTTTTACCTTTGAATCCCGGGAAAGTTTCCGACCTGGTATCTTTTCCCCTGGGTGTCGCTGTTGACATAGGTACTACTACTATCGTGTGTTACCTTGTTAACCTGCTTACCGGATCTGTAATTGAAACATTATCCGGGATCAACCCGCAGGCAAGGTTTGGTGCAGATGTAATATCCAGAATACAATACGCGGGGAAGGGTGAAAAAGAATTAAAGCAATTGCAGGATGTTATTATAGATTTCCTAAATGAAAAGATAAAAATGTTTGCTGAATCAACCGGGTTCGAAGCAACTTTAATCGTGAAAATAACCATTGCTGCCAATAATACCATGCTACACTTGCTAAAAGGTGTCGATCCTACCTCCCTTGCCCTTGTGCCCTTCACACCGGTTTTTACTGGTTTTCAATATCTCAAGGCCAAAGACATGGGATTAAACACCAATGGAGATGCCTTGGTTACCCTCTTACCTTCTTTATCGGCATATGTTGGCGCGGATATTATTGCCGGTATTGCTTCCATTGAACCCGGGGATAAAATAAAAAACTATCTTTTCCTTGATGTAGGAACCAATGGTGAACTTGCTTTGGTAACGCCAGGGAAAATATGGAGTTGTGCCACCGCGGCTGGTCCTGCTTTCGAGGGGGCAAATATTTCGTGCGGGATGGGTGCTGTATCTGGGGCAATAAAAATTTTTGATGACCATGGTTTTGAAGTAATCGGCAATGAACCACCTTCTGGTATCTGTGGATCGGGTTTGATAGATCTGGTTGCTGTTTTATTGGAGAAAGAGATCGTGAATGCTGAAGGTAATATGGATGAGGATTACATTATAGCTGATGAAACAATTTCTGCCGGAAACGAAAGATTGATTTTCAAACGGAAAGACATACGCGAGGTGCAATTGGCCAAGTCGGCTATTCGATCGGGTATTAATATTTTAATGCAGGAAGCAGGCATGGATTTTAACGAGGTTGATGTTTTATTTCTGGCAGGAGGGTTTGGGAATTACATCAATATAGAAAATGCCATGAAGATTGGCTTATTGCCCGTGGAATTGAAAAACAAGGTAATGCCTATCGGGAACACATCCGGCACCGGGGCTATTCTGGCGCTTAAATCAATAATGTTTGAAAACAGCCTGGACGAGGTAATCGCGAAATCTGAACTGGTTGAACTTTCAGCAAATGAAAATTTCGAGATGGAGTTCGCGATGAACATGTACTTTTAAACTATCATTCTTCCAGTTTAAAAACTCTTTCCATGAGTTTCCATTTTTCATTTGATCCCATTTTAACATCCTGGAACCTTGCCATGAATTCTTCCCATTCCTTTTGCCGATCCATTTTTCCCAACCGTTCCATGTCTTTTTCCAGGTCAAAATTCTCTACCGTGTCAATGATCATGAACATGGTGGTATCCAACAGGTAAATTTCCATGTTGAGGATACCGGCCTCCTTGATGCCTCGTGGTATTTCCGGCCATATGTTTTTATTATCATGCCAGTACTTGTATTCTTCAATCAATTCCGGGTTATCCTTGAGTCCGAACAAACTGCTCATTTACTTGTGGAACCCTCATGTTTTATTCATGTCCTTGTTGTGAACTTTTGTAGATGAGGGTTTCATCTGTTTATTTTTTAATAACTTCTTAATTGCCGGATGGATGTTTCATTTTCTTATTTTTTCATCCAAAATTACAAATTAATTGCTCTTTTTACTTTATCTACCGATAGATTAACGGGTGATTTACCCCTGAAAGGAATTTCGCCATACAATGCTTTTACCAGTGCTTTTTGCGAAAAGTCAACATGGGAGTATGCATTGATATACACGTGTACTCCCTCGAAATACTCGTTGTAGAAATGGGGATTGCCTAATGAAACAACGATTGTCTTGTTCCTGTCGAGGCTGTTGACCGCCCATATCGATTCGGCCTCATCACCGGTAAAACTCATTGGGCCAATAGGATGGTGGGCGTGGCGATGGATGGCAAAGATAATCAGATCGTATTTTTCTGAAAGGGTATCCGTGTATTTCAAGTCAGTTTCGAATCGTACGTTCTTCTGGAAAGTTACTTCAGCACCTCTTTTTTCCAGTTCTTCTTTAAAAACAACCAAATCCTCGAATTTACTCTGGTAAGGGGCAACCCCGGCCAGGAGTATCTTTTTATGTTTTCCCTTATCAAGGGGTAAAAGATTTTTTTTATCCCTTAGAAGGGTTATGCTGTTTTCGGCGAGTTCTATAGCTGTTTTTCTTGCGAAATCTGTAATTTCAGGTGTTAGTGCTTCCATATCCGGGAAACTGCTGTCAAATAATCCCAGTTTATTCTTCAGATCCCATATTCTCGAAACCGCATCATCAAGTCTTTCCATGGCAACTTCTCCTGAAAGAACCGCTTTCTCCATGTTGTTGATATAATTTGGAGTGGTCCAGAGCATCACATCACACCCTGCTTTAAAAGCCTCTATGTCAGCCTGTTCGTCAGAAAAATACCCTTTAAATCCAGACATCACGAGAGCGTCGGAAACAATCACACCCTTGAAATCCATTTCTTCTTTTAGAAGATTCGTTAATAATTCACGCGAAAGTGTTGCCGGGGGGTACAAACCCTCGATCTTTTCTTTTTGATATGCCGGGAGAGATATATGACCGGGCATTATCGCGTAGGCACCTGCATCAATACAACCCTGGAATGCTCTTCCACTGTATTTCCACCATTCATCCATTGAAAGTGAATTACAGGAGGTTAAGAGATGTTGATCGCGATAATCAATCCCATCGCCAGGGAAATGTTTTAGAGTAGCAGCCAACCCGTGATCCTGCATGCCCTTGATAATTTGCGAAACTATTCGGACAACCATTTCCGGATCATCACCAACCGCTCGGTGTGTAGTCGTTGGGTTAAGTGGGTTTAACGGCAGGTCTACAACAGGAGCAAAAACCCAGGTCACCCCGGCACAACGCGCCTCAATAGCAGTAGCTTTCCCGTAATTATAAGCAATATCTTCAGAACCTGTTGCCCCAAGCGCCATTAAATGGGGTAGGGCTGTTAAGTCCTGAATGTTACAACCAGCCCCTGATTCCATGTCATCAATGTGGAAAAGAGGAATTTTAGAAGCTTTCAGGTATTTTTTGTATCTATCCAGAAGCTTGTAGGTGTAGTTTTCACCATCCCTGTTCAATGAAAACATACCACCTACCGGGTTTTTTTCCATGAATTTTTCCAGGCTCCCATGTAGATTTATTTCTTCTTCCGGGTTGGGCATATGAATGAGGGTTTGCCCGATTTTTTCTCTGAGTGATAACTTCTTCCACCCATCGTTCTTCATAGTAATTGCCATATTCTATTATATAATTTTTGAGCATACAAATATCGATCTTTCATTCTGATACGATTATTATTATTATTTCATTTCCTATAATTAATATCTTATATTTTTTTCATTTCCTTTTGTGAACGTTAGTACATGAGGGTTTCTTCTGTTAAAGATTCATCAGAATAAATTCTTTATCTCACCGGGTACGCGTGTAGGGCAAACATGATGAATGAAGCAAGGAGGCTCGTGGGAGGCTTTGAAATTGAGAAAAAAGGAAAGAGGATTTCTACTCGAAAACCACTGTTTTTCTCCCGAACACGAGCACCCTGTGCTCCGAATGAAGACGTAAAGCCCTGGCAAGTACAAGCCTTTCGAGATCTCTTCCTTTTCGAATCAGATCATCGATTTTATCGCGATGACTTATGTGGCTGATATCTTGTACTATTATTGGTCCTTCATCGAGTTCCCCGGTAACGTAATGACTTGTGGCTCCAATGATTTTTACCCCGCGCTGAAATGCTTGTTTATATGGGTTTCCACCAACAAATGCAGGTAGAAATGAGTGGTGAATATTAATAATACGGTTGAGAAATTCAGTTACAAAATCAGGACTTAGAATTTGCATGTATCTTGCCAGCACGATAGAGTCAATGTTGTTTTTCCGAAGGATTTCAATTTCAGCTTTCTCTACTTCTGTTTTGTTATTCTTGTTGATTGGAAAATAATAATACGGGATTTGATATCGTGCGCCTATATGCTCAAGATCCTTGTGATTTGAAATGATCAGGGGGATTTCAATACGAAACTCGTTCATGGTATACCTCCAGAGAATATCACGAAGACAATGATCGTATTTTGAAACAAACAAAGCAGTCCTTGTTTTGCCTGATGCATTATAAATACGGTACCAGCCTTTAAAGCTATTGGCAACAGTCTTGAATTTATTTTCAAAATCAGGTAAATCTTCAATAAGCCCTTCCTTCTCCCATTCAAGCCTGAGAAAAAAGGTGCTTGATTCAGTATCAACATATTCGTTCAAACTTAGAATGTTCCCGTGTTTTTCAGAAATAAAGTTGGTTATGGTACTTACAAGTCCCTTTTGATCGGGACAAACGAATAAGAGAATAGCCTGATCCATATTAAATTTTTGACAAATATAAGCATTAAGGCCATATAGGCCATAGAAAGGACTTCGTATTTTTTATTGTTCTTTCATCATATCTCCACGCAAGTTATCATTATATTTTAAAACTAAATATCACATCCGGCTGAATATATAATTTACTATAAAGAACATTGCCCCTTCCTGAATTTTCATTACTTTTTACCGTATATGGTCATGGCTGCCGATTCCAGGCATTCAGTTGAGCATCCGTACGTGCAAACAACGGTTTTATACTCCGGTATCACGGTGAAAGGATAGGGGCTATTGGTAACCACGATGGTGGGTTTACCCCAGCTAACTACTTCTTTTACGAAATTGTTGCCATCTAAATGCCGCCTCCCGTAATAATTGGTAATAACGATAACATCTGCCTGGTCATACCTGTCTTGAATTCGTTTTTTATCATTTTCAGTAAAGGTTAAATCAGTTTCAATGCTTCCAACATTCCCGGACTGCTCCAGCATTTTTTCCCAGAAAATTGAGGGGTGGCAATGCTGGGTGTTCGTGTTCAGGTGCATGGGGTTAATTTGCTCTATCAATAACACTTTTGTATCTTTACTTAGTGGGAGCAAGTTTTGTTCATCCCTTAAAACAGTGGTTGCCTTCCTGGCGGAATCAATGCATATAGATTTAACTCTCGGGTTAGCTATTCCTTCCCCGGCTTTTGCTGGTTCTTTAATTCCTACTTTTGAACTCTCATTAAAGAAACCATAATCATATTTCACCCCTAATGTTCTTACCACTGCATCATCAATTCGAGATTCTTTTATTTTCCCGCTTTTAACGGCATCAACTACCTGTGGGAAAACCTCGTGGATGATGGGGCCTTCATCTCTTATCAGGAGTAAATCAGCACCTGCATTCAGGGCTTTGATAAGTGCATCACCGAATTCAAATCGTGAAATAATTCCTCCCATGGCCATGGCATCGGTTGTTATGGCACCTTTAAAACCCAAATCACCTTTCAACAGATCGGTCAGGATTATTTTCGAGAGTGTAGCAGGCACATCCGCGGGTTCAATCTTAGGATAAGCGGTGTGGGCGGTCATGACTGCCGGCATTCCTTCGGCTATTAATGCCTTGTAAGGTTTCAGGTGTTCTTCCAACTCCGATGGTGAAAGATCGATAACAGGGAGTCCGGAATGTGCATCAGAGGCAGATTCACCCCGGCCAGGGAAATGTTTTCCCGTTGCAATAATACCTGCATCGCGCCACCCGTTTAACATTTGCTTCGCGTATTTAATAACCGTGTCAGCATCCTGTCCGAAGCTCCTTACCCCTATTTCCGGGTTCATGGGGTTGGTATTTATATCCAGGACCATTGAATGGGTCCATGAAAATCCCAGGGGAAGAAGCTGGGTGCCAATTGCCCAGGGTACATCATAGGCCATCTGGGGATCATTTTGGGTGGTAAGACCCAGGTTGTTTGGGAACTGGTGCGCTCCACCATGATAGTAATCTGCGCTTTGATCTCCTTCAAAGTCGAAAGTTATATGAAGAGGCAGACCAAGATTATTGTCCAATGATGTTTGTTTCAGGGTGTTCAGAAACTGGCAATACTCTTCGTTTGTACAATGAGGGACAGGAATACCGGGGATGTAATCCTTCATAGTTCCGGAAGGTATCCTTAACATCCTGTGCGCGAATTCTGGCGGTGTACATCCTGGATCGTGCCAGGCAGTCCTTACTCTCCAGTAAAATCCGACTCGAATTCCTGCAGGGGTGTATTTTTTAATCCTGTGAATGATCTCCGGGGTAATAGTAGTTCCACAATAGCCCAAAACCAAGCATTGTCCGACTTTTTGTTCCAATGTCATTTTTGACATTATGTCTTCAATAAACTTTTGCTTTTCCATGTAATCTAATTTTTAAAATGAATATTTTATCTACTTACCAGCGAGTGAAATCAGATAAAGGAGGAAAAATAGCAGCCCACCGCCAACCACTGTCCATATTATTCCCTTAATATCTGTCTTGTCAAATTTTTCAAATTCCCAGTTCGTGTTCGGGAACATTTTCTTGTAATCAAAACGGGTCGGGTTCTCCAGGGACAGTTTCATTTGTCTTGCATCCTCCTCTTTATTTTCAATTGCCGGGGTTTTCATTTTCACGTAAAAATGGTCAAGCATAATTTTATTATCCGGCCGGGTAAGTAATGAAACAATAACTAAAACCAGGAAAGGCCAAATTGTGCGGAAAATTAATCTTATGGTTTCATTCAGGGCCTGGGGGTTTTTTGATAAATCAAAACCTATGGCATCAAGTAAAACCAATTCAAGGGTTAACATTCCTGAACCATACACCTGGTTTTTCTCGTTCATTTTTAATCCTTGTGTCCAGAAAATGGATGTTTCCGGGGTTTTGTATATTTTGTCGAATTTTTGACCTGTTTCAAGCGGAAAAGGTTTTTTACCTTGAGAAAGACCTTTCCTGTTTAACTTGTCCCATAGATTAATTTCTTTTTCTCTTTCTAAAACATCCACTTCTCTTGCAACATAGGTTTTCGTTATTGTTTTTGGCTCAACAGTTTTGGTAAGGTAATCACTCGTGCGTACGCCCGGGAAGGCGGGTATAATAATTTGCAGTAGAACAAATAATACAGCAGTGGATATAACAGAAGCCCAGGTTCCTGGCCTGTTTGCCCTCCTCCATTTCATTCCCAGCCAAAAACCGGCCGCTACTACCACGTTGAATTCCCAAAGCAACTTGATAACCTGGAAGACATTATCAAATTGCCTGGCTATAATAACTCCCCCTACAATGATAATAATACCCATGAAAGCCCCGATACGCACGTAGGTTTTTTCTTTGTAACCGGGGAAGATTGGTCGTACGAGGTTATGCGTGAGTAAGCTGGAGGCGGTAATCATTAATGCGGTAGCGGTAGACATCAGGGCAGCCAGTAAAGCGGCAACCATCAGTCCCAAGAGACCTATACCCAATGAACCAAGTAAATCGCGGGATGCCACACCCCATAAATAATCAGGGTTTCCCAGGTGTTTGGCGTATAAAATAATCAGTAACATAGCAGTAATACCCCAAAATAATGTAGCAGCTCGTTTAAGATAAATACCAGACGTGAATCCTGCCCTGGCGGTATATTCATCTTTGGCAGATGCTGTAGCAACCAATTGGTTAGCCTGTACACATGTAGTAATTAATAGTGTAATCATGATGGCAAGCAGGTAATACCAGGTAAAATCTGTCATCGCCGGTGAACCCCATACATCAAATGTTGATTCGGGTAATTTCGATTTTGCCACGTTGATAACCCCACTTAGACCTTCAACACCAAAAACGTTTTGTATTTTTATGAATGCAAACGGTAGCAATAACAGGGAAAGAATAAGGATAAGGATTCCCTGTAGCGTGTCGCTCAGGAAGGCAGCTTCAAGACCGCCAAATCCCGCGTAAAGAATGACAATCAATGCCACGAACCAGATTATAAAGGTTTCGCTTATGTAGGAGAATTCTTTCCTGGGTTTATCAATCCTGAGTTCTTCAAGTCTAACTTCTTCTCGCGGTGTCAGCAGCCTGTAATCTTTTTCTTCCAGTTGTTCCAGTTCCAGCGCTTTCTGATATTCTTGTTTTTCTTCTACCGTTAGTTCAGTAACAGGTTTTTCCGATATGGCAGAAATGGTTCTGGACATGGCAATGAACCCTAACCCGATAACGATCATGAAAAAAAACGCGCTCACGATGGCATAAAAAGCAGCTAAACCTTTTGAATTGAAACGCTCCTCGAAAAAGTCTCCCAGGGTTATGGTACGTAATCTCCTGTACCATATTGAAGTTATCCAGAAAAAAGGGAGATGAAAAATTCCGATAATTTGTTGTAATACACCGGCCAACCCGTTACGGGCAACAACAACAGACATGCCAACAGCGTTCTCGGCAGACGTTCCCTGTCCAAATGCCGCGAAGGTTTGTATGAATTTCCCGAATCGCCTTCCTCCAAGAAAATAATCTTCCTGATTTTTAATTCTCCGTGAGGCATAATAACCTATACCCAATATTACAATGAAATACAAGGCAATCGCGATGATATCAACAATTTGAAATCCGAACATGACAGATAATGATTTGGTTATTAATTAGTTATTTGACTTAGGGTAATTGATTGTAATTAAGTAATTATTATTGTAATTAAATGTTGTTCAGAGTTGTTTTGTTTTTAAGTTGGACTGGTGTGGTTCAACTATTTTGGGAGGGATTAGAATTCTCACGCCTGTTTCCAGCATTGGATTTTCAATTCGCTTGATTAATCGCTCTACTGCTGATTCGGCAATGTACAGGTAGTTCAAATCAATACTCGCCGGCCTGGGTGAAAGTCTATCAAGAAATATATCCGTATTATCGGATGATAAAATGGTAATGTCCCGCCCAATTGCTATTCCTTTTATGGTTAATTCAGAATAAACGTCCATTGCAACTTCATCGTTTGCCACGAAAATGCCTGTTGGTTTATTGTCTTCAGGTAAACTTATCATATTTTCAATAAGTGTTTTAACTATCTTTCTCCCCTTTTCTTTTTTATATATGGACTCTTTGAATGGTTCTACCACACTTAAAGAAGTGGGAACCAAATTTTTTTGATAAGCGTACCGGGTGAATTCAGATTCCACATCATTAAAACCACTATGTTGTGCAATGGGGTTTAAGAAAGCAATCTTTCGAATACCAAGCTTTAAAAAATAATCAACTGCCATCCTTGCTCTTGCCTGATAATCGGGCAAAATCCAGTCGATTCGGGGTTCATCGTAATAGTTTGAACCAAAGATTCCAACACATGGAAACCCTGACACCAAAGCACGTGCACGAGATGGCACATCTCCCATAACAATCAGACCATCTGTCTTTCCAGAGGAAATCAGTTTTTTAAAATTTTCATTATCACTATCTGGATCCTGGGCAATAGATAACGAGAAATCGTGGCTGCTTAGTGAATGCTCCAGGAAAGAGACGAATTTCAGGTTTTGTGGCAGTTGTAAATATTCACTGGGAAGTCCTGAAAGTAACAAACTGACTGTACCGGATTTCGCGTGTACAAGCGATTTATCATCCCTGTTCCTTTTTCTCTTTTGAGAATGCGTGTAGCCATTTTCACGTGCAATTTTCATTATTTTCCGGAATGTTTCGGGATGAACATCTGATTTTCCGGAAAACACTCTATGGGCTGTTGTGATAGATACGTTTGCTTTATTGGCAATTTCTGCAAGGGTCATTTTTGATGATAATTTCCGTAAAGAAAAGAAAAATACCGGAAAAATTCAAAAATAATGAGCTTTTTTTCATATGCTTACTGCCACGATACTAAAATACATCTTCTGATGATTATTTTGCAATGAAATCGATGGCAATAATCATCATTCATTTATCCTGCAGCTTCCCTCATCGCTTTCAGATTTTCGGCTGGTGTATTTACCGTGATCTCGCAGCCACCTGAAAGAATAAAACGGGTGTCTTTCATTCTCTTTATCAGATTTTTTGATATCGTGAGAATTTCATCAACTGTTGAATCCTGAATAGTTACAGGGTTAATATTGCCGCAAAGGATTACTTTTGCACCCATTATTTTTTTTGCTTCCAGCGGGTCTACCTGCCAGTCAATATCCAGGATGTCAGTATTTACTGATGCGAGAAAGGGGAGGAGATGGGTGATATTCCCACAAATGTGTAATTTTACTGTTGCCCCGAGGGAATGAATATATGATATCAGTTCCTTGTGTCTTTCTTTCACGAATATATCATAAAGTGAAGGATCGAGTTGAGAACAAACGGCATCCCCTATCCCGATAACCCTACACCCATTTTCAACCTGGGCTTTGGCAAAATCTTTCGCTGTAATCATGCACTTGTCCATGAGTAGGTTGCACATGTCAGGATTCATCATTAGAAGCGTGAGTATCTCGCCAACACCGGCGAGGTTAGCTGCCTCAGCGAGCGGACCTTCAATCCAACCGATAACAGGAACCTCTCCCTTCAGTTCTTTTTGGAACAGTTTTGCCCCTTTAATTCTGTCAAGCGTCCTGGCAGATTTGTACACGTCGGGATTTTTCAGGTTTTTGACATCCTCTTCATTTTTCACTATGACAGCCCTGCACCGGGGTACACCTTCCGCCACGAATTCAACCGGGGCTCCAAACGCGGATGTTTCACGGTACGGATCGGAAATCAGTCCCACCATGTCGATGTCAAAATCATCGAGGGCTTTCAGGTTACATTTTACCAGTGTTTTATAATCACTCGCGAATTCACCGTAAGTATGGCCGCTGTATCTTGCAGCAAAATGCATGAGAATGGGCCTGAACAAAGTCCTCTCCGGCCTTTTTCCCATCAGTAATTGTTCAAACGTGTTGCTTTTATTCATTTTTAATGATTTACTACAAAATAAGAAATTTATTTAATTTGAGGCAAGTAGTAAATTGATTATAACATGTAGAATATTTGCATTCGTTATTGATGATTAAAAAAAGTATCAATTGTATCCGATTAAAAATCGGATTGTTTATTTTGCCCTCATGCCGGGCGGGCATTTACTTTTTTCCTTCAGGTGAAAAAAGTAAACCAAAAAACCCGTCGCTGCCGGAAAATTCCCTAAAAATCTATTGCATTCCGCTAAAACCAAAGAACTCGTCCTTTTAGTCCCTCGTGCCTCGGGCCTAACGTCCTCAAACAGCTTTGGTTTTTTAACGCTTTATTTCATAGATTTTCTTAACGAAATTTTCCGGAGGCGAAAACCTATGATGAGACCTTTGCACAAACCCTAACCTACTTCTCGCTGTTTTCGGCGCGTGAAATTTTTTCTTTGCGTTCGCCGCGTGAAATTAATACGCTGCGTCCGCCGCGTGAAACAAATGAGCTGTGC
>CAYRRV010000042.1:0-33564 GCA_964426725.1 uncultured Bacteroidales bacterium | reverse complement strand
AAAGCCAATAATAATACAGCGTTTTTAATTTCATTCAAAATTTACCCGGTTAGTAATGATAAATATACAAAAAAAAAATGAAACGAAGCGCGTATTACCATGTATGTGCAAGAAAACTCAAGTGTTGGATAAAAAAGCCCATTTTCAAGGCTTGCGAAGCTCCAAAAGTGCAGTTTACTGATATAATCGAGCAGTTTTGGAGTGAGCATAACGAAGAAATGGACATTATGGACAGACTCTTAAGTAGTTTCTAGTTTTACCCCGAGATTCAGCTTAAATCCTTTGCCCGGTTGGCTAAATACCTGGTATTCACCATTAATCATTTTCACGCGGTTATGGATATTATACAATCCCATTCCATGTTTGCTTTCTGTAAGTTCTTTTTCAAAATCAAACCCTTTTCCGTCATCCAAATATTCCAAATTCAGGGTATCTTCTGCCAGCGTAAGGTCAACAAGAATGCTTGTAGCATTAGCATGCTTAATGGTATTGTTTATTAGTTCTTTAATGATCCTGTAAAATACAATTTCAATATTTTGTGAGAAGCGTGTATTTCCGATATTTTGTTTAAAACTTGTTTGAAGGAAGGGATCAATTCTTTCCAGTGCATTTTTGACTGCTTCAACAATTCCATAGTTTTTTAAAATATGCGGGCTGAGGGCAGTGGAGATTTCACGCACGGTGGAAATAGCATCCTTTACCAGAGCAACTACCTGAGATATGATGTATTCTCTCTTTTCCTGCCCAGTGGTACTTGAAATGGCGCCAATGTACATTTTCATGCTTGAAAGAATGGGACCTATTTCATCGTGCAGGTCTTCGGCAAGTCTTTGTCTTTCCTTTTCTTCAGTTTCTATAACAGTTTCAATTAGTTTTCTTTGCATTCGCTTTTTGTCCGTGATATCAAACATGGCTCCAATGATTCCTTGTTTATTTCCAGTGGAATCATTGTAAATCGCTTTATGAAAGATTATATTTCGATTTGTACCATCTGCATATTTCATTTCTGATTCGTATACCTGTGTAGTTCCTTTATCAAGTAATTCTTCATCTTTGTTTTTATAAACATTGCCCAGTTCTTTACTTGTAATCTCGAAAACAGATTTACCGATGATATCTTCTCTTTTATATCCGGTATATTTTTCAAAAACGGTGTTACAGCCAATGTATTTTCCCTCTTTATCCTTGTAAAATACCGGGATAGGTATTGTTTCAAGAAGCGTATTCAAAAATTCGAGTTGTTCTTTTTCCCTGTTTCTGGCGGCAATTTCTTCAGTTATATCCCTTCCCTCAGGAAGGAGGAATGTAATCTCACCATTTTTATCGTAGACAGGAAGTATGGTGAAATCGATGATTCTGATTTCCCCGGATGGAAGCTGATGGCTGACATTGAACCTGTTAGATTTTCCCCTTGCCGCTTCCTGAACGGCTTTCTTTATTTTGTCTTTCTCTTTTTCAGAATGATTAAAAAAGTTGTTTTCACAAAAATACCTGCCACTCATTTCACCCATGTTGGAATTCAAGTACTTGAGGCTCGTGTTATTCAGATCTTTAATTCTTCCTTCTTTATCCAGAATTCCAATTAATTCATAGGTACTATTAAAAATGGTTCTGAATTTTGTTTCAGATCGTATCAAATCATCTTCTGCCTTTTTCTTGTCGGTTATATTGTCAAATGCAACACATACTTTATTATCGGGCAGGGGGAATGCTTTAACAGAAAAGGCCCCGGAAATCACCCGGTTATCTCCATAGGTGATATCTTCAATTGCAATGGCTTTATTCTCTCGAATAACCTTTGCATAAAGCTGGGGAACTCCCTTTTCACGCAGGCCCGGGAAGTTCTCGTCCAGTGTTTTCCCTATTATTTCTTCTGGATTAACCCCTGTTAACAGGGCTGTTGCCGGGTTTGCTCCAACCATTCTCAAGGTGCTGTCATCTTCAGGATTCTCGAGGTGATAGATGTGCATCCCGGTTTGTATGTTGTCAAAAATCTCTGCTGCCTGGCGAATTACCTTATCCTGCTTTTTTCGTTGATCAATATTTCTCACGAGCGAAAGGATGCGGCTTTTCCCTCCAATGTTCGCGTGACGTATAGAAACTTCAATCCAAAAAGAGGTGCCGTCAATTCTTTTCGCGTGCCACTCGTACACCTGTGTTCCTTCTTCTTTAGATTTTTGCATGTACTCGTGAGCTTTTTCCCTGGGAAAAAAACGTTTGTCTGAGGTGAGATCATCAGCGGTTAAGTTAAGAAATGATGATTTTTTTATACCAAACATTTCTTCCGCGGCCCTGTTTACATCGAGAATAGCAAATGTTTCTGCATCATTAATAAAAATTGCATCACTGGTAGCATTGAAAATCTCACGGTAATTTCTTTCACTAACCTTCAATTTTTCTATTGCCTCTTCAAGTTTTTCATTGGTAAGGATTAATTCATCATTGGTTGTTCTCAACTCTTCTTCCGCGGCTGTCATTTCCTCGTTCAGTTCCTTGAGTGAAAATTCATTTTTTTTCAAACGTGTGATATCATTGAGCATTTGTACCACGCATTCTTTATCATTAATGTGTACAATTTCGCCGGCAGATAAACAATATACCGGCTCTTCTTCCTTGTCTTTTAAGGTTAAATTGAAATCCGAGTAATTACTTTTTTCATTAATGAGTTGATTTTCTTCATGGAACTGTTTTTTTTCAATCAATTCCAGTTCCAGCAATGTTTTTCCTATAATGTCATCTTTCTTCAGCCCGAATTTATCGAGAAATGAATTATTAGCATCTTCTATTCGACGTGTATCCAAGTTGCTAAGAATCACGAAACCGGGTGTATGTTTAAATATTATCCTGAACTTTTCTTCACTTTGAGACAGTTGGCGGGTCCTTGCTTTAACTTCGTTTTCAAGTTCTTTCTTGTGACGTTTTAATTCATCCTCGGCTTCTCTTCTCCTGGTGATATCTCGTAAAATCCTGCCAACGAATTTATTTTGACTGGTTAAGATGGGAAAAATACTCAATTGCGCGTATTTTGTCTTACCCATCGAGTAAGCTGATGTTGATTCCACGTAGATGGGTTTGGCAGTATCCAGTTCATTTAAATATGCCAGGCTGCTTGCCCTTATTTTTTCCTGAAAGGCAATGGTTTGTTTTTCCCTGGGGGCTACTTTAAATTCAATATCCCATATTTTTTCCCCGGTTACTTCACCTGCTTTAAGTCCGGTCATTGTTTCCATGGCCGGATTCCATTCAAGGATATTGCCTTTTTCATCAAGAAGAGAGATTCCATCAACTGATTGTTCAAAAAATGCTTTTAACTTGAGTTCGCTGTCACGCAACTTTGCTTCAATTTTATTACGATTCATTATTTCCTGAATCAATTGCTCGTTAGCTACCCGCAATTCCTCGTTTGAAACGCGAAGTTCTTCCATAAACAAGCTTTCCTGCTCAGATTCAGGTTTTCCACTAAAAGATGCATGTTTACATTTTGCAGCACTCCGCAGAATGCTTTGCCAGGTAATTTCGGTGGGGATATTTTCAAAAGCAGCAAAAGCAAGTGATTTCAATGCACTGGGAGTTTCACCATTGTCGTAATTGATTAAAATCAGTGGTATTTGGCTAAAGATTTCATTGTCGTCAGCAAGGTTGCTTGTTGTTCTGGATAGCAACGCGCAGTCCGCGACAATTACATCGGGTCCCGTTGTTTTGATTATTTCCCGGAAAACAGGTAGTTCGTCGGTTGCATAAAAGGTGTAAATACCTGATAGAGATTTTGGGATGATGTTGTTTTCAACATCAGTTACCGCGTAAATTAATATAATATGCTTGTTTTTTTCCATTTTATGCAAGTGTTTTTCCTGTCGTTTTTTTTAAAAACCCGCGCAAAATCCGGCTAAAACCTGTATTAATCAATTTACTATTTTCAGCATTATATTTTTGTTAGAACAGTTGTTGCATTTCTTTTTTAATAAACTCGAGGGCTACCATCGTGGGTGACTTTTCCATTTCCATGATTTTTTCCAGGAGAACCTTGCTGAGTTCAAAGGATGGTCCATTGGGATCAAGATTTTGGGCGGCGCTGTTAATAATTTTTATTAGGTTTTCTCTTGCTGATTTAATCAGTTCCCACGACTGATTAGAAAGATAAAGTTGCTGGGATAAATTGTGCTCGAATTCAGCCCGGATTACGGCTAAAATTTCACCCTGCAATTCCTTGTTTTTCATACCTTTCCTGTTTAATCTTATTACCAGGGAATCCGGTGATATCCTTTCAAGCAAAAGAACCATTCTCTCGTAGGCCTGCAGTCTTATTGGGGTAATGATATCCTGATTTTTCAGGGCCATCTCATGCTTTCTACGGGTATCGTCATTTTTCAACAAGGATCGCAAAATAAAAAACGCGGTAAAGAAAACAACAATTGCTGGTAATGTATACTTCAAAATCTCAAGTAATTCTGTCATGTTCAAAAAAAAATTATAAAACCTTCATACAATATTAATCAAATTAATAATAAAAACTTATTTTTATGCCCCCGAAAATATAATAAACTTGAACCTTGAAACCATGGAACATGTATCGAACAGGATAGCAAACCTAGCGGCTTCTGCCACGGTGGCGATGAATCAGAAAAGTACAGACCTGAAGGCGCGGGGGATTAATATCATTAACCTGAGCGTGGGAGAACCCGATTTTAACACCCCTGATCAAATCAAAGAGGCCGCAAAAAAAGCAATTGACGAGAATTATTCTTTTTATACACCGGTTGCCGGGTACCCGGAGTTACTGAAAGCTATAAGCGAAAAATTCAAGCGCGAGAATCATCTTGATTACTCCCCCTCTGATATTTTGGTGTCGAACGGGGCCAAGCATTCAATTGCCAATGCTATACTGGCTTTGGTAAATCCGGGTGATGAAGTAATAATCCCTTCTCCTTACTGGGTTAGCTATGCCGAATTAGTGAAACTGGCTGAAGGCAGGAATGTAATAGTTGAGGCCGGTATAGACCAGGATTTTAAAGTTACCGCAGAGCAAATAAAAGCTGCTATTACTCGTAAAACCAAGGTGCTTTTATTATGTTCTCCTACAAATCCTACCGGAAGTGTTTACTCCGCGGGAGAATTAAAGGAGATTGCTGAAGTTGTGGCAGAAAAGAACGACATGTATATTATTTCAGATGAAATTTACGAACATATAAACTTTATCGGGAAACACGAGAGTATCGCCCAGTTTGATTTTATAAAAGACAGGGTAGTGAACGTGAACGGGGTATCCAAGGCTTACGCGATGACCGGCTGGCGAATTGGTTACATGGCCGCTGCCTCATGGATAGTAAAGGCATGTAATAAATTGCAGGGACAAATGACCACGGGGGCTTCCTCTATTGCCCAGCGCGCTGCAATTGCCGCGTTGAATTCTGACCCCTCGGTAATTCAAAACATGAAAAATATTTTTCAGCGCCGCCGCGATCTTGTTTTAAAATTAATGGGTGATATTGAAGGAGTTAAGTTTAATGTTCCCCAGGGTGCTTTTTATGTGTTTCCGGATATCAGTTCATTTTTTGGAAAGAAATATGGGAACGATATCATTAAAGATTCCACGGATTTTGCCATGTATCTTTTGAACGAGGCGAACATAGCAACCGTTCCCGGTATAGCGTTTGGAGCACCTGATTGTATCAGAATATCATACGCCACTTCAGATGAAAATCTCGTGAAAGCACTGGAACAGTTTAAGATGGCAACGGGTAAACTTTCCTGATCATACAGTTGAGTGACGCGTCAATTTCGCTGATTGATGTCTTATCAAATACGGAATTTCAATCCAGTAAATTGACAATAATCACTATTATCTATCCGCGCGTTTCCTCTTTCTTAGGTTTTGTTTTTTTATACCTATATTAATAATTATATTTGTCTTCCCGTTTTTGATTTTAAATTACGCATGGAAAATTTTATAGTTTCAGCAAGAAAATACAGGCCGGCTACTTTCGATACGGTGATCGGGCAGAAATCTATTACTTCCACGCTTAAAAATGCCATTAAAAGTGGACATGTCGGACAGGCATACCTGTTTTGTGGTCCCCGCGGGGTTGGTAAAACAACATGTGCCCGTATTTTTGCTAAAACCCTGAATTGTAAAAATATTACTGAAGATATTGAAGCTTGTGGAACCTGTGAGTCTTGTAAGGCTTTTTCTTCAAACAGATCATATAATATTCACGAATTAGATGCTGCCTCGAATAACTCGGTTGAAGACATTCGTCAGTTGATCGAGCAAGTAAGGATTCCTCCTCAGGTTGGCCGATACAGTATCTACATTATTGATGAGGTACACATGCTATCGGCATCTGCATTCAATGCTTTTTTGAAAACCCTGGAAGAACCTCCGAGGCATGCAATTTTCATACTCGCTACCACCGAAAAGCATAAAATCATTCCAACAATACTCTCTCGCTGTCAGATTTTTGATTTCAACAGGATCATGGTTTCTGACATGGTTGATTTTTTAGCAGGAATTGCAGAAAAAGAAGAAGTTACTTATGAAACGGATGCACTAAACGTGATTGCCCAGAAAGCGGATGGAGCAATGCGCGATGCACTTTCTATATTTGACCAAATCGTAAGCTTTTCAGGGAATGAAATTACATACTCGAAAGTAATTGAAAACCTGAATATCCTGGATTACGAGTATTATTTTTCCATAACAAATGCATTTATTCAGGAAGATTACGTGAAATGCCTGCTGATATTTGACGAGATTCTGGCAAATGGATTTGACGCGCAGAATTTTTTAAACGGGTTAGCTTCACATTTTCGCAATCTGCTTGTTTCCAAAGACAAACAGGTACTCCATCTGCTTGAGGTTGGAGAAAATATTAAGGAGCGATATCTTGAGCAAACAGCAAACTGCCCGGTTACTTTTCTCCTTGAAGCATTGAATATTTGTTCAACTTTCGATATTGGGTTTAAGGCTAGCCGCAATCAGCGATTACATGTTGAACTTGCCTTGCTGAAACTTTCAAATTTAAACAAGAGTAAAAAAAAAGAGATTGAGGTAACCTCACCATATGGTAAGGCAGTAGAAGATAAGCAGTCTGAAAAAAAAAAGATTTCATCCAGGGTAACTGAAAATCCTGATAAAGAAGAATCTGCCAATACGGTTGCCCCTCAAAAGAAAAAAAATTATTCCGGTATAGGAATGTCAATAAGTGATAAACTGAATCAAACGCCTGATATCGTAGATCAAACAAATCAACCACGACCGAAAGATAATACCGAAGAAGACCTTGCTGGATCAGGAGTTTTTGAAAATCAAAACATTACGCCGGAGAAATTGAAGGAAAAATATACCAAATACGTTGAAACCCTCAGGGAAACCCGTCCGCGGATGTATAGTTCTTTGATTAACAAAATCCCCGGGCTTGCTGCTGACAATAAAATACAAATAAACCTGGATAATGGTTCGCAGATGGAGGATTTTAACAGGGACATCAAACCATTTTTACTGAAATTCCTGAAAAAGGAACTGGCAAATTCGGGTATTACCATTGAGTTGACGATCACTGAACAACAGGATAATAAACTTTTATATTCTCCCAAGGATAAATTTGATCATATGGTTGCCAAAAATCCTCTTTTGGGCAAATTAACACAGAGATTTAATCTTGAGCTGGATTAATGCGCGGTGAAACTTTTACGATGAAAGCGTGTTTAAATTATAAGTTGTTTAGTAGCAATGGTTAGTTATTTGATGTCAGTTGTTTTATTCTGAGCCGAGCTGCTTTGCTAAGCTTATCGAAGTGACAAATGATCAGTGCCCGGCAAAACGGGTTTTGAAATTGTTTTGAGTTTAACCCTAAATAAAATGTTAAAAATGCAAGGAGAAAAGATTACAAAAAATGGAGAACAATTAAATGTGCCCGATTACCCGATTATTCCTTTTATCGAGGGAGACGGAACAGGCCCGGATATCTGGGCATCATCCGTGAGAGTTTTTGACGCGGCTGTTGAAAAAGCATTTAACGGGAAAAAGAAAATCGTATGGAAAGAGGTTCTCGCCGGTGAAAAATCTTATAATAAAACAGGCGAGTGGTTACCTGACGATACACTCTCGGTGATACGGGAGTATCTTGTTGCCATAAAAGGACCTCTGACTACACCGGTTGGTGGTGGAATTCGTTCTTTGAACGTGGCATTGAGACAAATATTAGACCTTTATACTTGTTTAAGGCCGGTAAAATATTATAAGGGAGTGCCTTCCCCGGTAAAAAACCCCGAAACTACAGATATGGTCATTTTTCGCGAGAACTCTGAAGATATCTACGCGGGTGTGGAATGGTTGAATGGAACCCCGGAAAATTCAAAAGTGCTGGAATTTTTAACAAAAGAAATGGGCGTGGATAAAATTCGTTTTCCTGCAACCACGTCTATTGGTATTAAACCCATTTCAAAAGAAGGAACAGAACGTTTGGTAAGGGCTGCCATTCAATACGCTGTTGATCACGATAAACCCTCTGTTACTCTGGTCCATAAAGGAAATATAATGAAATTCACCGAGGGCCAGTTTAAAGCGTGGGGTTACGGGCTTGCTGAAAAGGAATTTTCTGACAAGGTATTCACCTGGCTGCAATATGATAAAATCGCCGAAACATCCGGTGCGGCAGCAGCGAATGAAGCACAGGATGAAGCGGTAAAAGCTGGGAAAATCATTATCAAGGACGTGATAGCTGATGCATTCTTGCAGCAGATTCTTACCCGCCCGGCTGAATACTCGGTTATAGCAACAATGAACCTTAACGGGGATTATATTTCGGATGCACTTGCCGCTATAGTTGGTGGGATTGGAATTGCCCCCGGTGCTAATATAAACTACGAAACAGGACACGCGATTTTTGAAGCCACCCATGGAACAGCACCCAAGTACGCCGGCCTGGATAAAGTAAACCCGGGTTCGGTTATCCTTTCTGGTGTACTCATGCTGGAATACATGGGGTGGGGAGAAGCCGCTGATTTGATTATCAGTGGATTGAATAAAACCATTCAGCAGAAAAAGGTAACATATGACTTTGCTCGTTTAATGGATGATCCCACCGAGTTAAAATGTTCAGAATTTGGTACAGCTATCATTGAAAACATGTAATAATGTTCAAACCTAAAACTTGTAAAAAATGAAAAGTAAAATTATCGAGGATTTATTGAATCGTCAGGTTGAAAGAGAAGCGTATTCTTCTCATCTCTACCTTGCTATAGCTTCCTGGGCAGAAAACCAGGGCATGGAAGGTTCAGCCAAGTGGTTTTACGCGCAGTCTGATGAAGAGCGCGAACACATGCTCAGGTTTATTCAATATATCAATGAACGCGACGGGAAGGCTATAATTTCAAAACTGGAGCAACCACCGACTGATTTCGGGAATATCAACAAGGCTTTTGAAGAAGCTTTGAAACATGAGAAATTTATTACTGATTCTATCAATGAGATAGTAGCTGCGTGTGAAAAAGAAAAGGACTATACCACGCACAACTGGATTCAATGGTTTGTCACGGAACAAATCGAGGAAGAAGCGACTGTAAAGTCCATTATTGATAAACTAAACCTGATTGGAGATCATAATCTCTACATGTTCGACCGCGATATCATGGCGATGAGAACAAGTGAAAGTCCGGAAGAATAGGTTTTTGAGGATTATAATATATCCCGGGTTCAATTTGATCCCGGGATTATTTTTTTACCTTTTTCCATTCCAGTTCATCAATTAGCCTGGCCACTCTTTTTTCAAGCTCTTTCAACTCTTTTGGCGCACCGTAATAATCTTTAATTTTTTTATTCTCACCCTCGTGAGAAAAATAAATATACGTGGTCGGTAAATCTTTAAATATTCTCGAGGTGTAATTATTCTCAAAAGAAAAGAATTTGCCGGACTCAAATGCAGAGACCAGGTTGTTATATCGTTGTTTACTTAATTTAGACCGGTATTGACCCTCCATCCCGATATTTTCCTTTGCATGGAGTTTTACCGATCTGTTTTCATGTATGCTTATTTCATATACCGGGCAATTACCCATGCAGGATGTTTTTTTCATGGATATTACAACATCATTTCCCGAGATATTTTTTATTATGCTGCAAGAAAAGGTAAATATCCAGATAATTAAAATTGCTATGTAGATTTTATTTTTCATGATATAAGTTTTACCTAAGTTGAGCGGTACGAACGAAGCAAAGTAGTGCTTTAATTAGCGCTAAACCGACATGGAAAATGCAGTGTTTCACCGGGTGGGTGAGGTGAAAAGCTTACATTTTCTTCATCGATTGAGTTCAAACGCTCAATCTGGATTTTATTCTCTAATATATAAACTCTTTTTTGATAATAATTGTTATTTTTAACTTCTTTTTTACAGGTATTTCAAAATAGTTTTTAACCAAAATGATTTTTAAACGTATCTTTTATACTTTAATTAATTGAATTTGAGGGAATGAAAAAAATTATATTCAATCAATTGCTGGTAGTGATAATGTCAGGAATGCTCATTGGAAATCTCCCGGCCCAGGACAAGAAAAAAATGCACAGGATTGAAATACCTCCAATCGTTTGTCACGGTTCAGATGAGGTTAGTAACCATCGAATACCGCCCCCGGATCAGTTTTTAAAGAGATTGAAATCAACCCACTCGCAACCAACCGCCAATATTGAGGTAACATACATTAATTTTAGCGAGGATGCTAAAAAGGCTTTTCAGTATGGTGTTGATATTTGGTCTTATCTAATCAAATCGCCCGTGACAATTAAAATTTTAGCCTCCTGGGAACCAATGGAAAACGGGGTGCTTGGGAGTTGCGGGCCAACCAGTTTTTATACATTCGCGCAATCCCCGGATGAGAATGTTTATTACCCGATTGCTGTTGTTGAGAAAATGTTAGGAAGGGAAGTAAATGGAGAAAATGAACCGGAAATGGAAGCCAATTTTAACAGTGATAAAACCAATTGGTATTATGGCACTGACGGGAATCCACCATCCGGCAAGCACGATTTAGTAACAACTGTAGTCCATGAAATCGCTCATGGATTGGGATATACAGGTAGCATGTATGTTGAAGATCTCGGGAGAACATCTATCGGTCATTACGGATTTGGTGAATTTGATTATCCCGCGGCTTTTGATATCCATGTCGAAGATAATTACGGGGATAATTTAACGGATCCAACTACCTGGTATGTCAACCATTCATTAAGTTTATTCACTGCATATACCCGAACACTATATTACAACGGGCTTTCAACGGTGCATAATCACCCGGGCAATGAAAGGGCACTACTTTATACCCCCAGCGAATGGAACGAGGGGTCGAGCATTTATCACCTGGATGATGACCTTTATGATGGCACACCCAATTCACTCATGACACATGCCATTTCATTGGGAGAATCCGTTCACAGCCCTGGCCCGGTAAGCATGGGTATGTTATTTGACATCGGATGGATGTATACCTATATTGAACATGATTCATTAAAAGATGTAGAAACATTAGACGATCCCTTGCTGGTAACAGCAGTCATTGAAAGTGATACAACACTTAAATCGGATCCTTATCTTTATTATTCAATTAATGATTTTACTTCATTTGATTCATTAAAGATGAATCCTACCGGGAACACGAATGAATACTCCCGTGCCATTCCTTTATCTCAAAAAGACCGTACTGTTTATTACTATATTGGAGTAGTGGATATATATAACAGGCAGTTTACTGAACCTGCCAGGGCTCCTGAAAATTTCCGGCAGTTTTTTGTCGGAACCGATGTGAAACCACCTGAAATTGATCACCAGCCAATTGATTTTATTCTCTCTACCTGGGATTCCGTTGAAGTGTCAGCCCAGGTATCTGATAATATCGGTGTGGATACAGTATATGTCGAGTATATTATTAAAGGAGTTGAACAAGTACCGTTTCCATTACATAATGATACACTGGATAAATACACTGGTTATTTCGTGCTTTCCGGACTTGATCTGAATCCCGGGGATGAATTTGAATACCGGGTAATAGCAAGCGATGTCGCGATGCAGCCTAATACCGTTATCGTTCCGGAATCTGATTATTATCAGGTAGACATTGAAGAGATACCACCTTATGTTTCTGAATATACCAACGATTTTAATGATCCGGAAAGTGCAGCCGAGGATTTCCTTTTCTCGGGATTTAGTATCACAACACCAGAGGGTTTTTCATCTCCTTCCTTGAATTCCGAACATCCTTACACAAGCCCGGAAAGAGACAACGGGGAATACAATTTTACTGCACAATTAAAAATACCCGTTAAAATCAAGGATGGAAATTTATCTTCAATGACTTTTCATGAAATCGCGCTTATTGAGCCGGGAGAAGAATCTGTTAATTGGCCTAGTACTAATTTCTACGATTACGTTGTAGTCGAAGGTTCAAAAGATGGCGGAAGAAGTTGGAGTGCCCTGGCAGATGGGTATGACGCCACGAGACATTCTTCCTGGTTTGCATTGTATAACGATTCTATAACTGCCGAGGATAATTCAAGATCAGTTGGCGTGCCATCTCAATTGAAACTTCATAACATTGACCTGAAAGGGAAAGACGCTTTCGATGCAGGGGATGAAATTTTAATTCGGTTCAGGTTATATTCCGATCCTTACGCGAATGGTTGGGGTTGGTTAATTGATAACCTCAGGATTCAGGCCGGCGATATTGTTGGTACTGAATCACACGAGCTGGATGAAAAGAAAATAAGGGTTTATCCCAATCCATCTGAAGGGCTTTTCACCGTGAAACTTAATAACTATCAGGTCAACGAGGATGTTTCGTTGCAGGTTGTGGATATCTCGGGCAAGATTGTACATGGCGAACAATTTACCCGTGCAGACATGAGACTCGGGCTGAAAAAATTGAACCTGATGCATCTGGAAAAGGGGTATTATTTTATAGTTGTTTCTTCACCCGGGAAAAAACTTACGGGGAAAATTGTGATACAATAGAGTTTTCTAAAGGAAAATAAGTTGACAATCATACAAATGAGCCGTGGGTAAAACCATGGCTCTTTTTTTCGATTCAACATGTGTTGAGTTTTAACTATACAGAAATTTCATGTTAATATCTCCAGTATAATATTTCCCTCATTTTCCCGTATTTATTATGAATTTCTAAAAAAAACATAAATTCTCATTCACTCACGTTAAAAACAATTAAATTTGTTTTCTGAATCATATAAACAAGTAAGATGAATATTGTAAGTAAGATACTCACTGCCTTCATGGGCAATAAATCAGAGAGAGATATTAAAGAAATAAGCCCGGTGGTTGAACAAATAAACCAGGTTTACAATGAGTTGCATTCTGTTTCTAATGATGAATTAAGAGAAAAATCGGCAGCCCTGCGTCAGCGAATCCGGGACCATATTAAAAATGAACAGGAAGAGATTGAACGACTCAGGCAACAAGCCGAGGAAACAGAAGATTTTAATGAAAAAGAAGAAATATACGGGCAGATTGATAAAATTGAAGATGATATCGATGGGAAACTGAAATCATTTCTTGATGAAATTCTCCCGGAAGCTTTTGCCATAGTAAAAGATACAGCCCGCCGTTTTTATGAAAACGAGGAATTGGAAGTTACGGCTACTGATTTTGACCGTGAGCTGGCAACCAATCGCGACAGTATTGATATTAAAGGTGATAAGGCCATTTACAAAAACTCATGGATTGCCGGTGGAACCCGAATTACCTGGGATATGATCCATTATGATGTTCAATTGATTGGTGGTATGGTATTGCACCAGGGAAAAATTGCTGAAATGGCTACCGGAGAAGGAAAAACACTTGTTGCAACATTACCTGTATTTCTTAATGCTCTTACCGGCAGGGGAGTACACCTGGTAACAGTAAACGATTATCTTGCCAAGCGCGATTCCGAGTGGATGGGACCCATCTACGAGTTTCATGGTTTGAGCGTGGATTGCATCGATAAACATCAACCCAATTCAGAAGACCGTCGAAAAGCCTATCAGGCCGATATAACCTTTGGAACCAATAACGAATTCGGGTTTGATTATCTTCGCGACAACATGGCAATCAGTCCTTCAGATCTCGTTCAACGAACGCATAATTATTCCATCGTTGATGAGGTCGATTCCGTATTGATCGATGATGCCCGTACACCACTTATCATATCTGGACCAGTTCCGCGCGGTGATAATCAGCAATTTGACGAGTTGAAACCAAAAGTGGAAAAACTGGTGAGCGCTCAAAGAAAATTAATTAACGATGTGCTGGCAAATGCCCGAAAATACCTGGCCGAAAATAATAATGAAAAGGGAGGTTATTATCTCCTGCAAGCATACAAGGGTTTGCCAAAAAACAAGGCGCTCATTAAACTACTCAGCGAGCAGGGTAACAAGGCCCTCATGCTGAAAACCGAGAATTTTTACATGCAGGAGAATTCAAAGAACATGTTCAAGGTTACTCAAGATCTTTTCTTCGTGATCGATGAAAAACTGAATTCCATTGAACTAACAGATAAAGGAATTGACCTGATTACAACTTCTTCAGAAGATTCGGAATTCTTTATTCTTCCTGATATTGGTAGTGAAATTGCCGAGCTGGAGAAATTGGATATTTCGCCCAAGCAGAAAATAGCAAAAAAAGATAAACTCCTGCAGGATTACGCGGTGAAATCTGAACGGGTGCATACCATGAACCAGTTGCTCAAGGCTTACACGCTATTCGAAAAAGACGTTGAATACGTTGTAATCGAAAACAAGGTGAAGATTGTAGACGAGCAAACAGGCCGCATCATGGAAGGACGGAGGTATTCCGATGGTTTGCACCAGGCCATAGAGGCCAAGGAAAATGTTAAGGTAGAAGCGGCCACCCAGACTTTCGCTACTATTACCCTGCAAAACTACTTCAGGATGTATAAAAAGCTGGCCGGTATGACCGGTACTGCTGAAACAGAAGCAGGCGAGTTATGGGATATTTACAAGCTCGATGTGGTGATTATTCCTACAAACAAACCTATTGTCCGTGACGACCGTGAAGATCTTGTTTTTAAAACCAAGCGTGAGAAATATAATTTGGTAATTGATGAAATCGTAGAATTGGTAAATAATAAACGGCCGGTACTTGTTGGTACAACCTCGGTTGAGATTTCCGAGTTACTGAGCAGGATGTTAAAAATAAGGGGAATTAAACATAATGTTCTCAACGCGAAACTGCACCAGAAAGAAGCTGATATCGTTGCAGAAGCTGGTAGGGCTGGGGTTGTTACTATAGCCACCAACATGGCAGGAAGGGGTACCGACATTAAGTTAGCCCCCGAGGTGAAAGCAGCAGGCGGGTTGGCTATTATTGGTACTGAACGGCACGAGTCGCGCCGTGTTGACAGGCAGTTGCGTGGTAGAGCAGGTAGACAGGGAGACCCTGGTACATCCCAGTTCTTTGTTTCACTTGAGGATGATTTGATGCGCCTTTTCGGGTCTGACAGGATTGCCTCGATGATGGACAGGCTCGGACTCAAGGAAGGCGAGGTTATTCAGCACAGCATGATTACCAAATCAATTGAACGTGCCCAGAAAAAAGTCGAGGAAAATAACTTTGGTATCCGTAAACGACTACTTGAATATGACGATGTGATGAACAACCAGCGTGAGGTTGTATACAAGAAACGACGTCATGCACTTTACGGGGAAAGATTAAGAGTGGATATCGCTAACATGATTTACGACGTGTGCGAGAGCCTGGTATTAGATCATCATGGAATATCCGGTTTCGAGGAGTTTAATCTTGAATTGTTACGTACTCTTTCTGTTGAATCACCAATAAAAGAAGATGATTGGTTGAAAGCAGATTCAAATGATATTATTGAGGCCGTTTATGATGCTGTAATTGATAGTTTCAAGAGAAAATCCGATACCATTGCACAACAGGCTTTCCCGGTTATTAAAGATGTATACGAGAATCAATCAGCTGTTTACGAGAACATTGTTGTTCCCATTTCTGACGGACAAAGAACTTTTCAAATTATTGCCAATCTAAAAAAAGCCTACGATACAGATGGGAAGGAATTGGTAAGAGCTTTCGAGAAGACCTCCATGCTGGCTACAATCGATGAGGCATGGAAGGAACACCTGCGCGAAATGGACGATCTGAAACAGTCGGTACAAAATGCTTCATACGAGCAAAAAGATCCGCTTTTAATTTATAAATTCGAATCTTTTGAGCTCTTTAAAACAATGGTAGACAAGATCAACAAGGATGTATGTGGCATGCTGATGAAAGGGCATATACCAATCAGGGATTCCAGCGGCGTGAAAAAAGCACAGGCACCAAAACGGTTGGATCTCAGTAAATTTGAAACCAGTAAATCGGAATTTCCGTCATCCCTGAAAGATCAGGCACATGATCCAAGTGAAAAGAAAAAACCGGAACCGGTAAGGGTTGAAAAGAAAGTGGGAAGAAACGAGCCCTGCCCATGCGGAAGTGGAAAGAAGTTTAAGAATTGCCACGGTAAAGTTGGCGTGCATACATGATCTTTTTCAAGTGGGCCGGTGGCAACAGCCATCAGCTTGCTTTATAACTGAAAATCAGGGATGCTATTTTCCCGTGACTTATATATTTCCCTGCTTACATTTGAAAAAAACAGAGCTTAATACCCAAATTAAATTCAATAAACTCAATTCCGGGTTTATTAGTCAACTGCCTGAAAGAGCTTGTTCGTTTTCTCCAATCGCTCGTCTTAGGTAATAGAAATTATCAACGCGGCGGATAACTTTCCAGGGAGTGGTATGAATGAAAATAGGTTTTGCCTTTTTTAGCCTGAAACATGAATTCCTGTTGCTTTTGTCTTCCATTGGGATCCCTGACTGAGAGGATAAGCTTGTTTTCACCTTCAAAAAGGGGGATTCGCGTGTAATGAATGGCATAAGGTAGTGCTTGCCAGTTACGGGTATCGGCCTTTTCGGTTACTGCATTGGTAATGCTAACCAGTGCACCTAATCCTTCATTTTCTTTTGAGGCTGCTGCCTCAAGGGCTTTTTTTGTTGCAAGTCGCAAGAGGGAGTTGGCCATTTCCCGTATCATCCTGTCGCGAAGAGTTTTGTGAGCAATCTGATTGATGTCTTGTGCGATTTCAAGAGAATATGATTTTTTACCAACATAGAACCTGGCATCTGCAAATACCGGTTTACGTTCCGCGTACCTTGGGAAGGCCACCCTGAAAATCCTAAAGTTTTCAAATGCTTTTTTTTCTTCCCGGCTTAGATCTCCCGTGTAAAATGGAAAGGAAAGGTTATATTCTTTATTAACGAGGTTGATCCATCCTCCTTTACCTTTTACCGTGGTAAAATTAACGGACCACTCTTCTTTTACCGGCCCTAAACCATTCAACCAGAAAAAAACGAGTTCAGCATCGTTCTTTTTATTTTTAAATTTGAACCCGGTTTCTTTCTCGTATTGACGGGCTTCTTCGAAAAAACCAGTCATGTAAGCTGTTCTTATGAGATCTTTTTCCAGGATTTCAGGTGGGCCAATACCAAAGGATCTAGTGTAATCTTCCCGGTAAATATTATAAGCGTTCCTGTATGCGATAAAAGCATTGTTATAATCGGCTGCTGCATCATAAATCAAGCCCATCATCACATGAGCGAAAGCATCCCGCTGGTACTTGTTCTTGTGGTCTTTGTATTTATCGTTAAGCGCGTTTAGTTTAATATTGATTCTTCTTGCTTCAACAAGAGCACCATCACGATTATCAAGATCTAGGTAATTAAGTGATGTATAATAATGCAGCATTACTTTCTCAAAATCCTCAGGTTCGTACGGTTTAACCATTGGATTGGTTACCAGTGAAAGGGCTTCGCGGGCAGGTTGTTTCATGAAATCTTCGATATAGTAATCTGCTTTTTGAAAATAGTGATTACTTTCCGCGTAGTTATCTACCATACGTTCTACATAACCTTTGTCAAGATAATAAAGAACCCGGTCTTTTTCCTTGATTTTTTTTTCCTTGTCATTCAGCCATTTATTCGCCTTTTCAAATTCCCCACTGGTTATATATCCCTGGTATTGAATCATTTTCTTATAATAACTGGCACATGCAGTTGATAAAAGCAAAATGATAAAAATTGAAATGATATGCTTTTTCAGAAAATACATTATTTAATCATACTAAAACGCTTACCTTTTCTTTCCCGCGTCACATTTCTTAATGCCTTCAACGAACAGTGAAATCCTGTGTTTTGCTCTTTACTTACACGCGCGTTTTGGTGAACGAGGGTAAGCGTTTTCCCTGGTACAACATGAAATTAATCCTTGATAAATTTCTTGATTTTTTTATCACCCATCCAAGCTACCTCGTTGGTTTCAAGGTTAGTCAGTTCCAGGCCGATCATGTAGGTGACTGTTTTATCTCTCCGGTATTCATCCACTATAGAGTTTATGGTACCCTGTAGCATGTAATCGGCACCCAGTTCCAGTCCCCAGTTTTTTGCAGTTTCCATGGAGGCAAATTCCTGCTGGTCTGCACGTTCTCTTCTTAGTTCCTCCCTTTTATCCCCGGCTTGCACGATCCTGACAGAGCCATTATTAATTACCGATCTCTCAATATCTTTGATAAAAGTCTCGGCATCAATGTGTTCGTGACTTTTGTTGCGGATAAGTCCCACGATCATAACCGGGCGTTTACCCTGGCTTCTCTCAAACTCTTCAATCCATCTGCCACCGAGCATTTGTGCTGTCATGGCCTCGGCAGTAAGTCTTGAATCTGTATCATTCCATCTGCCACTGAGGTCTATTTGTTCATCCGGGGATACTCGCTCCACCTTCCTTTGCGAAAAGCATCCGCCAAGAATGACGATGATTAGAATCGTCACTGAATGTTGAAAAAATTTGTACATGTCCTGCATTTTTAAGTTAACATTACAATATCGAGTATAAATATATAAAAATACCGGGGAAATCCCGGTATCATAATTATTTTGATTACTCGTATTTTTTCGGGTTGAATTTGAAGTCCTTGTAGATTTTTACTATTTGCCCCTGTAACTGTTTTGATACAGGAGTGAGCGGTAATCGGAGGTAATTATCTGTAATTCCCATTGTTTTCAGGAATGCTTTGACCCCGGCCGGGTTTCCTTCTTCAAAAAGCAAGGGAAAAATATCGAGAAACATGTCATTTATCTCCCGTGCCTTTTCAATTTCATTGTTCAGGATAAGCCTTGTAAGTGTAGAAATTTCGAGAGGGAATGCATTGGCAGCAACTGAAATTACTCCCGCTCCTCCTGACGCTACAAGGGGGATTATCATCCCGTCATCACCGGAAATTACCTGGAAACCTTCTGGTTTATCCCTGATTATCCGCGTGATTTGGTCTAAATTTCCGGAAGCTTCCTTAACAGCAATAATTTTGGAGGAATCATGAGCAAGTTTCAATACAGTTTCCGGGCACATGTTCACCCCGGTTCTTCCGGGGACGTTGTACAGGATCACCGGTACCGGTGATGCAGCTGCTATTGTTTTATAATGCTCGTAAATCCCTTCTTGTGTAGGTTTATTGTAGTACGGGCACACGGATAGTATTCCGTCAATTCCATCAAAATGATTGGATTTAAGGGTGTTGATCACTTCCTGGGTATTATTTCCGCCAAATCCCGCTACAATGGGTACTTTACCCTGTACTTGTTCAATAACAAAGTCGATCACTGCCCGTTTTTCATCCTTCCCGAGAGTGACTGATTCCCCGGTTGTGCCTAAAACCACCAGGTATTCAATCTTGTTATCGAGCAGGTGCCTGATCAATTTTTCAAGGGATTTAAAATCAATTGATTTGTCTTTTCTAAATGGGGTGACGATGGCAACGCCCGTGCCTTTAAATTTACTGGTCATCATTAAATGTTCAGTTTAAAAAAAATCAATAATATGAATGTGATGGTTCCTTCTTGTTAATTTCCGCAAGATAGTGAATTATCTGCGAAATGAGAAAATCGAGGGTGGGTTCCAGGTTTATATCGATCATGATATCATGATCTTCATTCCCCGGGAACATTCGTCCTGCCTTGAAATGCGCTTTTGAAAGACATTCAATATAATGAAGCGGATAAGTATTATTCAGATCGAGATTAATTAAAATGTCAAATTCTTTTTTGATAAATTCATCAACAAATGGAACCACTGGTTTACCGTACCAATTTAAATCTTTCCTGCAAAAAAAATTGAATCCCTTCCTGATAAGATAAACATCAGGAACTTCTTTCGAGTTAACAAAGCCAATGATAAATATTTTCAACCCTTTTTCCGTTAGGCTGTTAAGGAGTTTTTTAACTTTGCCGAAATCATCTTTGCTTGTTGCATCGAAGAGAATGCCAATTGTTTTGGCATCATATAAATTGCTTACCGATCGAGACCTGATTTCTTGTTTGCAGGCTTTTTTTAATATGTATTCTCTGATCCTCTTTTTCATTCCATGAAAAAATTCATTACAATATTACAAAAAAAGGGGGTTCAATTCTATCAATTATGATTAAAATTATCAAAGAAACAGGTGTTTTTATCAACTTTTTACTCTCGGGCTTGTTGAAAGAAAAGGTTTTGCACGTAACACAACATTTTTACGTTGAGGCAGTTAGAAGTCTCTTTAGTTGTCCTTCGGCAGAGGTTCCTTCACTCATGGCAAGCGCGGTGTCAATAAGCGCCAGATGGCTGTATCCCTGTGGAAAATTGCCCAGCAGGTAACCGGTCTCAAAATCAATATCTTCACTAAAGAGCATGACATGGTTGGCATAGCGAAGCACCCTGTTGAACAGATCAACCGCGGCTTCCTTTTCACCGGTTATATATAATGCCTTTGCCATCCAAAAATTACAAATGGTGAAGGATGATTCGGGATATCCAAAATCATCCTTGTTCTTGTAACGGAACATTAATCCATTTCTGGAAAGTTCCTTGTACGTGTTTTTAACCGTGCTAATAAACCTTGGATCCCGTGCATCAATGAACCCGTAAGTTTCCATGAGCAGGTTGGACGCGTCGAGATCAGGACTTCCATACGACTGGGTGAAAGCCCCGGCATCGTCATTCCAGGCCTTCTCGAGAATATCATTTTTAATTTTTTCCCTGAGTTTCGACCATTCAATGATATAATCATTCTTCCCGATCATCTCGGCGATTTTTATTCCCCTGTCAACAGCCACCCAACACATGATTTTTGAAAACGTGAAATGGCGGGCCTCGCCTCTCAATTCCCAGATACCATTGTCGGGAATTTCCCATTCGGCTTCCACGTGTCTGACCAGGCTTCTCACTATGGTCCAGAAATCTTCCGTTTCGTCCAGGGCAACATGAAATAAGCTGATATTTTGGTACAAAACGTCCAGTAGCACCCCGTAAATATCATTCTGTTGCTGTTTGTAAGCCTCATTTCCGATTCTTACCGGCCTGGAATTCATGTATCCTGACAAATGTGGCAACTCCTCTTCGGTTAGTTCTTTTTCTCTCCTGATGCCATACATGATTTGCAAGCGTTGGTCTTTTTGCGTGATGAGTTCGAGCAGGTAGCTGAGGAATTTTTTGGCTTCACCCGCGTGACCTAGCATGTTAAGAACCTGTATCATCATGCCGGCATCACGAATCCAGCAAAAACGGTAATCCCAGTTTCTTACACCCCCGGGTAATTCAGGGATTGAGGTAGTTAGCGCTGCAATAATGGCTCCTGATTTCGAGAAGGATAAAAGTGACAAAACCAGGGCGCTCCGGATTATTTGTTCATTGTAATAATCTTTCAGTCCAATTATTTTCTCTACCCAGTTCATCCAGTATACCTTGGTTCGGTTGTAATGCAGGTATATTCTGCGGGGTGTCTGGTTAATTATTTTTTGATTGTAAGAAACCACGAAGAATTTTTCTTCAGTAATTTCTACTGGTCGGCTGTTCAGTATCTTGTCGCGATCAACATTAGAATAAAGGTAGATGGACTCGTATTTACCGTTGGTAGTAAAGCTTTTTATATATTCCTTTTCTTTCACGGTTTTCGTGGTTTCCCTGGCATAGTTGAGTTTTGGATGGTATCGAACCCTCATTTCCGGATGACCCCGTACAGGTCTGATGTACCTTATTAAATCGGGCGGATTATAAAAATCCCCGTCATCGGTAGGATAAACAGGCATAAAATCCAGCACCTCGAAAATATCCTTCCCTTTTTTGAAAGTTGTAAGTAATATATTCGTATTATTAATATATTTCTGCGATGTTGAATAACCGTCATCAACGATAAACGCGAATTCTCCACCTTTTTCTTCATCCAGAATTTTAGCAAAAACAGAGGGAGAGTTAAATTCCGGAAGGCAGCACCACTCGATCGAACCTTTATCTGATACCAGTGCGCCGCTTCTCCTGTTGCCAATCGCCCCGTAATTAAGATTTTTCAATACTGGTTTGGCCATGATTTAAAAATTAAAATCGATAAACTACTGTTATTGCTGGTAGCAGTAGTTTATTTGTTTTTATAATTGCTATTTTTGAAACAGGATGATTAAAAAAAACGGTATTGTGTCCGGTTTCTGATTTTATTATTCTGATGATTCAGGTTTGCTGATATCGTCTTTGATTAGCACCGAAAAAATGAACAAGACTACTGCCGACGCGGCAAATATGACGATGAGGGAGGATATAATTTTTCGGATGACATTCTCAAGCTCAATTACATCCCAGATACCTAAAATGGCAATGACCGTAAAAACCAATACAAGGCTTATCAGAACGTAGGAGACAATTCTTTTTACCGGATTATTCATGGCTGTCTGATTTAGTGATTAATTTGGATTAGATGTTGATTTTGTTTGTTTCAGATGTAAAGATAATTGATAGATTGAATGAAACGAAAATTTATCATTATTTTTTTTGTATTGCCAGACAGGTTTTTGGTTTTCTTTTAAAATTAAAACAGATTTTTCACACTGGTTATCTTTCACGGGATGGAATCCCAGCCTCTTAAGTGCAGCGGAAGTATTTGTTATCAAGGGCTCTGGTCCATCAAGATATATAGATTCAGGGTTTTTGTGTACATATTTAATTTCACCGGTATTTACATCAAATTCCAGTTTTCCCGGGTCCAGCAGATTGCTGTAAGCTCCTTGTAACATGAGATCTTCAGGAGCGCCTTCGATGCAGTTACCCGGGCACATTAGCCAGATTTTATCACTTACACGGGACGCTATGGAGAGGTCATGTGTCGAATAAACTATTGTTTTGCCTTTATTCCAGGCAGTATTTCTAAGTAACCCGATTATCTCGTATCTATTGTATATGTCAAGAAATGCAGTAGGTTCATCCAGCACCATGACGGGAGTATCCTGGGCCAGGGCACGGGCTATCATGACCCTTTGCCGCTCTCCATCACTCAGGTTGCTCATGGGTTTATCCAGCAGATGCGTGGCATTTACATCCACGGCTGCCTGATATACTGCCTCTTTATCTTTTTTATTTAATTGTCCCATCCAACCCGTGTGCGGATGACGTCCCATCCCGATGAGATCCCGGGCAAGTAAATTACTTTCTTTAATCTGACGGGTTGAAACATAGCTGATTATCTTCGCGAGCTTTTTTTTGGAAAAGCAGGTCACGTCCTGGTTATTGATTGTGATTGTACCTTCAATGGGGGGTATTAAGGAGGTAATCGTGTTAAGTAAGGTGCTTTTTCCAATACCGTTGATGCCAAGAAGGGCAACCAGTTCCCCTTCCCGGGCCGAGAGGTTGATTTCCCTGAAAACACTAACCTGTTTTCTATTTCCCTGGTAGCCTATATGCAGATCCTTTAAAATCATACCATTGATGAGAATTTCAGGTTTCTGAATATTATCCATATAATAACTGGTATACCCAGTAAAGACGTGATCGCGTTTACCGGTAACACGGCCTCAGAGCCGGGGAGGTGAGAGATAATGTCGCTTGTTAACAGGAATATGGCACCTGTCAGAATGGTTCCGGGTACCATTACTCCATGATGTGCCGTGCCGAAAATGATCCGGCTGAGATGTGGTACGGCAATACCAATAAAACCAATGGGGCCGCAAAAAGCAGTAACTGTCCCTGCAAGCAAACTGGTTGAAACGAACAGGATAAAACGGGCCAGCATGATATTCATACCCATGGTTTTAGCGTATTCTTCACCTAATAAAAAGGCATTCAACATTTTAATGGATAAAATACTCGTAATTAATCCAAATAGAACAACAGGAATCATTATGTTGAGTTGTTGAATTGTTACGTTGCTGAGATCACCCATGGTCCACAGCACGTAGCTTTTCAGGAGCGATTGGTTGGAAAAAAACTGCAGTATATTCACGATAGCAGATACACCGCTGCCAAGCAGGATACCCAATATTAATATGGTCATAACATCTTTTATCCTGGCTGAAACGGAAAGAATAATAAACAAAAAAGCTCCTGCACCAATAAATGCTGCAAGAACTGTTGAAATGTTCGATAGGAATATATTTGATAATGATATTTTTAACCAGGGCATTCCCAGTATTAACAGGGCCACTCCCAGGCTTGCACCCGCGCTGATTCCCAAAACGTATGGTCCTGCCAGGGGATTGCGGAATACAGTTTGCATTTGGAGCCCGCTAACAGACAGGGCTGCACCTGCCAATAGCGCGGTTAGGGCTTTTGGTAACCTGTAATCGTGTATAATAATCCAATTCGTATCGGTAATTCCGGTTGAGTTGAACAAGGTGCTGAAAACTTCATGAACCGGTATGCTCACCGAACCAATAGCAATGTCAATAAAGAAAAGGAGCAAGGTTAAAAGACCAAGTATAGTGAAAAGAATAATTCTGCCTCGCGTTGTTCCCAGTTTCCTGGTTTCATTCATGCATTTATTAAATTAAATGAGAATAATGTAAAAGAAAATTTTTTTGCTGATGTTTTTATTTATTATCTCCTGACTTTTCTTCGTCTTTCTCTTCTTGTTTAGTACCGGTTTCGGCTTTTAGATCCTTTTCTCCCTTTTTTTCTTCCATAACATGTTCTGCTTTAGATTCCTTTTCTTCTTCCACGGGTTCTTTAGCGGTGGGTTCTTCTGATTTTGCCCGGGTTTTCTTTTTCTCTTTTTCACCTTCACCCAGGTTGTCAAGTGTCATTACCAAATCCGCGATCTCGTTTCTTATCTGGTTGAATTCTTTTTTTATTTCCTTGTGGTCATCCAGTTTTTTCGCGGTGTTAATCCTGGTGATGAGTTCATTTCTTTTTTCAACAATATCTTTCATTACTTCATCTGAATGTTCGATGGACTCAGGATGAAACTGTTCGTATATCACACATTCGGTAAGCAATTCACCGGTAAGATAATTCAGTTCTTTTTTTAAATCTCTTGTACTTGCCATGGTCATTGATTTAGATGTTTAATAAGTTCTCAAACTGCTAAATTACTAAAAACAGGCAGTAATTGTACGTGGCTATTGAAGTTTTTTATAATAATAAAGTTCAGGTTCACCAAGTAAGCCGGGATGGAATATTTGTATCAAGTCTTTTAAAACCAGGTGTGGATTAACTGCACCGCTTTCCCAGTAGTCGTTTCCACCATTTTTACTCAATTTTGCATTGTTATTAAATACCCGTTTCCCGGAAAATGCTTTAACATTTTTTAATCTTTCATCAACCTGCAGAATATAATTCAAACTTTCAGCAGATCCCGGGTTGATCCAGAAATCTATTTCATCACTGTTTTTGATTACTGTCTCCGGATCAACCGGGAAGGCATCTCTTGTTTTCCTGTCGCGCCAGTAATAGGTAGCGCCCGCGTCTTTTATCAATATTGAAATGAAAGATAGTCCCCCGCTTGCATACCAGGTGTCATTCCAGGGTAATCCGGTGATTACCACTGGAGATGAACTGATAACTCTAGTAATTTCAGCAAGGTTCTGGTAAGTTGATGAAATATTTTCGAACGATCTGGTAGCAGTATCCAGCTTATCATAAAAACAAGACATGAATTTTAACCATTCGGCTCTACCCAATGGTGAATCTTCCAGATACTCGGCTATAAAGACAGGTTTCAATCCTAATGCATGCATCTTGTTTATTACCGGACCATTTTCACCAGCAACTCCATATATAAAAATCACGTCTGGTTTTAATGAAAGCATTAATTCATAATTAATTCCCATGTCATAGCCCACGTCTTTTATTTCTCCCCTGTTGGCTCTTGAGCGTAGTTCGGGGTTGTAGATATATTTTTTGCCGGAAACTCCTTTGATAGTAACTGTCTCATCGATGGCTTCCAGCATGCCTACATGTGTTGTCGACATGCAGATGACTCGTTTAACCGGAATTTTGAAAGATGGTATATCATCCTGTTTATGCAATAAACTGTCGTTTTTCACCAGCTTATACTGATATTCAATACCCGTGGCTCCCTGCCAGGGATCTTTAACGGATAACTGGTATCCTTCTTCGTTTTGTAATATGGAAAATCCTCCTGCATATAAACTCCTTATGGTATCCCACGATGATTCCTTACTGTTACCTGAATTTTTTTCGGTTTGGTTTGGTTTGCAACCGAGGGAAAAGAAAAACAAAAATAATACAGGTAACCGGAAACAAATCCTTAATATTTGATTCATTATTTGACGATTATTTTGGTCGTGTATACTTGCTTGTTAGCCATCATTTTTATGAGGTAAATGCCCGGTTTCGCGGTATTCAGTTTAACCTGCATTTGATTCCCGTTTTTTCCCCGGGTATATGGCATTCTCTTTCCGCTCAGATCAAATATTTCAATTAGCGGATTTTCATCATCGGGTAATGAAAGCGAAAAAGTTCCAGATGATGGATTCGGCCAGGCGAAAATATTTTGCTGCTTGTAGTAAACCGGTTTTGAAAGTGGAATGGTATCCGCGGTCACGAGTTCCAGGTCGATCGAGGTAGAGATTCCCTCGTATATCCCGGGAAAAGATTTCCATGAATTACCCGTGTAAACAAATGCCATGTTTTGATTTGGTTCAATCCTGTCTGGCGAATGAAAAAGGGCAAAAGTATCCGGGTTATTATAGTATATTTCGTAACCGGCAAAAACATTTCCTTTCATCCTGGGGAAAGAGGGTAGGGGGATGAAATTTTTTTCCAGGGCATTTAAGCTACTTATAAGAATTTTATAAGATAAAATTTCCTCTCCAGGGAGAGAATCACCTTCCCAGACTTTTAATGTTATATAGCTGCCAATTGCTCCTTTACGTGCTTTGGCAACATTCATGATAATGGCAATAATCTCAGTGCTGTCAGGTAACAAAAAATTCTCGGCATATTTTGTATAATTCTCAGCATTGTGGCCGGTTATGTAGCCCCATTCGGGATTACCGAAAAGCAATGATCCTTCTTCTGAAAATTTGTTCGTGAGAGTATCAGGATCTTGCATGATGAAATGATACATGTTCATCCCGTCCATGAATTTTACTCCCGTTTCCAGGGGATCCAGCCAGGGTTTTAATTGTCTTGAAGTTTCAGGGTAATCTTCCCATGCCCTTGAAATCATGGAAAAATAATCGTTCACCGGGTTAATACATGTTGCCTGCCCCCCTGTAAGATCTCCGATAATCCGGTGATTTTGGTCAAACAGGGGGCCGCCAGAAGAGCCACCTTCCGTGGTGCCTGTTTCCCATCTCTTTACATGCCAGTGACTCATGTAATCATATCCTTCACCAAAGTTTCCTATCCCTGGAGGATCAAGATCGATCGAGATTTTTTTAACATCTCCATTCGGGTGGTGTATGGTAACAGTTGAAGTTATGTTAGAGGTGTCGCGGTTCCAACCGGCAAGAAATGGCAGGAAAGAAAAGGGTGGTTTCACACCTAGCTCTGACAGGGAATAGTCCAGCTCCGGTGTTGTGGATAAAAGAGTGGATGCCGAAATGCTTTGTTCAGGTAATATCAGTTTGCCATTACAAATCGCCTTCTCGTGATTGAAATAAAAAATGGTTCGGTATGCAGCGTTTTCGGTATCAATACAGTGATTAGCCGTTAAAATATAAGGTTTGCCATCATTTGCCGTGTTATTTATGAGTGTCCCCGTGCATAATTCTTTTCCGTTGACAATCATTTTGCAAACAGCTCTTTTCTCATTCTGCCAGGCACTACCTTCAGGACAATTGATATCCACGTTACACTTGCCGGATCTGCCTTTCATTGTACCGGTATTATCCTCAAACCCGAAAATGTCAAGAAAACCATGATTAATTTGGGCTATTTTAAAAAATCCCTTGTATTCTATTTTATCTGGCACATTATATTCGACAATTATGCTATCTCCCTTCAAGGGTGACAAGGGAACTATTCCCTTTAGACCTGAAACTGAAGCTGAATAGCCTCCTTTAACCATTTCATGGTCAGGTGTATACAGGAATAACCTGGCGTTTTCGGCAAAATCTGCTTCTTCGAGGATTATTCCTGTTGAATATGCACCAGTAGACACGAGTAATATTCTCCATATACTTGTTCCATCAGGCAAGTTTTCCCAGGTTCCATGATTTTCCGGGTTAATGTTTACCGGATAGTCATGTGCAAATACGAGCGACTTACATGAGGATGTTTCTTCAGAGCCAGGTAAGCCTTTTCTGCCAGGTGTATGATAAACAGGAATATCTTTTATTCCCTTCAATGAAAAACTGCCGGGAATTCCTCCCAGTTGGATTTGTCCTTCCATTGAAACGATAAAGAAAAAAGAAAAAATAAATGTTTTTACAGCACGTTTTATAGACATAGTATTTAAATCCTTGAATTTGTAAAAATAACTCTTCTAAAGAAATCTATCATACTTTACTTGTCAATATTGCAGATAGTTTCTACTTTTGATTGCCCAAAATACTGAAATACACATGATCTGGTGTTAATCACTTGTTAATTAATTCTTAATACAGAGTTGAAATGAGTAAAGAGAATATACATGAAAGAATAGAAAAGCTTAGAAAAGAAATCGATAAACATAATTATAAATACTACGTTTTGTCTCAACCAGAGATATCGGACTACGAATATGACATGATGATTAAAGAGCTTGAGCGACTCGAAAGCGAGAATCCTGAATTTGCTGATCCAAACAGCCCGACCAGGAGAGTTGGTGATGATCGTAATCGCGAGTTCGAGGAAGCAGAGCACGAGTATCCAATGCTTTCACTGGGAAATACTTACTCGGAAAATGAGATGAAGGAATTCGACAAACGTGTACGAAAGGCTATCGGGGATGATTTCGAGTATGTTTGCGAGTTAAAATATGATGGTGCCTCAATCAGCCTGGTATATAGTAAAGGTGCCCTGGCAAAAGCTATTACCCGCGGAGACGGAACACGTGGGGATGATGTTACAGCAAATGTGAGGACTATTCGTTCAATTCCACTGTTCCTGCAAGATAATGAATGGCCTGATAAATTGATTGTACGGGGTGAAATCTATCTTTCGCACGCGTCATTCGAGAAAATTAACCGGGAACGCGAGGAGCGGGGAGAGCTTCCTTTTGCTAATCCTCGCAATGCTGCCTCGGGTACATTAAAAATACAAAATTCCAGTCTCGTGGCCAAGCGACCTCTCGATTGTTTTATATACGCTTTATTGGGAGATGGATTACGGTTCGACAGCCATTACGAGAATCTGATGGAAGCCAAAAAATGGGGATTTAAAATACCGGAAATAATCACCAGGTGCAAAAACCTGGATGAAGCATGGGATTTTATTTCAGAATGGGAGAAGAAAAGAAAAAATTTACCTTACGATATTGATGGCGTGGTAATCAAAGTAAATTCCTATGCTAAACAAAAAGCCCTTGGTTTCACGGCTAAATCACCCAGGTGGGCCATTTCATATAAATTTAAGGCCGAACAGGTAGCCACGAAGTTATCTTCGATCGACTACCAGGTAGGCAGGACCGGTGCAATTACTCCCGTGGCTAATCTGGAACCGGTTTTTCTGGCGGGTACTACCGTGAAAAGAGCCTCATTGCATAATGCCGATCAAATTGCCCTGCTGGATATTAGGATCGGTGATACGGTTTTTGTTGAAAAAGGTGGAGAGATTATACCCAAGGTGGTAGGTGTGGATGCTACCGCACGTCCACCAGGGAGTAAACCGATTGATTATATTGATAAATGTCCGGTCTGCAATACTGAGCTGGTTAGGAAAGAAGGAGAAGCCAAACATTTTTGTCCTAACGAGGAGGGTTGCCCCCCGCAACTGAAAGGGAAAATTGAACACTTCGTGTCGCGCCGTGCCATGGACATTGGAATGGCAGAAGCAACGGTCAATTTATTTTTTGAAAAAGGAATGATTAGGAACGTGGCGGATATCTATCGGTTGAAAGAAGAACAAATCAGTTCACTGGAACGGTTTGGAGAAAAATCAGCGAGAAATATAATAGCTTCTATTGAAAAATCAAAGGAAATACCTTTTCCCAGGGTACTCTACGCGCTGGGTATTCGTCATATTGGTGAAACAGTGGCCAAAAATCTCGCGAGGGAATTTAAATCTATTGATAACCTGATGAATGCGAGCTACGAGAAACTTTTATCAGCCGAAGAAATTGGTGATATCATCGCACGTAGTACCCGTGAGTATTTTGATAATCCGAAACACCAGCAACTTATTAATGAGCTGAAAAATGCTGGAGTGCAGATGGAAATCAAGGAAGAAGAAAAAGGCAATGAAAAACTGGAAAAACTGGCTGGCAAAACTTTTGTGATATCCGGAACTTTTCAGCATCATTCACGGGATGAACTGAAAGAAATCATTGATAGGAATGGTGGTAAAAATGTGAGTTCGGTAAGTAGTAATACAGATTATATTATTGCCGGTGAAAACATGGGGCCGGCTAAGCTGGAAAAAGCTAAGAAACTTGGTGTTACGCTCATTTCAGAAAATGATTTAATGGAAATGTTACAAAAATAGAAATTGAAGATATAAATGTTTTCTTGGTTTTACTCACTTAACAGCAGAATAATTTCTTCCTCGATATTTTCCAAAACCATTTTTTTAGCGATAATCGTTCCATTATGGTCTATGAGGTAAAATTCTGGTGTAAAATTGATATCATAGATTTCAAAGAAACCGGGACTAATTTGTCCCTGGTAACTGTTCTCACCGGCCGGGAATGTACCAGAATCTGGAGTGGCTGCTGATAATGCCAGGAATCCAATTTCCTGGTATTTATAAACTAGCCGACTCAGTGATTTCTCCGCGTATTTACAAGCAGGACAATCCGGCTCTCTGAAATAGAGAAGCACGCCCTCGTGCTGATGAAGAATCTGGTCAATTGAAATTTGTTCTCCATTCGGATTCTTGAAGGAAAATCCCGGCGCTTTACTTCCAATTAACAAAGGACGAAGGCGGTTGGCTTTATCCAGGAGGTAGTTATTGTATTCCGCCGAAACCCAGTCAAGATCATTATCTTTGTAGTAATTATCGATCAGGTATACAAGTACTTTTTCCAGGGCGGGATTGGTTGAAGTATCGAGCCAATTGGTAAGGTATTCAATGATATACCTGAAATATAACGGGTGTTTGGAAGTTTCATATAGAAGTAAATCTGCATATTTGACAATTGTATCCGGATTTTCAACCAACGTTCTTTTGAAATAGGATTCCAGTTTCCGGTAAATTACGGGTGTGTTTAATAACGCGGTGTTTGAAAAATCAATATTGTCGAAATAGTGCCGAATCATATATTGGTACCTGGTCCTGAAATTTTCAATTTTATTTTCTTCATTACCTGGCTTTTCCACGGGTAAATGAGCCTTGAAAAAATTACCGGTAAAAGTTCCCTCGTGCTCACGAACCAGGTCAAGCAGGTAATTATCAATTTCATCCTGTAAAAATGCTATTTTCCTGTTGTAATATCGAACAGAATCTGCCATGTACCTGACTTCATTTCTTTTGGCGACGAGTAATTCCCGCTCCCTTGATTTCTTATCAATGAATGATTGATAATCGTAATATGCTTGATTTTCAGGTGAATTGATAATTCTGGTATTTTTCGCAAAATCATTTGTGTCCGGGATTATCGTGAAAAACATGCTATTATCAATCAGTACCTCGAAAAGCCGGTTCCCGGGAATGGTTATAGCGTATAATCCCCGCTGTAATTTTTCGTTCCCTATGAATCTGGCTAAACCGGTATCATCGAAGACAGCTTCGTTAACAATGGGTGTTTTATTACCTGAAAGGGCCACCAGCAGTGAAGTATCTCCACTATAGCCTTTTAAATTGACACGAATATCATACTCCTGGCCATGGGTATACAAGGAAATAAGCAAATAGATACCGAATGCAATACCTCTTGATATGTTCATGGTGTATGAAAAATAAATTTAGTTAATCGTTCGGCGTTTTTCATGTTGCAAAACTGATTGTTAAGGATTTTCTTTCTTTCATTTACCGATTGCATATCGAACTCTGTTTGCATTAGTTCCTGTACCTTTTCCCGGGCTTCAGAGAAATTTCCGGCAATATGGCAAAGTTCCGACAATCCCGTGTTTTCAACCATTTTTGGGTTTACAAGGCAGTGTCTTCCCTGGTAAAGTGATGAAAGTAACTTTAATTTCATCCCCGTGGATTGAAACGTGTATAACATGATGACCTGCGCGTTCATGATAAGTTGACTCATTTCTTCATCATCCGGGTTTTCTATCAATTCAAAATTTCGTTGGGTAGATATGAAATTTCTCAAACGGTCATCTTTTGTCTTCCCGGCTATTTTGACTTTCAGGTTTAGTTTACTGAACACGTGACGTATTAGGGTTATCAAGGCATTTCGGTTATCACTTACCGTGAGATCGCCATGGAAAAGTATGTAATCGGAATTACCCGGTTTTGAAAGCACATTGGTAAATGGATGAAACGGGGGTAGAAAGTATGTCTTTCCAAAGAGGTCATTAAAATGTGTAAAGTCATTTTTAGAAATCGCGAAAATGCCATCGCCCAGCGCGAGATATTTCTCGAAACGTCTCAATTTTCCTGCTTCCATTCTCAAGAAGAATTTCTTGTAGAGGATCTTTTCAGATTGAGAAAGTAACCTGTAATACTCGTGCTCGATGTTGTGCGTTCGAATGTATTTTTTTTTCTCCCTTATTGAAGGATGGGTGATGTAACGCGTGGTGTGAATCCCCTCGAAAAGAATGGGGTAATCATCTTTCGACAAGTTTTGTAGTAATTTTTCGTCGGAGCGTGTGAGAACGATGTAGGGAGAAGGACTCAGTTGGTATATAAATCCTTTTTTTCTTTTATAATAAGATACTTCCTCGCAAATCTCTTCCAGTTCCCCGGCGACGCTTCTTCCATATTCAAAACAGTGTAGATGTACCTTTATTCCATTTCCCTGAAGGGCTTTTATTTTGTAGAAAATATCTATTACGCCACCGTAATCGGGAGGATAGGGTACATTCAGGCTAACAATATGCAAATGTTTATCAGTGATAATTCCTTTTTTAGGCAAATATAACCAAAAGTATTTATTCCGATGCCTCCCTTAGTGGAAGAAAAATTCTTTCCCGGATGGTTTATTTTCGTTTCCACTCT
>CAYRRV010000041.1:0-34547 GCA_964426725.1 uncultured Bacteroidales bacterium | reverse complement strand
ATGGCATCAGTGCAAATAATGAAGCCGGATTTGATGAATTTACAAATAATACAGTAAAGGATAACGAAAGCAACGCCCTGTCGCTTTATGCAAATTATGCTCATACGATAGGTGAGGTGAATAACATTACTTCAGACCTGGGGATTCGCGTAAGGGGTGATGACGTGAATGAGTCGAATCCTGTTTGGTACCCACAGGATACCTATTACCTTATTGCTGGAGATGTGGAAGTAGGTAGTGAGTCTGGAACAAACCTGACCATTGAAGCCGGCACTGAATTGCGTTTCGCGAATAACGCGGCATTGTACGTGGGCTATCGCTCCGGTACTTTTGGTAACTTAAAAGCTGATGGTACAGCAGACTCTCCCATTATATTTACATCAGCTTCACCCGAAGGATCACAATCACCAGGCGACTGGGATTTTATCTGGTTTGATGAAGGAATTGGTGCGGCGACCATTATGAATTATTGTGAAGTGTCCTATGGTGGAGGGTATAACGACAATTACGGAGCAATACACTGTTCGGATACTGGAACAGACAAGCCGGTGATATCCAATACAACAATATCGTATTCAGGCTCATATGGGATATCTGCAAACAGCGGAAGTACACCTTTGCTCACGAGCATGAGTTATTCGAACAACCAACAGGCAAATGAAGACTTAAATTAACAGATTGTTAGAAAATTAAACGATTTAAATCATGAAAAGGAAAATTTTTAAACCACTTATTATTTTGTTAACGATACTATCAGGAACCTCACTCCAGGCACAGGATAAAAACGCCTATGCTGAAGGTGACAAAATTCTTAACGTTGGATTTAGCTTTGGTAATATTGGCTACGGTTTTGTTGGAACAAGAAGTATTGGTATTCCACCATTGACCGCCTCGCTGGAGGTTGGAATTCATGAATATGTAAGTGTTGGAGGGTACACCGGTATTGCTCGCTGGACATATGACTGGAACACAAATTATGATTACAGCTGGACTTTTCTAGCGGTAGGCGGGAGGGCTACTTTCCATTATGTACCTTTATTGAATGAAGTCCTGGATATGGGCATTGATACTACCAAGTTTGACTTTTACGTCTCGGCTGTGGTAGGGATGGAGTTCAGAAGCTGGTCTTCTTCCTACGATAATATCCCGGGAATTGATTATGACAACTCTGTGAATGCAGTCTTTGGTCCTTTCCTGGGTTGGAAATATATGTTTAATCCAAACCTTGGGATTTTCATCGAAGGCGGACGGGGTGCACTTGGCTGGGGAACAATTGGAGTATCAGCTGTATTTTAAAAAGTAAAGACAAAGACATACTTAAAAAACCTGCCCGATTTTGGTTCGGGCAGGTTTTGATGTTTTTAATTTAACTGTAAATGTATTTCCAGAATACTTATAGGTAAAACCGGATAACCAAAGTATTATTTGAAAATAATACATCAATCTTTAGCGGTGAGAGGGGGATTCGAACCCCCGGTACGGTTGCCCGTACGGCAGTTTAGCAAACTGCTGGTTTAAGCCACTCACCCATCTCACCTTATTTCCATGAACTTGTTGTTACCCGCTCTGTAAAGCACGACAAAAGTATAAAATCAATTAAGAATAGCAAAATTTTTTTAATTATAAATATCCTCGAAATATTTTAAAAATAATTGTCTGTTTTTTTATTAGATAATCATCAATTGTACTATTATTGCAGGATAATTTATAACGGAAAAGCCAGTAAAAATTATGACCTATAATGATGCATTAAAAGCCGTAAAAGGGAAAAATTGCGCGGCTTTCGCCATAAAAAATGATGAAAAGGAAATTTTTGTCATCGAATACAATAGCGATCCCGGCATGTATTCTGATACCATTATCTGGTATAGCAAATTTTTGGATAATGATGAGGTTGAAGAAGATAATATGCCGCCTTCTGATTTTGAAAAAGAATTTCCCGAAAGTGCGAATCTTGAATTCACCCTTATGAAAAAAGAAGGAATTGACGCGTTGAATTCAGGATACGAGGAAGCCAAGAAAATTCTCAGGGACAATATCCTCTAAAAGTTCATGGTTTTTGTTTATGTTTTTTTTTCTGTTGTTATCTCAAGGTTTGCATATAGTATGCCTGGATTTCGAATGGTTCAGGTTGAAACATATTTTTTTCTATCATACAAAGGTTCAGGTTACAATGGTGTGGCACAAGTCCTAAATTAAATAAAGGGAAACCCTTTCTGCAATATTAATGACGCATCATTCAATACTACATATCTTTCTAAAATATTTTCTACATTTATGCCATAATTGTTTAAAATTATAAGTATCATGAAGAAATTAGTTTTTTTCTGTGCTATCTTTTCAACTTGTTTGTTTGATAGTTTTTCTCAGGAAAACGCAAAAGAAATCTTTAGTGAATCGACATTTTCTGGATTGAAAATCAGGAATATTGGTCCTGCATTGATGTCTGGTCGCATCAGTGATATTGTGCTTCATCCCGATAATCCAAACACGTGGTACGTGGCAGTTGGTTCGGGAGGAGTATGGAAAACCGTGAATGCCGGTACAACCTGGGAACCCATATTTGACGACCAGGGTTCTTATTCCATTGGGTGCCTGGCGATTGATAAAAATAATCCTCATATCGTTTGGGTAGGTACAGGAGAAAACGTGGGAGGCAGGCACGTGGCCTATGGTGATGGTATATACAAAAGTTCCGATGGCGGCAAAAGCTGGCAAAACATGGGGCTAAAAAAATCTTATCATATTTCGAAGATATTGATTCATCCTAAAAATCCAGATATCATATGGGTAGCAGCGCAAGGCATGCTATGGAATAAAGGAGATGAAAGAGGAGTCTATAAATCAACGGATGGGGGAAAAACCTGGAAGAAGACACTCGGCGATGATGAATGGACGGGTGCCACGGATATCGTTATCGATCCACGCGATCCGGATATGCTTTATGCCGCTACCTGGCAAAGACACAGGACTGTAGCTGCCTACATGGGAGGTGGTCCTGGTTCTGGTATTCATAAAAGTACCGATGGGGGTGAAACCTGGAGAGAATTGACAAAAGGTTTGCCCGAATCCAACATGGGAAAAATTGGATTGGCTATTTCACCTCAATACCCGGACGTTATTTATGCTGCAATTGAACTGGACAGGCGCACGGGAGGTGTTTACAGGTCGGCCGACAGGGGAGAATCATGGAAAAAACAGTCTGAAGCCGTGTCAGGTGGTACCGGCCCACATTATTACCAGGAATTATATGCATCGCCCCATAATTTTGACCGGTTATACCTGGTGGATGTGCGGATGCAGGTATCCGAAGACGGGGGAAAAACCTTTACCCGGATGAAGGAAGAATTCAAACACCCGGATAATCATTCGCTTACTTTTCGTGACGATGATCCGGATTACCTCCTGGTTGGAACTGATGGGGGTATTTACGAGAGTTTTGACCTTGGGGAGTCCTGGCGGTTTATACCCAATCTGCCCGTAACACAATTTTATAAGGTAGCTGTTGATGACGCAGAACCATTTTATAATGTTTACGGGGGTACACAAGACAACAATACCCAGGGAGGGCCATCCCGAACAGATAATCACCATGGCATAAGAAATGCCGATTGGTTTATCATTCTTTTTGGTGACGGTCATCAGCCTGCTACAGAACCCGGGAATCCGGATATCGTTTATGCAGAGTGGCAGGAGGGAAACCTGGTGAGGGTAGATAGAAAAACCGGTGAAATTGTTTACGTGCAACCACAACCGGATGAAGGAGAACCCCACGAGCGGTTTAACTGGGACGCACCGATACTGGTGAGTCCTCATTCTCCAACACGGCTGTACTACGCTTCATACAGGGTATGGCGATCCGATAACCGGGGTGATAGCTGGAAAACCATTTCAGATGATTTAACCCGCGGACAGGAGCGAATTACATTGCCAATCATGGGTAAACAACAAAGCTGGGACGAACCATGGGACCTGTATGCCATGTCGAATTATAACACGATTACATCGCTGGCAGAATCACCGTTACAGGAAGGATTGATCTACGCGGGTACCGATGATGGAATCATCCAGGTGACCGAAGACGGGGGGGGGAACTGGAGAAAGATTGAAGTGGGTTCAATGCCGGGAGTGCCGGCTACTGCTTTTGTTAATGATATTAAAGCAGATTTATTTGACGTGAATACCGTTTATATTTGTCTTGATAACCATAAAGTTGGCGATTTACAACCTTATATCATGAAAAGTACGGACAAGGGTAAATCGTGGAAATCCATAAGGGGTAATATTCCTGATCGGACTTTAACATGGAGAATGGTACAGGATCACGTGAAACCGGAATTACTGTTTGCAGGAACTGAATTTGGGATTTATTTCACGATCAACGGTGGAAAAAAGTGGGCAAAACTAAGTGGGGATGTTCCGGTTATTTCATTCCGAGACCTGGCAATTCAGCGCCGGGAAAATGATCTGGTTGGTGCATCCTTTGGCAGGGGATTCTTTATTTTTGATGACTACACGGTATTGAGGCATATTTCGGAAGAACAGTTAAAACAAGATGCCACCCTATTCCCGGTTAAAGATGCATGGTGGCATATCCAGCGACCAGTACTCTCTTTTGGAGAGGGAAAGGGTTCCCAGGGAGCAGGGTATTATGTAGCTCCAAACCCACCTTTCGGTGCTGTTTTTACTTATTATCTCCCTGAGGATCTAAAAACCCGGAAAGTGAAAAGAAAAGAGATGGAAGAAAAATTGCGGGAAAATGACATGGATATTCCCTGGCCGGGATGGGATGCAGTGGAGGCAGAAAGAAGAGAACAGGAACCGGTAATTTGGATGACTGTTTCGGACTTGGAAGGAAACGTGATACGCCGGTTGAAAGGTCCCGCGAAAAAAGGATTTCACAGAATCGCGTGGGATTTAAAATATGCATCACCGGTTCCTGTTGATGGCGAAGAAGAAAAAGGAAGAGACCGTGGCAGCTTCATGGTAGCACCCGGTAAATACATGGTTAGTATTGCCAGTCAGGTTGATGGGAAGATCAGCCTCTTGAACGAACCGCGAGAATTTAACGTGGTGAGATTACATGAAGGAAGCCTCGAGGGAGCAGACCCGGAAGTCACTGCTGCTTTTTGGAAAGATCTGGATGAAACGATGGAACAATTGATGGCCGTGTCCAGAAAACTGGCTTCAGCCGTTGAATTAACCGAAAAGATGCAGGTTGCCCTGGCAAAGTCGGAAACAGGGCCGGGTAAATTAGACACCTGTATTTTCAGGCTAAGAGAAAAATTATTGAAATTGGATGAAAAGCTCAATGGTTACAGTTCGAAAGCTGATGTAGGTGAGAAGAATCCTCCCAACGTGAGAGAAAGATTAAACGTGGCCATAACAGGAACCTCTTATTCAACTTATGGACCCACTTCCACGCATAGGAAATCACTCCGTTTGGCACAAAAAGACTTGAAGGAGATTATCGAAGAATTAAAAGAGATTACAGGGGTTCAGATACCGGCAGTAATTAAAAAGCTGAATGAAGCAGGCGCTCCCTGGATTGAAGGTGTGGATTTACCCTGATTTTTATATATGCTGGGGTTGTATAGACCATGAAGTTTTGATATGACCGTGATTGAAATGACCGTTCATCGGGATATGCAAATCCGGTTCTGACAGGTATGATATCTTTCGGATTGCAAATCCGGCAGAGCAGTTCTTCAGGGAATTCCTGAGTACAAATCCGGAAGAGCGGGGTTGTCACCATTTTTACCCTCCAGCCATTGTTTATACGCGAGACCAAATTTCAAGTCGCTGTATGTAAATTCATCACCCAGTAACTGTTTCAGTTCATTTAACCGGAGCGATTCTGATTTTTTGCAAGCTTCGAGGATTTCACTCACTTTTTGCTCGTCAACAAATTGAAACACTTCTAATTGTCCTTGACCTACCTGATAGGAAAGATGTCCTTCAATAGTTGAGGCGGCAAAATTTCTCTCTTTCGCGATTTCTTCGATCGATTTCCCTTCTTTAAATAACATGAGAGAAATATCCCGGGTATTTACGCGATCATTTTTTTTTGTTTTTTGCTTTGTTCCCGTTTTCTTCTTCTGGTTTTCCCCGGTTTCATCCGATATCACTGATTCGCGCGTTACATTTCCCATGATAGTATACCTGGAGATATCCCGATCATTGAGAATACTATTGACCAGGGTTTTTGCTTTATCAATTTTTCTGAGTTTAAAATAAAATCTGTCTTCCAAAGATCTCAACTCTTTCACGTAATTTTTGGTTCCTTTGGTAGTCCGTGCTTTTTCAATATGCAGGAGAATTCGTTTTGAATAATCCCGGAGTTGGTTCTCGAAATAAATTCTCGCGGCTTTTAATCTTTCTTCCAGGAATTTGATTTTATCATTTTCCATTCCTGATGTTAATGATTTTACCTGATGAATAAATTTCCCGGCAATTTTATTTAGTTCTATTATGTCATCCTTTAATTTCAAGGCCCAGCTTCTGTGTTTTTGCATGGCAGACCTGCCTTCTTCCTTGTTATAGGTTTCCAGGTGATCACCGCAGGCATACACGAGATCGGTTAAATCAAAAGCACTGGTAATATAATCCCTGATATACTTGATTGCTTCTTTTCTATAGTCTTCCTCAAGACTTTCAAAAGGTAGTTGACTGGAAGTGAATAATTTTAATGAATCGTCGGGGGGAAGACCGTTTTTTCGAAAAGGAGAGGTGAGGATTAACCCATCAGGAGATGTAAGCCGGGAAAGTGCCACGTATGATTGTCCAGGGGTAAAAGCCGAGGCCACATCGATTATCGCTTTATTGAAAGTCAGTCCCTGGCTTTTATGCACGGTAATTGCCCATGCCAGTCTTAAAGGATACTGCATGAAGGTGCCCACGGTTTTTTCCTCAATTTCATGGGTTTCCTTGTTAAGCTTGAATTTTTTGTTTTCCCACGAGTATTTGTCCACCTCAGTGTAAGTGCCATCTTCAAATTCAACAACTATTTCGTCATTGGAAAGTGATGCAATAATGCCAATCTTACCATTAAAATATCTTTGCTCACCCGAGTAATCATTTTTAATAAACATTACCTGGGCACCTTTTTTTAATTCGAGCGTAAAATCAACCGGGAACAAGTACTCACTGAAGTCTCCTGATACTTCAGCATGGTAAAAAACGGGCTTGTTATTCAACCTGTTCAGTGCCTGACGGTTAATATTGTCTGCTTTATTGTTATGCGTGGTAAGGAATATATATCCATCACCTTCCCCGGGTTTGAAATCGGGTTTGAAATATTTATTCAGTTTTTGAATATCATCATCGGTAACCTCATTATCTCTAATGTGATTGAGAATAGCAATGAATTCCTGATCAGACTGGCGGTAGATTTTATCGAGTTCAAGATAAAGTGGCGGGCTTTCCTTCAGCGCTTTAGCACCAAAGAAGGATAAAGTATCGTACCAGGGCCTGAGGTACTCTATTTCATCATTCTTTACCACCGGTGGAAGTTGCATGAGATCTCCTATGAATAGAATCTGAAGCCCGCCAAAAGGTATGTTCTTTTTCCTCCTGATATGTTGCAATATTACGTCAATGGCATCAAGAAGATCTGCCCGGAGCATACTTACTTCATCAATTATCAGTAATTCAAGTTCCCGGATGAGATCACGCTTGTACCGGTTCATCTTTAGATTGGCTAGTAATGTTCTTGGAGTGTTTAACTGAATGTTGATTTGATCGTTATAATCGGAGAAATTACCGGGAACGAACGTCCCAAAAGGTAAATGAAACAGTGAATGCAAGGTTACGCCACCCGCGTTTATTGCCGCTATACCGGTGGGTGCGGCAACAATACAATTTTTATGGGTGTATTCTTTAATTTGTTTAAGGAAGGTTGTTTTCCCAGTCCCGGCTTTACCAGTAAGAAACACGTGACGGTTCGTGCCATTAACAAACTTTGAGGCAATGACAGCTATTTTATTTTCAGTGTATGACATAGTGCATAGGAATATTATTGTTTTGAAATCAATACAAGATATCAAACAATTATTGGTTCACCGGAAAGAGATGTTAAAACTAATTAAAATTCAGAAAAGATAAAAAAAATCAGGCGGGATTTCCATTTCAGGTTGAAGAAAAAAAGCTGGCGCCCAATACCCGCGTGTATCCTTTAATGCTGAATCGAATAGCGGAAATTAATATAATAAAAAATCCATCCAAGAATCATCATTTTTTACAAAGGGGAATGATGATTTTTGAATGATAAGTTTAGTTTCGCTGAACCTGTCGGGGTTCAAGAAACCAATAATATAAAATTATAAACGAGTGAAAAGTTGCTTGCTGCACTTTCTGGGTTGGTGGTTGAAGCCTGAATATGTAACTCAGGCCTCAACAACCAGGCTAATAAATTTTTCTATTCTTGCCTGGGCCTGGCTTCATTGACCACAATCTGACGGTTGTTAATTTCTTTACCATTCAGATTTTTAATTGCACTCGCGGCTTCCTCATCATTATCCATGACGATAAAACCAAAGCCTTTACTTCTTCCACTGTATTTATCAGTGATAATTTTTGCCGAAGATACCTCTCCGAACTCTTCGAAAATTTGTTTTAATTCATCTTCACCAATCTGATAGCTGATGTTTCCTACGTAAATGTTCATTGTCAAAAAAAATAAGTTATTAAATACAACATGATGATAAAAACATAATCTTGCCCATCATGTAAAAAAACGCGGTAAAGTTAATTAGAATTATTCAAGATCAATAATTATTAAGGAATTATTTTTCAGAATGATAGGAAAAAATCATTAGAAATAGGAGATTTGTGATGAAAAAGAAGGTCATAGGTTCCAACCGCCGGTCGAGAGTCATAGAATAGACAATCGATAGATATTCAATTGTAATTTACATTCAGTGTGATTGATGCTTATTTATAGTTATTTGTTATTATTGAATGCAGATGTGGCTGCTCGCGTATCACAAGATAGATTGAGGAAAACCGGACACCAATTACCCCGGTGCTGCAGCCCGCGGTAATAATAGATTAACAGATTTTCGAGGGAAAAACCAAAAAGCCACGTTTCTGCAAAACAATATTCTACTATTGTCATGTCAATGAAAAAATGATGGTTGATCTGTGTCACTCACCGAAAACAAAGGACATCTTTTCTGCAATATCAAGTGTGACGCGTCACTGGCAGGAAGAATTCTTCACGGTTCTAGGTGCCTCTGCAATTCGGCGCTGGCGGACTTCATATGACAGGGATTAGCCTTTGGAGACATTCAATAAATTCTTTTCAATTCCTTTATAAAACAATCAATATCTTCTTCATTATTATAAATATGAAGTGAAATCCGGATTCCTTCTCCCCTGGCAGAGACAATGATTTTCCTGGATGCCAGTTTTTCAACAATTGTTTTAGCATTTGAATGTCGTGTAACAGTAATACCCGACCTGTGTTTTTCATCAAGAGGCGTGATGATTTCAGCTTTTAATCCTTGCAATTTTTTCACCAGGTAACGATTTAGTTCCATGATTCTTTCCTGGATGTTTTTTGAACCAATTTCATCTAAAAGTTCCAGGGCAGCTCCCAGCGCGAAAATATTTCCAAAATGTGGACAGCCGGGTTCAAGCACCGCGGCTCTTTTTTGCAATTTCATTGTACGGTTATTCATTTCTTCCGGAAGTTCTACGCTTTGCCACCCCGCGACGGGAAATTTCACCTTTTCCTGAATTCCTTTATTGATATAAATGCCCCCGATCCCGTAACCGGCCATCGGCCACTTCAGACCAGTGAAAACCATGAAGTCTGCCTCGAATTTTCTGGCATCAATGGGCATTGCCCCGATTGATTGCGTGATATTCAAGACGTGAATCAGTTTATATTTCCGGCATAATTGTCCGAGTGCAACCGCGTCCTGTCTAAACCCGGTGTTGTATTGAACGTGACTGGAAACCAGTGCTCTCGTATGGTTGGAAATAGCATTTTCAATATTCTCAAGAGGGTAGCCATTATCTACCGGCATCACGTGCTTCATCTTTACCCCTTTATGTATCCATGGAAAAGTAGTCGATGGAAACTCATCGTGCATGGTAAGAATTTCTCCGGATGTATCAATCATTCCGGCAACCAGGTTCATGCCATGGGAAGTATTCAGGGTAAAAGCAACTTCATCGGGTGAAGCGTTGATAAACCTGGCCAGTGTTGTTCTTACTTTTTCTTTCCTTTCAAGCCATAGATCGTACAAGGTATCCCCTTCATGCAACATCTCATCATAATAATTTTTGGCTGCTGATGCTGCTTGAATGGAAACAGGGGATCCCCCCGCGGGATTAAGATACGTGAATTTTCTGCAGGCAGGAAAAAAACTCCGGATTCTGTTCCAGTCAGTCATTACTTGTAACAATTAAAAAGCCCAACCTGAAGAAGGAAGGGCTTTTTAGTTAATTTACAGGCTACCGTTGAAATCTTCTTTGAATTTTTTCACCAGCTTTTCGGGCCAGTTACTTGTTGGAGCAAGTCGTCCCATGAAGAAACGTAAAACAGGCGGTTCTTCAACGAATTTAAGTCCACCAACCAGGTTGCGGTTTTGGTATAACCAATTTAACCTGTCAATAACAAACATGGTTTGAGACAAGGTAAAAACACGGCGCGGGAACGCTAACCGCAATAGCTCCATGTCGGCCAGCAGGTCTTTGCCATTCTCGTCGCGCACACTGGAGATGGTTCCTCTTTCCATGCCCCTGATGCCGGAAATAATAAAGAGAGCGGCAGCCAAAGCGCCTGCCGGGTATTCTTCCTGTGGAACATGTGGCAAAAATCCCATGCAATCGATGTGAGCTCCCAGGGCTCCGGCAGGTGTTATCACCGGAATTTCCATTTTATCGAGTTCGTTTACCGCGTATTCAATAAAAGAAGGCGACTGGCTGATAACCGTATCATCCATTGTTTCTTCCAAACCAACGGCCATCGCTTCAATTTCTCTTACCGACATCCCGCCATAAGTGAGGAATCCCTCGTAAAGTGGAATTAAATCACGCATTTTCAGGTAAAGTTCTTCACTGTTGGTACAAATTCCACCACCTCTTGTTGAACTTACCTTGCGGCTTGAAAAGTATACAATGTCGGACATTGAGCACATCTCCAACAAAATATCATGAATGCTGGTATTGGAATATTCTTTTTCACGTTTTTTAATGAAATACGCGTTTTCACCAATCAGGCTGGCATCAAGCACGACCATGATACCATGTTCATCGGCAACCTTTTTCACGTCTCTCATGTTTTGCATCGAGAATGGCTGTCCTCCGATGAGGTTTGTAGACGCTTCAAATCTTATAAAAGGAATATGCTCTTTTCCGAATTGTTTAATCAGTGCTTTGAATTTCTCAACATCAATATTTCCTTTGAACGGGTTGTTGCTTTTTATCTTGAGGGCTTCATCCGTGTATATTTCGAAGAGTTTACCCCCGTTGAGCTCCATGTGGGCTTTTGTTGTTGTAAAATGATAGTTCATGGGAATAATATCACCCGTTTTGATAAAAACCTGCGAGATGATATTTTCAGCAGCCCTGCCCTGGTGGGCTGGGAGTATGTATTTTTTACCGAAAATATTTTTTAGTGCATCTTCCATTTTATAAAAACTGGCAGAACCTGCATAGGCATCATCTGCCTGCAACATGGCCGATACCTGGTTGTCGCTCATGGCATTGGTGCCGCTGTCGGTCAACATGTCAAGGAAAATGTCCTTGGTTTTCAGGAGGAATGTATTGTAGCCGCCTTCCTCCATGGCATTTAATCTTTCATCAACCGGTTTCAGGTGTAATTTTTGAACCGTTCTTACCTTGTGCAATTCAAGTGGTATCTCATTTCCATTGAAAAACTTAACTTTGGTTAATCCGTTTTGCTCCATCTTTTAAGTATTTTGATTTTTTTTTTTGCGGCCTAAATATATCAAAATAATTGTTACAAAATGTTGTAGAACATGTTTCAATGCTTATTTATAATATTTCCAGACAAGCATGAACAATTGCAAAATTATTTCATGACAACATGATTTTAATCCAGGAATGTTTTCATGTACCTGTATTCCATTCTTGGACCGGCTTCGCGTAATACTCGCTTGTGATCTTCAGTGAATCGCCTGTACCAGAGTTCGTTTTTAATGAATGTGAGTTCAAGGGTAGTGTTTCGTTTAATATTATAGATGGGATCATTCATTATATTTTCAAGAAGGTTCATCTCAATTGTTATCTCGTTGCTGTATTCATCGAGGTATATTCCTGAATTAATAGTACCCAGTGCCCATTCTGATATCTGAATATCATGTATATAGTTCTCTTTGATGATTCCTCCCGGTTGGTTAGAAAGCGTGTATATCCCACCGCCATCGCATAACATGGTCAATACATTATGAATATGATTATTCCGGATGATATTGTTTTTCATGGGATTGGGCAGTGGTGTCCATCCCCAGCCCACGCTGATACCGGTGTAGGGTGTTTCCCAAATTTCATTATGCTGAATCGTGATATCATGACCCAGGCCGACAGCAATCCCGATGGACCCGTAATAGTCTCTCCCTGTCTGGTTCACGTAATTGTCCGAAACAAGAATATTCCCGGTGATAACTTCATTATCTTCCGGAAAAAAGCCTTCATTAGTCTTGTGCCAGTCATCTTCAGCAAAATGGGCAATAGAAATCCCGTTTCCTGAAATATCCTGAAAAACATTTCCCTTAATGTTTGAATGATTTACCCCGTTATAATAATCAATGCCTGATGCTCCCAATTGTTTGAAAACATTCTCTGAAAAATTTATGTTTTCAGCGTAATTTACAATAACAGCCGCGGGTGGATGGCCGGAGGTTTTATCATCTATTAAAGAAAACTGACCTGCCTGTGTAACAACATGGCCTGCCTCAGAGGGTCGCAGCCATGTAGAATACGAAAACCCGATCCCCTCGAATGACAAGTTTTTAACCGGATTATCGGGAGTGCCATTTATGCTAACCAGGGTTTCAAGGGCTGGTACAATTACTTCAATATTCTTATTATCCTCGCCCGGACTGGGCAAGTAATAAAGTGTATCTTTTTCCGTGTCAAGATACCATTCACCAGGACTATCCAGGAATACAAATGCATTTTCAAAATGAAATGCATGGCCGTCAATTTTTGGTGGAAACATTTTTCCCCAGATGATGGATTGCTCTGGTTCCTGAAAGATAAGTCTTGAATACTTGGGCATCCAGTCGAAGTGAATATACACGTCGGGTTCCTTGAATTCCGCGAGGCGAAGGTAATAATCGGTCCACCACATTTGCATCACGAATTCCACCTGTTCAAAATTGTTCCACTTTTTGATATATTTTGAATCAATAATGATAGATTCGGTAAGATAATCCCAGATTTTGGTTTTGTAGTAATCACCTGTATTTGGTGTTCGAGCCCTGGTGGCCCTCCTTTTGTTAACATATATTTGCCGGAAGTTCAGTCCATTTGCTTTGGTTTTCAATAAAGAATCGCCTACCATTTGCCAGTTTTCTAAAGGGAAACCCCCACTAATCACGGGTAATCCATCCTTATAGGCCTTGTAAATGACTTCCTGGTTACCTGTTCCGCCATCCAAATGAGTGAATTCAAGGGTTTCACTTAAGTTATACATGCCTTCATGCAGGTAAACGGTAATGCTTTCACGGGAAGAGCCAATTGTTTGTCTGACTTCATCCTTTGCCCTTTCGATGGTTCTAAAAGGTTTTTTCAGTGTTCCGGGATTTTTGTCTTTTCCTTCAGGACTTACATGGAGGCTAACCTGTGATGATAATAAAAGAGGGAAGCCAATAATAATAAATGTAAATACAATTTTTCCAGTAATATTCTTCATTTTTTTCCGGTAAAATTAAGCTGATACAATTTCTTGCAACGGCTATTATTGGCACAAAAAGGGGGATAAATGTTACAGGGATATTTTTCACGTTCGTTAACGCACCAATCTGTTAAAGGAAAAGAAAGATGTAAGGGATTTTCAATAGACTTTATAGTTCCGTTCAATTAAATCTGTATAATGATTGGCCTTAACAAAAATTGTATCAGATAAATCAATCCTGATAAATTATTTTTTTCTAATTTTATATATGAAAAATAAAATCCTCTCACTATTTTTACTTTTTTAAAAGTTACATTATGTCGGAAAAAGAACATTTGGAGAAGATTGAAGAGGAAGTGGTCGATGATGAAACAGGCCATAAAAGCTTTCTCGTGTTGCATAATGATGATCATCACACCTTTGATTACGTGATAGATGCATTAATTGAAGTATGTGATCACGATTTGGAGCAGGCAGAGCAATGTACATTCATGGTGCATTACAAGGGCAAGTGTGATGTAAAGAAAGGATCAAAAACATTTTTACGTCCCATGCGGCAAGGATTAATAGACCGGGGTTTAAATGCAACCATAGAGTAATAATATGTCGGTTTTAGCCATAATAATTTTGATAGTGCTCGGGATATTTCTCCTGATTGTTGAATTTTTAATTGCTCCTGGTGTTACAATTGCAGGAATTGGCGGTTTCGTGTTGATTATTGGCAGCATATTCATGGCATACAAGTACTATGGAACACCAATGGGACATTATGTATTATTTGGTACCGGGGTTGGTGTTATTCTTACCCTGACCCTTACCCTGCGATCCAAAACGTGGAACAGGGTGATGCATACCAAATATGTTGAAGGTAGGGCGAGCGATTCTCTCGAAGGTATTGTAAAACCAGGTGATGAAGGAAAAACCGTTACCCGCCTTGCACCTACTGGGAATGTGCTTGTGAACGGACAGATTATTGAAGGCAGTTCCTCGGGAGATTTCATCAGTGAGAACGCGGAAATTGAAGTTACTAAAGTATACAAGAATAAAATTATTGTTAAAATAAAATCTTAGAAAACATGGGAGACATTGGTGTTTATCTTATTATTATCGTGGCCGTAATCGTCGGCTTTTGGATTATCCTTTACCTTGTTCCGCTGAATCTCTGGTTTCAGGCACTGGTATCGGGTGTTAGGATTTCATTATTACAGTTGATTTTCATGCGTTGGCGTAAGGTGCCACCATCCATTATAGTGCGGGCCCTTATTGAAGGAACCAAGGCTGGTTTAAAACTAAACCGGGATGAACTGGAAGCCCACTTCCTGGCAGGTGGACACGTGGAACCTGTGGTACATGCACTCGTGTCGGCCGATAAGGCAAACATTGATTTACCTTTTAACATGGCTACCGCGATTGATCTAGCAGGTCGTGATGTATTTGAAGCCGTTCAAATGTCGGTAAACCCCAAAGTGATTGACACTCCACCGGTTACTGCTGTTGCAAAGGATGGTATTCAACTCATAGCAAAAGCCAGGGTAACGGTTCGTGCCAACATAAAAAGACTGGTGGGTGGGGCCGGTGAAGAAACTATTCTGGCCAGGGTAGGTGAGGGCATCGTGTCTTCAATAGGTTCTTCGGAATCACACAAGGCTGTTCTCGAGAATCCAGACAGCATTTCTAAGCTGGTACTTCAAAAAGGACTTGACTCGGGTACTGCTTTTGAAATACTTTCTATAGATATTGCCGATATCGACATCGGTAAAAACATTGGTGCCGTGCTACAGATTGATCAGGCCAATGCCGATAAGAACATTGCCCAGGCCAAGGCCGAAGAGAGAAGAGCCATGGCAGTTGCAGAGGAGCAGGAAATGGTGGCCAAAGCTCAGGAAGCCCGCGCCAAGGTTATTGAAGCCGAGGTGGAAATTCCTTTGGCCATGGCAGATGCATTCAAAAAAGGCAATCTGGGCATCATGGATTATTACCGGATGAAAAACATTGAGGCTGATACCGACATGCGTGATTCCATCTCTAAATCTTCCAAGACTGACCAGGGAAAAGGGAAAAAGTAGATAACAGTTAAAGAGAAGCGAACAAACGTTTTTCGTCAGTTGACGGGATAACCCCGGTATTGAGTTTGTTGAATTTCACAAACGAAGTGTTGTGAAATTTTCACTATCTTCATCGATTGAGATCGGTCAATTTGGGTTTAAAGCAAGTTCATATAAAGATTTTAAATAGTATTTAAACACCATTCTTGCCCTCTAAAAACTCTTCCACGTTACTCATTGTTTTTTCAATATCAAATATTTCCTCTACTTTTTTCCGGCCGTTTATCCCAAACTGTTCCCGTAGTTTTTTATCCTTAATCAGGGTGATTATTTTTTTTGCCATTCCCTCTATATCTCCCCTGTTCACGAGATAGCCGGTTTCGTTTTCTGTCACGATTTCCGGGTTACTGCTGGTATTGAAAGCGACAACCGGTTTATAACAAGCCATGGCTTCTACCAGCACGTAACCAAATCCCTCCCAAAGTGACGGCAGGCAGAAAATGTCAATCCCTTCCATGAAACCCCTAATATTTTCAACAAACCCAATAAATTCAATCTGTTTTTCAACTTTTTTTACACGGGCATAACTGATAATGTCATTCTTGAGCTTACCTTCACCCGCGATAACAATTCTGAAGTTAAGGTTTTCTCTCTTGAGTATTTCTGCAAGGTCAACAAAGTATTTTTGTCCTTTTTGCTTGACAATTCTACCAGCGTTGCCGATAATCACCTCATCACCATATCTTTTAATCATACCATTTTCAGAAAAACCCTTGAATTTTTTGAGGTTAATCCCATTATAAATCACCTTTATTTTGTTAGGATCAAAAAGCTGGCTATTATTCGTCAGGATAGTTTTTTTGGTTTCTTCTGAATTTGCAATAATTTCTGTAACAATATTCTTAAAGATATAGCGATTCAGGATAGAGTTTCGGATAGGAATGGCACTTCCCCTTCGATAAATAATGTGTTGTACCCCGGCCATCTTTGCCGCGAAACCCGCTACTTTCAAGTCGGCCGAAAGATTGATAATGATTGTTTTAACCTTTTCACGTTGCAGTATTTTCACGATCTTTTTTATTTTAAAAAAAGAAATGAAACTCAGGTTGGAAACCCTGATACTATATAATTTAAGGCAGGTTCTTCGAATTCGGAAAAATAACTCACTCCTCTTGTTGGTAATAAAAATCACATCTTTGCCCGAGTTGCATATGCGTGTGGAGATATCATAGTGCCATTTTTCTCCACCACCCCATGTTTTGGTCGTGTTCACAAAACAAATCTTGTATCGTTGGGATAAATCCTGGGTTCGAATTATATTTCTTAACTTGATGTACTTGAGGAAGGTCTCGTGAGCAGAGTTCACACTGATAACCAAGCCATAAAATCCATCCAGAAAACCCAGTTTTATAATATAGTCGCGGAATAATCGCCAGATTGGATGAAATAATATATTAAAGTAGCTGGCATTTTTGCCTTTTTGGTAATAGCTACGGGCAACAATATCGGTAAACCGGTTAATTTGTTGTATGTGATCCTGTATTGAATAATATGAATAATGCAGTAAATCTCCTTTTATGAATTTTTGGTTGCATCCTTTCTTTAAAATGAATTTATCGTGTGGATTGGTGCCACCCCATCGCCCTTTCCTGCTGTCCCAAAGCCTTAATTTTCTGGCTGGGTACCAACTGGTGTGACGAATCCATTTTCCACAATAACTGGTTAATCGATTAAAATAATAACCATCATGTGTCCAGTTCTCTTTTACTTCAAGAATCGATTTTTTGAGAGTTGAAGAAAGTTCTTCGTCAGCATCGAGTGATAAAATATGAGGGTAGCTTGCCTGGGTTATTGCATAATTCTTTTGTTCAATATGCCCCACGAAGGGATGTTGAATGAATTTTACTCCATATTTATTGCATAATTCTTCTGTCTTATCAACAGAAAAAGAGTCCACCACGACAATTTCATCAGCAACATCGATTATCGATTTGAGGCAGCGTTCAATATTTCGTTCCTCGTTAAAAGTGATTATTACGACCGATATTTTGGGCATAAATCTTTCCCGTTTATTCTTGTGTATAAATTCTTTTTACCCGCGATGATACCGAGGTAAGTATCTCGTATGGGATGGTACCAGCCCATTCAGCAATCTTACTCACGGGCAACTTATCGCCAAAGATGATAACCTCGTCTCCCTCTTTCGCGTCAATTCCCGAGATGTCTATCATACACATATCCATACAAATATTACCAACAATGGGAGCAAATTTACCATTAATGTATATTTTTCCAACATTATTTCCAAGGTTTCTTTTTAGACCATCCGCGTAACCAATGGGTATAATAGCAATTTTCCCGTTGTTTTTCAGTATGCCATTCCTGCTATATCCCACGCTTTCTCCCTTATGAACTTCCCGGATTTGCGAAACTATTGATTTTAGTGTACTGATATTTTTAAGGTTTTTTTTATTTTTCACGCTAACACCGTAAAGACCAATTCCCAGGCGTACCATTTCGAACTGGGCATCCGGGAATCGTTCTATGCCCGCGGAATTCAGTATATGCCTGTCAATCGGGTAATCTATAGATTTTTGTATGATCTCCGCGGCTTCTTTAAACCGGGAAACCTGCTGGTATGTAAATTCATCGTGTTCCGGTTCGTCTGCAGCTGCAAGATGAGAAAATACAGTTTTAATTTTGATGCAGGATGCAAGGTGCAATTCTTTTGTTAGTAATTCTATGTCAGCAATATTAAATCCTAAACGTTTCATGCCGGTATCGATTTTGATATGAACAGGGTAGTTTTTTATACCCGATTGCTCCAGGTAGCCGGCGAAACGTTTAAGGATATTAAAGCTATATATTTCCGGTTCCAGGTTGTGTTCTGTCAGGCCCCGGAAGGTTGAAACTTCCGGATTCATCACCATGATGGGTATTTCAATACCAGCCTTTCTTAATTCGTATCCTTCGTCGGCATAAGCCACTGCCAGGTAATTTACTTTATGATACTGCAATAAGCGAGCAATTTCGCTGCTTCCGCTACCGTATGCCAGGGCTTTCACCATAACCATTATTTTCACGCCGGGATTGAGCTTCGATCGGTAATCATTCAGGTTATGAACGAGAGAATTCATGTTAATTTCAAGAACTGTCTGGTGCACTTTTTCTTCAAGAAAAGCGGTGATCTTCTCGAAATGAAATGGCCTGGATCCTTTAATAAGAATGGCCTCGTTGTAAAAGGAATTATAATTATTTCCTTTTAAAAAATCATCAGTTGAATCATAAAAGACAGAACCTTCATTAAAGAGTTGTTTATTTTTCGAGATGGATGGCCCAATTCCGATTAACCGGTCAATATTTTTTTTGTTAAGTAATATTGCTACTTCCATGTATAGCTCTTTCTCTTCTTTGCCAGACTGGAGAATGTCTGATAAAACTATTGTTTTAACCGGGTTTTGCTGCTGATTGAGATAGTCTATGGCGATTGACAAAGATACCAAATCACTGTTGTAGCTGTCATTAATTAAGGTACACCCGTTTATTCCGGTTTTTTGTTCCAATCGCATCTCGATGGGAGTCAGGTTTCTCATTCTTTCTGCCATGGTAGCTGGCAGAAATCCCAGTTGCAAAATGCAGGAGAAGCATATGACGCTGTTTTCAACAGAACCATAATCGGTAAAAGGAATAGTCCATTGAATTTTACGGTATCCATAAAGTGCAGAGATCCTGGTGTTATTATTTTCTTTTTTTACTGATAGTATCTTCAAATCAGCGGAATGATCACGGAAACTCCAGGTAAAATGTAGTTTATCCTTCATGTAGGGCGCTTCCTTTATCATTCTGTTAATCGGTTCCTGATCAATACCGTGAACAATGATATCACAGTTTTTAAAAAGCATTAGCTTCTCCCGGGCCTTGTGTTCGTATGATTTGAAATTTTCCTGGTGCGCCTCCCTGATATTTGTAATAATACCAATATCGGGTCTGATCATTTGTTGTTGGATAATCATTTCCCCGGGATGAGATATGCCTGCTTCAATCAGCGCGAAATCTGCATCCTCGTCAATTGACCATAAAGAAAGAGGAACACCTACCTGGGAGTTATAACTTTTTGGGCTACGTTCTGTCTTCTTGTGAGATTGCAATAACTGAAAGAGCCATTCTTTTACTATGGTTTTACCATTACTGCCCGTTATTCCAATCACTTTTCCCTTTAAACGGTCCCGCTTATGCCTGGCAAGTAGCTGCAATGCCTGAAGAGTATCTTTAACCAAAATAAAATTGCATTCCGGCATTTTTTCAGGAAGATAATTCTCTGATATAACGAAATTACGGTACCCTTTTTCTGCAAGGGAAGGTATAAAACGATGACCATCATGCCTTTCTCCCCTGATGGCAAAAAACAGGGCATCACCCGATATAAAAGCAGTTCTGCTATCGACATGTAAATGTCTGATAATCTGGTTTTTATTGGCTTTTAATTCTCCCCTGACAATTTCTGCTATATTTGAGAGATCGTAGTCAAACTTGGTTGTCATGTGTTTTCTTTTCCCTGTTATAACATTTACGGCAAAGAGGTTCATAATGTTCCTTTTCACCAATCAGCACCAATTCCGGCGAGTTAGCTTTTCTGTGTGAAAAATGAGCAAGGCTGCCACATTTCATGCAAATGGCATGGAGTTTAGTTACATATTCTGCCATTGCTGCTAAAGAAGCAACCTGCGAAAAAGGTCTTCCCATGTAATCCATATCCAGGCCTGCCGCGATTACCCTGCATCCCTTGTTGGCCAATTCATTACAAACGTCAATAATTGTCGTGTCAAAAAACTGTGCTTCATCAATACCAATTACACTTATTTTTTCTGAAAGTTTTAGTATTTCCTCGGGTCGATGAACAGGGGTGGAAGGAATGGTTTGGGCGTCATGTGATACAACTTCTGAAAGAGAATATCTTTTATCAATATACGGTTTAAAGATTATTACACGCTGGGCCGCTATTTTGGCTCTTCTTAATCTCCGGATTAATTCTTCTGTTTTTCCACTGAACATCGCACCGGTTATCACTTCAATCCATCCCGACTGACTGTTTTCCGGAAGATTTTCTATAAACATCCTGATAAGTTTTCTGAATATAATTCGTTACTTTTACAAAAATAACTAAAATACAGAGTAAAAAGGATAATACCACAATGGATTTGGAAAAAAGAAAAGAAAAACTTTTAAAGGAACTGATTTCTCTGGAGCGGATTATTGGTCAGTTGGATAATACTAAAAACACGTTACAAATTGACTTGGATTTGGCTTTGGACAAAATTCGGGGAATTTATGATAATTTGCTAAATTGGAACAACAACCAGGGTTTTGATTTTTCAGATGATACAGATAAACAGGAGGTGGAGGCAAGTTCCATTAATGAAAATAAAATCCCGAAAGATGTTGACGAGGTAGATGAAAAGCAGCAAAATACTGAGGATTTGAAAAACAAAAAAGATGATAAGCCTATTGGTAATGAAGTTGAACCGGCAGAAAAGAAAAAACCGGAAACTGAAAAACGACCACCCGGGATTATTGCAGATAAATTCCAGGAACAAAAAAAGTTTATCAATGAAACACTAGCAGATAAAACCCTGGGAACCAGAAAGGATTTGTCATCTGTTTTACAATCTAAACCCATCAGGAGTATTGAATCTGCTATTGGACTCAATGATAAATTTTTATTTATAAAGGAATTATTTGATGGTAATGCTGAACATTTCAAGAAAGTGGTGCATAAGTTAAACGAGGCTACCAACTTTAACGAAGCTTTTAATTACCTCAATGAAAATTTCGATTGGGACGTGGATGACCCCGTGGTTCAAAAACTCCTTGATCTGGTCAGGAGAAGACACATCATTAAATAATGACAGGAAAACTAACACTTGTTGCCACCCCAATAGGTAATCTTGGTGATATTTCAGCCAGGGCACTTGAAGTGCTTGGTACGGTTGATTTAATCCTGGCTGAAGATACAAGGAAAACGTTCGTTTTGCTTGATCATTTCAATATAAAAACACGGTTAAAATCGTTCCATAAATTTAATGAACACCGGGTCTTGGCTGATATAATCCATGCTTTGAAAGATGGGAAACATTTAGCCATGGTTTCAGATGCCGGTACACCGGGTATCAGTGACCCGGGCTTCTTAATTGTTAGAGAATGCGTGAAGGAGGATATTGAAGTTGAGGTTTTGCCCGGGCCGGTAGCCTTTATTCCCGCGTTGGTTTTAAGTGGCATCTCTTGTGATCGATTTGTTTTTGAAGGATTCCTCCCACGTAAGAAAGGCAGGAAAACAAGAATTGAATCACTCCTCAATGAAGAAAGGACAATTGTATTGTACGAATCACCCCACAGGTTAGTGAAAACACTTGTAGATTTATCCGATGTTCTCGGGGCAGATAGAAATGCCTCTGTATCCCGTGAATTATCAAAAAAGTTTGAAGAAACGGTTAGAGGAACACTTGGTTTTTTGAGTCAGCATTTTACTGACAATTCTCCCCGGGGTGAGCTCGTGTTGATTGTTGAAGGGAATAAGTAAGGCCAAAATTGTCTCTCTTATTATTTACTCTAATTTCAAGTATCTAACAGAATCGTGAATTCGATCGTACATATTCGAACACCGCTTGTCACGAAATCGTTCACATTTCATAATGAGTTTTAATTCCGTGGAGTGTCGCAAAAGCCACTATACCAGCAACATGTGTGGTTTGGCACGGAAGGTGATTAAGAATGTTATACAAACTTGAAAAACCAAAAGGCCATGGAAACTAATAAAAAACTCATACAATATAAGATGAAACGAATTATTCCCGTAACATTATTTGCTATATTCATATCAGGTGCATACGCGCAAACATCAACAATGTATCAGGCCAGTTCTGAGTTGAAAAATATTGGTATATCTATTTCAGAGGCAATAATCCGAGGGGAAAACTATGTTACTTCCGCGAATCTGGTAGATATGATCACCTTTCCTGATTACGAGGAAAATCTGAAACTTGAATCCTGGATGACCACTCTTGAAATGTGGAAAACTGGTAATTCGTTGGTTCGTTCTGCCTTGTTCGAAATTACCTTCGATACTTATGAAGAGAGCCTTGAAATTGAAAGCTGGATGCTTGAAGTTTTTACCTTGGGTAAGGATGCCGAAAAGCGGGAAATAGAGAGAAAACTTTCGCCAATATGCGAGGATGATTACCCGCTTGAAAGTTGGATGCTCGAACCAAACGCCTGGAATAAGTAAAAATAAGTAATTCTTTAGCGCGTTATCAGCTCTGTTTGTCCTGAACAAAACATAAGAATACGCTTTACCCCGTGAGATTATTTGTTATTTTTAGACCCTGTAAAGCGAAGATCTTATTGTTATGTATAAAAGATACAGGTATATCTATTTTGACTTGGACAGGACTCTCTGGGATTTTGAAGCTAACTCGGTTGCTGCCTTCAGGGATATCCTGGAGCGAAGGAACATTACGGGACGATTTGGGAGTGTTGAAGCTTTTTCAGAGCGCTACAAGTATCATAACGAAATATTGTGGGACTTGTACAGGCGGGGAGAAATGACCAAAATGAAACTACGAACGGAACGTTTCGTTTTAACACTGGCTGATTTTAATATTACAGATGCGCTGTTGGCTGAAGAATTGGGTAATGAATATATTAAGCTGGCTCCATACAAGACTCATTTAATTCCAAATGCTAAAGAAATTGTTGAGTACCTGCACGACAAATATGAACTATTTATTCTCACGAATGGTTTCAACGAGGTACAATTCATCAAAATGAAAGAATCCGGACTGGTTAAATATTTCAGGAAGATAATTACATCGGAAAACGCGCGTGCCCAAAAACCAAAAAAAGAAATATTTACATTTGCCATAACAAGCGTGAATGCACGAAAAGCTGAAAGTATCATGATCGGTGATGATCTGGAGATTGATATCCTGGGCGCCAGAAACGCTGGTATTGATCAGGTATATTATAATCCGGCAGGTTTTATCCATGATGAGAATATTACCCATGAAATCAAAGATTTATTGGAATTAAAATCTATCCTGTAAACATTTTTTTCAGTTCCTGCTGCAGGTTTTCACCTGCAAATTCTTCGGAATGATTATTCCATTTAGCTCGGGTAATACAACAGGGGAATTGGTTTTTAACTATAGATTTACCGGTCTAGTTATCCCGGGAACCGTACATGGGATGCCAGGCAGGGCAATGATTTCCACATTGTATAATTTATCACGGGTTTTTATTTTTTTTAAAATATTCTTCGAGCAATGATTTTGCTGCCTGAAAAGAGTTAATCGATTCATTCATTACCCGGGTTTCCATCACGGCGAGTTTTTCTTTGACGAGCGCATCATTGTAAAAACTGTTTTTCAGCGATTCATTAATGAATTCATACATCCAGTACCTGGCCTGGTATTTTCTTTTTTCCTGAAAGAAATTATTATTTTTCGAGTGCATGAAATAATCGTTAATGCTTTTCCATATTTCTTCCAGTCCAGTGTTTTTTAAAGCTGAACAAGTAACTACCCTGGGAGTCCAACCGGATGGAGGTTCCGGAAAAAGGTGTAATGCATTGGCAAATTCAGATTTTGCCTGTTCGGCTCTTTCTTTATTTGTTCCATCGGCTTTTGTAATCGCGATCATATCGGCCATTTCCATGATACCTCTTTTGATGCCCTGTAGTTCATCACCAGCACCAGCGAGCATGAGTAACAGGAAAAAATCAACCATGGAATGCACGGCGGTCTCAGATTGTCCCACACCCACGGTTTCGATAAAAATAATTTCATAACCTGCTGCCTCGCAAAGAATAATGGCTTCCCGGGTTTTTCGGGCTACCCCGCCTAACGAACCTGCAGAAGGGGAAGGTCTTATATACACGTTGGGGTTAGATGATAAGCTTTCCATCCTGGTTTTATCACCCAGGATGCTTCCCTTTGATCTTTCACTACTTGGATCAACTGCTAATACAGCCAAACGGTAGTTTTTACCAGTTATCAGGTTGCCAAACGATTCAATAAAGGTACTTTTCCCTACACCAGGTACACCTGTTATGCCAATTCGTGAAGAATTACCCGAGTGGGGCAGGCACCGGTCAATAATTTCGGAGGCTGCATCCGCGTGTTCCGGGAGGGAGCTCTCAATCAGCGTAATGGCCCTGCTAAGCATGATGATGTCCCGGTTGAGTATACCCTTGACATATTCATCGACAGATATACTTTTTTTCTTTTTTAGTCGGTTTGAAATGGACGGGTTAACAGAGGGGGGCTGATATACCCCCCTGCTGACAATAAGCGAGTCTTTATCTTTCTTTTTACGCGTCAACGGATTTGATGATTTATTCTACCACACCTTCAATCCATAGCACGAGAGATGAATTAGCCGGATCGTTGGTGATAACCCGGACTGATTTCCTCTGCGCACCACGCCTGCCTTTTGAATTGAAAACGGCTTTGATGGTCGTGGATTGTCCCGGGGCAATTACATTTTTTTCAGGATTCACGGCCGTGCAACCACAACTGGCTTTTACCTTGCGAATAATTAAATTACTTTTCCCTGTATTTTTCAGTACAAATTCATTTTCAACGACTTCACCTTCTTTAATTTTCCCGTAATTAAACTTTAAATTATCGAACGTGGCCACCGGTGCGTTTGCTTTCTCAGCCGGGGTGAGTTTTGAAAAATCTTCCCTGATTACAGCACTGATGTTAAGGTAATTTTTTACTCTTTGCCCGTTGGCTTCCATGTATACTATATCCCTCACGAAATCCCAGTCATTGGAAAGATTAGTATTGAAAGTAAATTTTGCAGCGAATTTTTGTTTTGGACTTACCATGGAGGGAATGCCCGATACTTCTAAATGTTTTGGTAAATTTGAGAAAGCAACTTTCACTGGTTCACCGGACGTGTTCACGAATTCAATATCCTGGGTTTTAACATCACCATTGAAAAGATTTCCAAAAGTAACATGATTGGATTTGGTACGGACCGGGCCAAATGCTACAGGATACAATTCTTCAAGAGACTTTTCACGGGCTAAAACATCTCCCGTGATCGTGAGTATTTGCCTGGACGGTTCACCATTCGAATCGACCGTGATGGTTTTTGAAAAATTTCCCGGCCTGTTTCTCGGGTCAAAGGTCGTTTCAACGTAACCCTGCGCTCCCGGCAATATAGGCGCTTTCGACCAGGAGGGAGAGGTACACCCGCAGGAAGCATTCACGTTTTTAATGATAAGAGGAGAACTGCCGGTGTTGGTAAAAACAAACTTGTGTTTCACGGTTCCGTCAGCTTCCTTAATATTCCCGAAATCATGCGTTGTTTCATTAAATGACATGTTCGGGGCAATAGACTGTGCCTGCAATACTACAGTTAATAACATTAAAATGCCAAACAGGTAAAAAATTCTTTTCATTATCTTAAATTTTAATTTTGTTATAAACTGAATGAATTTCATTCTAACTGTTCCCCAAATTCACTAAACATTACGAAAAATAAAACGTCATCGTGAACGGAATAATTGCGAAATTTACAAAATTAAATAAAAAACAGGGAGATTTTCCATCTCATCCTTAAAAGATTATTTACTTTTACAGGCATGTACAAATAATGCACGAATGTTGTGCCGTTACAAAATATTATTTTCATTGCTGATTCTCCTGTCAACGGGTCATCACCTGTCCGCCCAGTTTTATAATGGTCATCAGATGACTTTTGGTAAAAACAGGGTACAGCATAATAATTTCTACTGGCAGTATTTTAGGTACGAGCGTTTTGATGTTTATTATAACCAGGACGGAAAGGAACTTGCCCTGTATTCCGCCGGCTTTCTTGAACCTGAGATAAAACGAATTGAAAATTTTTTCGATTACACGATAGATAAACGATTGATATTTATTGTTTATAATAAACTTTCCGATTTTCGGCAAAGTAATATCGGGCTTATCAGCGGGAGCGATGAATATAACACCGGGGGTGTTACTAAAATAGTAAGTAATAAAGTTTTTATTTATTATACAGGAGACCACAGCGAACTGGAAGAGCAAATAAGCGGTGCTATTACAGAGATTATCTTAAACGAGATGCTTTACGGGGTTGATTTACGGGAAAATGTAACCAATTCTACCTTGCTGACCTTGCCGGAATGGTACCGAAACGGACTTATCTCTTACATTTCGGAAAATTGGAGTGTTGACATGGAAAACAGGGTGAAGGACGGGATATTAAGCGGGGAATTCATCAAGTTTAACCAGCTCAGGAATGAAGAAGCAACATACGCCGGGCACTCTTTTTGGAGGTTCATTGCAGAGACATACGGTAGCAGTGTTGTTTCCAATGTAATATACCTGACGCGAATTAACAAGAACCCCAATACAGCATTTCTTTATGTACTGGGCATGCCACTGAAAGATCTCTCCGAGCAGTGGAGAGTGTTTTATTGTGACAAGTATTACGAGACTTTTCCGGATCAATCTTTGCCGGAGACAGCAACCATAGGAAAAAAGCCGAGGGAAAGGACGAAATATTATCAGGTCAGGCAAAACCCGAAAGCCAATTACATTGCATATGTAACCAATCAAATGGGCAGGTATAAAATTTGGCTTCATCATCTTGAAACAGGTAGAAACAAGAAAATTCATAAAGACGGCCACAGGCTTGAACAAATAACAGATTATTCATATCCTGTTCTTGCATGGCATCCATCCGGAAGGATTTTAACTTTTTTTGTTGAAGATGAAGGGGGCATACGACTCTACTATTACACGCTGGCAACCGGGGAGATGGACTATCAAAATTTTTTATATTTTGATAAAATACTGGATTACGGATTTTCTCATGATGGTTTGAAACTCGTGCTCTCTGCTGTACTTGATGGAAAAACAGATATCTTTGTTCATACCATTGCTTCAGGAACAAATGAGCAAATCACCAATGATTTGGCAGATGATTTCCATCCCCGTTTTATTGATGGATCAAAGCGCGTTATTTTTAGTTCTAACCGTGCCAGTGATACAATCGTTGCCGGTCAGGAAAAAATTCCCTTGCAGGAAACCCATGACCTGTTTATCTATAATTACAGTTCAAAAAGTAAAATTTTAAGGAATATCACGGATCAACCTTTTGATCATAACCTGCAACCTTATCAAACAGACCATAACGAGTTTGTCTATTTAAGTGATAAAAACGGTATCATGAACCGGTACGTGGCAGAGTTCGATAGTACTATCAGTTTTGTAGATACAGCCATACATTACCGTTACCTGACAGAGACCTACCCGGTTACTAACTACAAAAGGAATATTGAAGAGCATAATTATGTCAAGGAAAGAGAAACCGTTTCAGAATTACTCTTTTATGATGACCGTTACAGGCTTTATGAAAGTACCTTCAATAAGCTCCCGGTATCTGATGAAATTGAGAATACGGGATACCGCGAGACACTTACTCGTGAGAGAAAAGATAGTGATAGTCTTAAAAATCTGCAAAAAGAGGTAATACCGGTTAGTCAGATTCGGGATAACAAAATAATTCTTGCCGAAGATACCATTGAAATCGATGAAAGCAAGGAAATAGACATTAATAATTATGTTTTCGAGGAAGAAAAGATCAGTTACTATAATCAATTGCTTCGGGACGAAAATATCGCGATTCAAATTGATACCAACATGCGGCGCGATCCCAAGGGCAGGTTGTACGAGACTTCATTTTACACCAACTTTCTTGCAAGCAAAGTCGATTTCAGTTTTTTGAATTCCTCTTATCAGGCTTATACCGGTGGAGCTGTTTATTACAATCCCGGGTTTAACTTGTTTTTTAAACTCGGCACCAATGATCTTTTTGAAGATTACAAGATTACCGGGGGAGTGAGGTTTGCTGGTGATTTTGACAGTAATGAATATCTCTTGAGTTTTGAAAACCTGAAAAAGCGCTTAGACAAGCAGTTCATTTTCCACAGGCAGATTTTCAAGAACAACACGACAGATGGGTTTTATATACTCAAAACCCACACGCACGAGGTGTTGTATGTTTTGAGCTACCCGTTTGATCAGGTAAAGTCATTCAAGGGAACAGTAAGTTTCAGGCATGACCGGACAGTTTTTCTTTCGCTGGATTACAATAGTCTTGACGAAAACAATATTACCCGGCCATGGGCAGGGCTCAAGGGAGAATATATATTTGACAATACCAGAAGCCTGGGTATAAACTTATTATGGGGAACGCGCTACAAGCTTTTCGCGGAGTATTACCGGCAAATAACTGATCGTAATTACGAGCTGTACGTGCTGGGTGCAGATTTCAGACATTATATTCCCATTCACAGGAATCTCACCTGGGCCAACCGTTTTGCCGCCAGTACATCTTTTGGCCGCAGTCCTCTTGTTTATTACCTGGGAAGTCTCGACAACTGGATTAACCTATTTCCCAACCGGGTTCAGACTTTTGATAATTCAGTGCCGGTGGATCAGGAAAAAAATTATGCTTATCAGACGCTTGCCACCAACATGCGCGGGTTTACCCAGAATATAAGAAATGGTAATAACTTTGCGCTTGTTAACACCGAGATAAGGTTCCCGGTTTTTAGTTACCTGATGAATCGCCCCTTAAGTTCATCATTTCTCAATAATTTTCAGGTTGTAGGTTTCACGGACGTGGGTTCTGCATGGACCGGTTTAACCCCTTTTTCAGGTGAAAATGCATACGATAGCGAGATCATTGAAAATGGTCCCCTTACCATTACTCTTGATTCAAAACGGTATCCCATTGTTGCAGGCTACGGCTTTGGATTCCGGACCCAGTTGCTCGGGTACTTTGTGAGACTTGATTGGGCTTGGGGTATTGAAAATGGTATTATTTTGCCCAGGATTCTCTATTTTTCACTCAATCTTGATTTTTAAATATTGCACCATGACCATTTACGAGATACTTATGCTTGTTATTATCGGGTTCATCGCTGGCTTTTTTGGAGGTTCGCTGGGGGTAGGTGGAGGTATTGTTATTGTTCCAGCCATGGTTTATATCATGCATATGACGCAACATCAGGCCCAGGGTACAAGTCTGGCTGTACTTTTATTTCCGATAGGAATTCTAGCTGTAATCAATTACGTGAAACAAGGGTACGTGAATTTTAAGTTCGCGGCAATTCTTATCCTGACTTTCGTGATAGGCAGCTACTTCGGTTCTTTATTCTCGCTGAGCTTGCCCGATAAAATACTAAAAAAAATTTTTGGCTTATTAATGCTTTTTGTAGGTTTGAAAATGGTTTTCTTTACAAAATAATGAGGTTTACATGAAAGAAAGAATATTAACGCTTGCTCGTGATTATAATAATGATAATATCTCAATCAGGAGACACCTGCACATGTATCCCGAACTTTCATTTCGGGAATTTGAAACATCTGCATATATACTGGGAAGACTTAAAGAATATGGAATTCCGTTTCAGAAAGGATTTGTAAAAACAGGTATTATAGGGATTATTGAAGGGAGAAAGGGCAACGGAGAAAAAACTGTTGCTCTTCGGGCTGATATGGATGGTCTTCCTATTCGTGAACAGAATTATGTTCCTTATAAATCCAAAAATGATGGAGTGATGCATGCTTGTGGTCATGATGCCCACACCGCGTGTCTGCTGACTGCCGGCAGAATTTTAAACGATTTAAAAGATCATATTGAAGGGCGAATATTGTTAATATTTCAACCCGGGGAAGAAAAACTCCCTGGGGGGGCAAAATTGATGATCGAGGAAGGAATATTCAAGGATTATAAACCTGATCTGGTAATCGGGCAACATGTGCTGCCCCAGTTAGAAACCGGTAAGGTAGGATTCAGGGAAGGAAAATACATGGCATCAACGGATGAAATATACATGCATGTTTTCGGGAGAGGTGGTCATGGTGCTTTGCCTCAGGATAATATAGACCCTATTCTCACGGCTTCACACATTATAATTGCCCTGCAGCAAATTATTAGCCGGAATGCAGATCCATTGATGCCTTCTGTTTTGTCGTTTGGAAAGTTCCTGGCAGAAGGAGCGACGAATGTGATCCCAAATAAAGCATATATCGAAGGAACATTCAGGACTTTCAATGAGAAATGGCGAAAAGAAGCACATGGTAAAATGAAAAAAATGGCGGAATCGATAGCCGGGGGCATGGGAGCCAGGTGCGAGTTTAATGTGGTGAACGGTTATCCTTTCGTGAATAACGACCCGAAAGTGACAAAACAGGCAGGTTATTTCGCGGAAGAATTCCTTGGAACAGGCCGGGTTGAAGAATTAGATATGCGAATGACCTCCGAGGATTTCGCTTATTTTTCACAAAAATTTCCATCAACCTTTTACAGGTTGGGTACCGGTAACCATAAAAAAGGTAGTCTTTCTCCCCTGCATTCTTCAACATTTGATATTGATGAGGATGCACTTCTTATTGGTTCATCGGTTTTAGCATGGTTGGGGTACTCGTTTTTGAAATCATGATTCCTTTTATTTATACTATCTTCAAATAAAATAGGGTGAATAATAATCCGGAATATTCCTTGTTTATTACCGTTTATTTAATATACATTTGTATAATTTTATCTTGAAAAATTAACTTTTCGTTTTTAAAAATTTAGTGTAATTATGGCTTATGTAATTAGCGACGAGTGTACTGCATGCGGTACATGTATCGATGAATGTCCCGTGGAAGCAATTTCCGAGGGAGATATTTACAAGATCGATCCGGAATTGTGTACCGATTGTGGTGCATGTGCAGACGTTTGTCCGGTTGAGGCGATTAGCCCCGAGTAGACATTCGCGCCAGAGAAAATTTAAAAGGGAGACGAGAAATGTCTCCCTTTTTTAATTGAATGGTCTTACACGGATGCCCGTGATTAGAAAAGACCATCAATATGTCCTTCATTATCAATATCAATATTTTCCGCTGCCGGTACAGGTGGTAACCCTGGCATTCGCATGATATTTCCGGTAATGGGAATAACAAACCCGGCCCCGGCCGCGATTTCAATTTCTCTTACAGTGACCACGAAATCTTTGGGACGGCCCAGTAATTTTGGATTATCAGAAAGCGATTTTTGTGTTTTAGCAATGCAAACCGGTAATTTGTCTAATCCCAGATTTTGTATTTTTTGCAAATCACTTTTTGCAGTTGATGTATAGTCGATAGCTTTCGCACCGTATATTTTTTTCGCGATAGTTTCAATTTTCTTTTCAACGCTCCAATCCCACTCGTAGAGGAATTTTAATTCAGCATGATTTTCTTCCACGATTTGAATCACTCTTTGAGCCAGGGATTCGGCTCCTTTTCCACCTTCCTCGAAAACGTTGGCAACTTCTGCATGCACGTTCATGGCAGTACAGGCATCCATGATAATTTGCATTTCTTCCCCCGTGTCGGTATCAAACCTGTTAATTGCCACCACCGGGTTCACGTTAAAAAAATGCATGTTTTCCAGGTGTTTTTCCAGGTTGCTTAACCCTTTTTTCAAGGCTTTCGTGTTGGGTTTTGTAAGTTCGGAAAGGGCTGCTCCTCCATGGTATTTAAGAGCCCTTACGGTTGCCACGAGCACTACAGCGGAAGGCTGCAGGCCTGCAGTACGGCATTTGATATCAAAAAACTTCTCCGCTCCAAGATCGAATCCGAACCCAGCTTCTGTTACCGCGTAATCGGAAAGGGAGAGCCCCAGGCGGGTTGCAATTACCGAATTTGTTCCCTGTGCTATATTGGCAAAGGGTCCACCGTGAATAATAGCCGGTGTTCCCTCGATGGTTTGCACGAGGTTAGGAAGGATGGCTTGTTTCAGTAATGCAGCCATGGCTCCATGCGCGTGCAGGTCGCGTGCATAAACAGGTTTTTTATCATAAGTATAGCCAATAAAAATGTTTCCCAACCTGTTTTTCAGATCTTTGAGATCATCCGCGAGGCAAAGAATGGCCATTACTTCAGATGCCGCCGTGATATCGAAACCAGTTTCACGGGGTACCCCGGAGGTTGTTCCCCCGAGACCAACGATAGTACGTCTTAAAGCCCTGTCGTTCATGTCCATAACTCGTTTCCAGGTGACTGTCCGGGGGTCAATTCCTAATGATCGGGTTTTACTTTGTAAATTATTGTCAATTAGTGCAGCCAAAAGGTTATGTGCTTTCTCAATCGCTGCAAAGTCACCAGTGAAATGCAGGTTAATATCTTCCATGGGCAGTACCTGTGAATATCCACCGCCGGTGGCGCCTCCCTTAATACCGAATACCGGACCAAGGGACGGTTCCCTTAGTACTACCGTTGCCTTTTTTCCTAAACGGTTCAAACCTTGTGCCAGCCCAATAGACATGGTTGTTTTACCTTCACCTGCAGGTGTTGGGCTGATAGCAGATACAAGAATAAGCTTGTTTTTCCTGCAATTATCCGGCTCTATAAACTCCAGGGGTAGTTTCGCCTTGTATTTTCCATAATATTCTATCTCATCAACAGGTAAGCCTAATATTTCAGCGATTTCTTTTATCGGTTTAATCACGGCACTTCTGGCAATTTCAATATCTGTTTTCATTATTTCAGGTTTTTTCTTTATCGTGGATCAGGGGTTATACTTTGACAGTCTGAGAATCTTCTCATTATCATTCTCTTCCATCAAGGCAGGCAGGTCATATTCTTTATTTTTTCTCATGAATTCCTTTATGATTTGCATTCCCAGCCAAACAGCGGCTCGAGCAGGAGATTCATTGGTAAAATCCCTGGTGAAAGGTCCCTCCCTCGTGTACTTGTTGATCGTGGCTAAATCTGTTTTGAACAACAGGTTGTTTTCCACGAGAAAAACCCACATTTGCTCTTCATTATTTCGACAAAAATCCATTTGTTCGGGTGTGAAACCCCAAATAAGAGTATCGGATTCTCCCGGGAGCATTTTTTGAGTGAAATACATGATTTTGCCTTCATACAATAGATGATCCAATAATGTCGATCCCTGGTCTTCCATTTCAAATTCTTTCATACCCCATGCTCTCATGCAGTCAGAGGGGATTTTCCCGGGATGCATATTGTAAATAAGATAATTATACAAGCGAGCCTGTTTGTAAATATCCTCGTCTCTCCCAAGGTACTTGTCGAGCGCGACAGCAAGTATACTATCCACGGTAATTACCGATTGGGTTAGTCCTGAAATCATTGATACTACCATTGGAATTTCTTTGTCAGGAAAATAGTACCTGAAATACCTGAATGCCTGTTCCAGTTCACTTTCAATTTTATGGAGTGAAGGGAATTTTGCAGTTGCGGTAGAATATAACAGATGCATATCGTAATTGGTAATAAATGCCTTGAGATTATGAGGGTAAGCGGGGTTTGCAGCACTTCCGATATTGATTACTCTACGATTAAAAATGGGGAAAAAAGCCCCGTATTTTTCCTGCCAGGAGGGAATATAGGCTTTTATACTGTCCAGGGGAACGTTGAAAATATCCTGTTCAAACCGGTTTATGTTAATTTCGACATCAATACCCGAGATATCCGGCCTGGCTTCTTCTTTACATCTATTTAAAAATGGAAATACAATTATTAGTATTATTATGAATATTTTATTTATTTGATTCA
>CAYRRV010000040.1:26115-35375 GCA_964426725.1 uncultured Bacteroidales bacterium | reverse complement strand
CAAATCGTTTATAGAATAATTTCCCTTGATCAGGTTCAGATCAACCTCCTTTAAACTCCCCTTGTATCCTTCAACCTTCTGAATTGCCCTGTTCGCTGTAAACTTGATCACTAACGGGAGGATTAACCTTATGCCAACTAATATGGCAATAACAATAAAAACAATTTTAAAAACTTTCTTCATTTCTTATTTATTTTCAATATGAACAACTTCCTAAGGTATATTGTTTCATTATTATCCGGTACAACCGGACTTTATTTTTTTTTGATTTAACCATTTGATTTACAGATAGAATAATTTCTTCTTTCAAAAGTAAGCCCACATGAATTCAAGGAATAATGAGTTTTCATAACGTTATTTCCTGCTGTTAACAATCCTCCGCCACGTACCCTCGGGATCCTCTCCATGAATGAGTAAAAATCAATATAGTTCATCAGTGCTGCCGTATTATTGATCTCTATTGTATTCTCATTGTCGCCAATGAAATATTTTTAAGGAAGGTACTGAATATTAGATGTAAAATGCTAAATTAGAAACATGGCTACCATTTTTATGATCAATGAATTGATGAATGCCTTCTAAGAATAATCTCTTGTGGAGTAGGTGAATTCCACCAAAAGGCCTTATTTTTGAATCAAATATTTTAATCATTCACCTAAATCAGGTGAAAAAAATTGAATCGGAAAAGCTCTGAAAGCAATAGTTTTCAACAGCTTTCCAATACGTTTTATAATTCGCCGCGAGTTTTAGGAGGAAGCACCAATTTTGACTTCTAATCCCTTTTATGTAAATTGTGGCAGCAAAATAATTGGTTCATGAGTAGAATACTGTTTTTAGCAATTACTGTTATCTTCTTATTGTCTTGTAAAAACGAGCCAAAAACTGATTATGCACAGCGTCCCTCGAAACTTGTTCCCGTGATTGAAGGTGACTGGTGGATGATTGGACCTGAACCTGATTTAACTGAATTGGGTTTACAACCTGAACTCTCCAACGTTCAACCCAACCAGCCCAATGACCATCATGTTTTCCAGGATACGGAAGGTCAATGGCATCTTTGGGCATGCGTCAGGGGAACGGCGATTGGAAGAATACTGGCACACTGGGAAGCAGATAGTCTAACCCAAAGTCCCTGGCATTTCACTGGAGACATTATCCGGGCAGATAAATCCGCGGGAGAGAGCCTGGTAGAGTGGCATGGTCAGGAATTCATACAAAGTCCTTATATTATTGAGCACCAGGACAGTTTTTTCATGTTTTACGGGGGATACAGTACTGGAATGAACCCTTCGGGAGATACTACCACTAACTACAGTCATACCGAAAATCAGATTTCATTGATGACAAGCAGTAATGGGCGTGATTGGACCCGCTATACCGATGCTCGAGGGTATAGCCGGTTATTTGCCGGTCCAGGTGCGGCAAGAGACCCGGTAGTAAAGAAATTTGGTAATCTATGGTATATCTACTATTGTGGTCACCATAACTGGGACAGGACCTGTGGAGCAATATACGTGCGTACGTCTGAGGATTTAAACCATTGGTCCGACTGGAAAATTGCCCACTACGATAAAACACACGAAAACCAGAAGTGGCTACCAGAATCTCCACAAGTCGTATATCGCGATGGTTATTATTATCTTTTTCGCACGCATGGCCTGGAAGGTGGCACATACGTTTTCAGTAGCAGGGATCCGGTTAACTTCGGGCATGGAGATGTATCAGAACTTTTTGTTACAAGATTTGATATTATTGCACCCGAGATAATTACAGATAAAAAGGGTAACGAGTATATTACCAATATTTCAAGCGGCGGTATATTTGGTATACGAATGACCCGGCTTAACTGGGTGCGAGAAGAATATACAACAACTAAACAATAAATTTAACATTACTATGAATTTAAGAACAATTGGACTACTATCTACCGGGGTAGCTGCATCGCTTACCACTTGTAAAACCGGTAAAGTTGCTGATGAAAAATCAGATAAACCAAACATTATTTTTATCATGACCGACGATCATGCCTACCAGGCTCTCAGCGCGTATGGATCGGTATTGAATGAAACTCCTAACCTGGACAGGCTGGCAAATGAGGGAATGATTTTTGAAAACGCGTTTGTTACAAATTCAATTTCTGCCCCTTCCAGGGCCGTTATTTTAACTGGTAAATTCAGCCATCATAACGGGTTGATTGATAACCGGATTGCTTTCGACAGCACCCAGGTTACTTATCCCAAATTATTGCGGAATGCAGGATATACCACCGCGATGATTGGCAAATGGCACTTGAAAACCCAACCTACTGGTTTTGATTACTGGAAAGTATTACCAGGCCAGGGTTATTATTATAATCCTGATTTTAGAACACCTCAAGGCATGGAGCAAATTCAGGGATATGTAACTGATATAATTACAGACGTCGCTATCGATTGGTTAAAAGGAAAACGTGACCCGGAAAAACCATTTATGCTAATGTACCAGCATAAAGCGCCACATCGTCCCTGGTGGCCTGCTCCGCGTCACTTTAAAGAATGGTCTCAAAAAACCTTCCCCGAACCTGAAACTCTCTTTGATGATTATGAGGATAGGGGGGAAGCTGCCAAAACTGCTGAAATGAATTTATTGTATCATATGCAGTACGGGCATGATAGTAAAATCAGACCTGAAACCATTGAAGCCATGGGTGGGGTAGAACCTGATGTACCTGATTTCGATTGGGGATTTACAGGTCCCTATGGGAGAACTAACGATGCTCAAAAAGAAATAATAGATCCGGTTCTCGATTCAATCAATAATTATTTCATGGAGAACTGGCCCAAAATGACCGATGAAGAAAAGATGAAGTGGAAATACCAGCGTTACATGCAGGATTACCTGGCATGTATTCACGCGGTAGATGAGAATATTGGCCGCTTGCTTGATTACCTGGATGAATCGGGTCTTGCTGAGAACACGGTTATTGTCTATACATCCGATCAGGGATTTTACCTCGGTGAACATGGTTGGTTCGACAAACGTTTCATGTACGAGGAATCATTAAGAACCCCTCTTATTATAAAATGGCCAGGTGTTACCCAGCCAGGAAGCATGGCAAAAGAACTTGTTCAGAATCTTGATTTTGCTCAAACACTACTGGAAATTGCCGGCGTGGAGAGTCCCGGTGATATGCAAGGTAAGAGCATTGTTCCCGTGCTTAAAGGGGATCATGAAAACGAATGGCGAAACGCGCTCTACTATCATTACTACGAGTATCCCGCTGTACATATGGTTAAGCGGCACTATGGCATTCGCACGCATCGGTACAAGTTGATCCATTTTTACTATGATGTTGATGAATGGGAACTTTATGATCTGGAAAAAGATCCCAGTGAAATGAATAATGTTTATGATAATCCAGATTATCAGGATATTGTAAGCGATCTCAAGATGCAACTTCATGGCTTGAGAGAAAAATATGGCGATGCTGATTCTCTGTCAAGAGAATATTTCTACGAGAGATACGGCTTTAGTTATGATTGGTAATTAAATCTCATTTGATAATCGCGATATAAGATTCTTTAGCCAGTGACCGGAGCCGTACTCGTGAACTTGACGACCCCGGTCACTGCTATTAAAGCCCTTGGGATGGCTTATTTTGAGATTACCAGTGACGCGTCACATTTGATATTGAGAAGTGATATCTCTTTATGCAAGACTTTGCCACGGATCAACCGTCATTTCTTCATTGACATGACACTAGCAAATGGTAATTTCTTTCCGGTCATGTGCTATAATAATTTCAATATTTTCTGGTGCCAAATCTTTCATTTTCTTTCGGGCAAGTGGCACATCGTTCATGAACCATTTCCCGAAATGTGTAAAAACTATTTTTGATACATAGGGAGAAAACATTTGTATGATATCAGGAATTCCCGTGTGCCCGTATATTTTTCCGGAATCATCATCTCTCCTAATCATTCCCCCTTTACTGATGAAACTCCCATCAGATATAACAAGATCAAGATTCTCGAATAATTCATGATATTTTTTTTCTATCCAGGCGATGTCACCAGTGTAAAAAACTTTACAATCATCCTTTTCAATAATATATCCCAAGGATTTCACTTTTAAACTATGAATAACCGGAACGGGAATGATTTTATAATGCCTGAATGTAAATGAATTACTTATTATCTTCATGGAAGGGATTAACTCTGAATTTTCTGGTCCGTAAACAGGTCCACTGTACTCAAATTTTTTATTATCACGAATAAACCAGGCATGGTCCGGGTGCAAGTGCGTGAACAGTACAATATCAGGATGTAATTTCATGTACCCTGGTTCCCCGGCGTCAATCAGGATAGAATTGTCGATGAAAATACCTGAATGCTTGATATGCCGTGGAGCTTTTTCCTCAATTTCTCCCCGGGATCCAAGTATAATAATTTTCATTTTCCACGTATTTTCATTATTAACTTATTAACCTGGTTTAAATACTGATGTTCATTTAGGTGATTGGGAAAAACATCAACCGATAGTCACGTTATCAATTACACCCCTGACTCCTGTTGTAAACATGGCTGAATCGTGAGCTGCATTGGCTGCAAGATAACTCTGCACGTTACCCGTGAGCGTGACCATGCCCTCATTCACAATGACAATAATATCCTCTGCATTCACGTATGGATTCCTGTCGATAGCCAACTTTACTTCCTCTGCAATTATCTCGTCGTTCATACTTCCGCTCACGTTCACGTTCAGGTTGTTATTCACCTGGTAAACGCCCCTGGAAGAAAGAACTTTCTCTTCAATTAATTCTCTTTCCCAGGGCGTGTTCACGGTGCCATCCAAATTAACCACACCACTTGCAACGGAAATTTCCACGTTCGTGGAATCAATATTATTGTCCCATATCAATATATTCCTGATATTCGATTCGATTTCCATATCACCTGGCATGTCTTCCTGCTGGTATTCTATTTTGAGGAGATTGTTAACCTTATTTACACCTCTTACCAAGTAACTGTCTGATTCGGCAGCACGTAACGCGACACTTGTTGGTACCGTACCTTCAAGGGTAACAGTGGCGCCATTGACACTTACCTTAATATCTGCGGCGCTCAATCGATTATCCCACTGTAGCTGATGGGTAACCTGATTTAGTAATTGTTCTTCCATTATCGTCATAATGATCACGTATTTTTAAGTTCAAATAGTGAAGTGAAAAAAATATGCCATTATGCAAATGAAATGAAATAAAAATGCCGTTCGCCGTTCTATTATCCCGCAATATCTACTATTTTACCATTTCCCCAAAAACCTCTTCAAACTTTTCGAGCTTGGGAATAATTACAATCCGGCAATAAGGTTGATTTTTATTATTGTTGAAATAATTTTGATGATATTCTTCTGCCTTGTAGAAATTTTTAACCGGTGAAATCTCGGTAACGATAGGGTCCGTCCAGATTCCTGCCTTGCTCAACTTTTCTTTTACTTCTTTAGCTATTTTTTCCTGTTGTTCATCATGATAAAAAATAACTGACCTATATTGTGTTCCCACGTCATTACCCTGCCGGTTAAGTGTAGTTGGATCATGTGTTTTGAAGAAAACCTCGAGCAATTCTTCATATTTAACTTTTTCAGGATCATATAGTACCCGGATCACCTCGGCATGTCCAGTTCTTCCAGTACAAACCTCACGGTAGGACGGGTTCTTAATATCACCACCTGAATAACCAGATATAACCTCTTCGACACCTTCAATTCTTTGAAAAACTGCTTCGGTACACCAGAAACAACCTCCACCAAAAGTGGCTTCCTTCAAATTGTTATTATTCTTTATATCAGTATTTTGCATCATATTTTCTTCGTTTTTTTGTTGACAATTTATTGTAAACCCAAATACAAGAGAAATGGTTATAATAAATTTAAGATGTAACATATATTTATATTTTAATATATAACGATATAGGTACGTTCGAAAGTATTAGTGCAGGGATTAAGTTTTTTTTAACCAAATTGTTTTCCGGTTCACGAACTCATGAATACCTGCTGATGAAAGCTCCCGGCCATATCCCGATTTTTTCACACCCCCGAAAGGAACTTCTGGTTTCGAGGCTACCAGGTCGTTGATATAAACAATACCCGATTCAATATTCCGGGCAAATTCTTCACCAATCAGACTATCCTCGGTCCATATACTTGCCCCAAGTCCAAACTGGCTGTCGTTAGCAATAAGCGCGGCTTCCTGGGTATCCCTGGCAATAAAAACGGATGCTACAGGACCAAAAAGCTCTTCATCATAAGCCGGGCTTCCATTTTTAATATCGCGCAAAATAATTTGATTGAAAAAAGCCTCATTTTCTGGAGCGACCGAGTTTTTCCACAAAATTTTCGCTCCCATGTTAACTGATTTTTCAACTTGTTGATTAAGTTGATCCTTTAGTGGTAAACTGGCAAGGCTAGCGTAATCAGTTTCAATATCTGACGGATCCCCGAAATGCATGGATTCTAAATTTTTCTTAAACTTCGATAAAAATTCATCCGCAACTTTTTCTATTATAATGAATCGTTTAGCAGCAATGCAACTTTGACCACAGTTTATCATTCTGGCCTTCGCGGCAGTCGATGCAGCTTTATCAATATTAGCATCAGAAAGAACAATAAATGGGTCACTGCCACCAAGCTCGAGAACACTTTTTTTTATATTAGCCCCGGCAGCTGATGCTACTTTACTTCCAGCCTGTACACTCCCGGTAATTGTAGTTGCGGCTACCCGTGAATCATTTATCACCTTATTTACTTTGCCAGAACCAATCAGCAATGTCTGAAAAACACCTTCAGGAAAACCAGCAGACTGAAATATTTCTTCAATTTTTAGCGCGCATAGCGGCACGTTTGATGCATGTTTTAGCAAAACCACATTTCCCGCCATCAGGGTAGAAGGGGTAAAGCGAAAAACCTGGTAAAACGGAAAATTCCACGGCATAACAGCCAAAACAGGGCCAAGTGGATCGTAAACAAGCCAGCTTTTCCCCTCGGGTACTTCAAGATGTTGTTTCTGTAGAAAACCAGAACCATATTCGGCGTAATAATTGCAAATTAGTGCCGATTTTTCTATCTCGGCTAATGCTTCCTTTTTTACTTTTCCCATTTCGCGGGTAATTAATTCCGCGAATTCATGTTTTTTTGCTCTTAGTAAATCTGCAACCCGAATTAAGTTTTTTTCGCGTTCAGCAAAGGTGGTCTTTTTCCAGGAAGCATATGCAAAATCAGCACGTTTCAGGATGTTTTCAACTTTCTGGTCATCATACTCGTTAAATTCAGCATTTATTTCATTGTTGAATGGATTCACGGATTTGATAATCATGGCTCTGTTTTTTTGTATTTCTCTGTAACAAAAACCATTCCCATTATTTACCGGATTTAATCTTCATAATTTCGAATCCTTGCTGTTTGAAAATGTTACGCCCATTTATCCGGCATTACTGATTTACTTTGGCCAAGACCGTGTCAGAAGAAAAGCTTCTAACACAAATTTCTCCCTTACTTTTTCTATCTTCCGGAGAGAAATGTTATAAAAACCAGCATGTATTCATCTTTTTATATTTTGCCACCAGGATCTTGGTTACTATTGAGCAATATATATGCATTGGGGATTATCATAGAACTACGTTTTCCTTTTCTTATGATATCTTTCAAGACTTCTGATTCTGATTGTGTTAATGTTACCTCATATTTATACAACAGTTCCTAAAGATAAAAAATGCCATGCGAGTAACTGCTTAGAAAAACATAACATTTTCAATGAGACGCTTTAAATTAAAGTTTTAAATCGTCAATTTTAGCAGCCAGGATAAAATCATTTTCAGATAGACCGTCAATAGCATGAGTCCATAATTCAATGGTTAATTTTCCGTATGATACATGCATATCTGGATGGTGTCCTTCCTGTTCGGCTATTTCCGCAACCTTATTTACAAATTCCATGGTGTGCATGAAGTTGACAAACCTGAATTCCCTGTATATTTTGTGATTATCCTGAACTTTCCAGTCATTATGAACTTGTTTTTTTAGTTCCTTGATTTCTGGTTCCTTTAAGGGAGGTACTCCTCCTTCACAAGGCGCGCATTTTTTTTTCTTTAATTCCATGATTTAATCTTTAATGTTTCAATGGTAACAAAACATCCTATTCAATGGTTTAGAAATTTTGAAATAATAAATATCTTCCAAGTTGAGCAGTTGGAGAGAAGCGAACAAGTGCTTTATTATTAAATTTCCTATAAATAATTGAAACCACAAGCTGAAGTTCACCGTAATCAGTGAAAGGGATATTGAAGCGTCACATTTAATATTACAGCGGGTATCTCCTTGTATTTATAACGTGTTACGCGGATCAACCGACATTTTTTCATTGGCATGACATTAAAAAAATTATGAATCGGATTTTTGCCGGGAATTATACTTCATCGCTTGTATATGTGGTTTGCGTGGTAATTGTTTCACTGATAGCATTCTCAAGTTTAGTTCTGCAACTCGAAATTGCCATCTTTTTATCAATTATTCCCGTGTTGCTGGCGGCTTGTTTAGGCAGGAAGGAACTGACTTTCGCGCTGGTGTTGATTTTTGTTTTATTCGGGTTCCTGATACATTTTTTATCCGGGAGAATTTTTACTTCTTTATCTCTGCAAATGTTATTTCTTCATTCACTTTTACTTCCGGCTGTAGGATATTTCTCGTTTCAACATGCAGAATTAAAGTTTGTATCGGAACTGTCAAAAAAGCGGGTAAATAATCTACACCAATCAATCTATAATCTTAAAAAAATAGCCCTTAACGCGGAAAAACTGAAAACTTCTTTCCTTTTAAATTTATCCCATGAGGTCAGAACCCCTCTTAATGGAATAACCGGTTTTTCAGAGTTAATATGTAAATCAGATGTGCCCCGCGAAAAATTAGTCTATTACAAGGAACATATATTAAATAGCAGTCAAAGATTATTAAACGTTATTGAAGATATTTTATTTCTTTCACGTTTGGATACCAATCAGTACACTTCAGAAAAAGTCAATTTTAATATAAATGAATTATTAAAGGCCCTGTATTATAACTTCAAGGAAAATGCTTCTAAAAAGAATTTGAAATTTATATTACAAGAATTCCCGAATGATTTATCACTCATCGGTGATAAGTTAGCCATTAAGCTTGTTATGGGCTACTTGCTGGATAACGCGATTAAATTCACTTCTAAAGGAAGCATAGTATTTGGGTATCAAATT
>CAYRRV010000040.1:21635-26015 GCA_964426725.1 uncultured Bacteroidales bacterium | reverse complement strand
TGACGATATGCCAGGTATAATAAAATTATTCGTCAAAGACACGGGAATAGGTATCCCGGAAAAATTTCGAGAGGATATTTTCAAAAGCTTTTTCCAGGTCGATAATCATACTTCACGTCGATACGAGGGAAATGGTTTAGGATTGACCATAGCTAATAGCTTGTGTAAAAAAATGGGGGTAAAGCTTCATCTAATCAGCGAAGAAAATAAAGGATCGAAGTTTTATTTCTATCTTCCCTGCCTAAACAAAGCCGCGATAATGGATCATGGTTCATTTAATACAGCGGATATGATCAACTTTTCTGATGACCTTGCTTCTGCTTCCGATTTTCAAGGAAGACCTGATGCCAGTTCTCCAGCATCCGGCTAAACACACCGGGTTTCATGCTAAAGTATTTCTTGCCCTGTATTTTAGCGTTGTATTGACAGCTTTCTCTCTTCAATGCAGCGAGGAAAAAAAGAATTCCATCACCATGGATTTTAATATCATTTTCTTCCTGACAAATAAAATCGATCAATTCATTAATATCATGCTCTATTCCGAGGATATCTGATATAGAATCAAGGGTTTTAACATGAACTTTCATCATAGGAGGCCATATAGGATATAAAAATTCAAGTTGATACATCAGATATTTTACCTGCTTTCTCCACTCGTGAAATAATTCACCAGACATATCGGTATTTTGACTCGTGAATGTAGCCTGCAAGGACTTATATCCTCGCGTGTATGTTTTTTGTAATCCTTTAAAGACATCTGAAGTCGCCGCTGGTTCCAGTCTTAGTGAGACTATCATTTCAAGGATTTTATCGAGATTTTGATCTGTTTTTTGCAGTAATTTTCCTGTTATATTTATATCGCCGGTTAGATTTTCACGATAAGCAATTAACTTTTTACTCAGTGCTTGGTATGTTTCGTTGGGTAATTTTCTTTTGTATATTTTTTTTAAATATTCCAATGTCTCAGGGTACACGTATGCATCCCTAATCCCGGAGAGTAATCTTCCAGTATCCCTGCAAAGCCTGTTTAGGTTTTTGTAATTATATTTGGCACTGCTATTATATCTTGCTATTCTGAGTAACGAGCGAGTCTTTTTTAAATGTTTTCTTATCTCATGTGCTTTTATTTCTATGTCTTCTTTTCCACTACAAATTTCTTTTGCCTGTACGAGTTGAAAGGTAATAACCCGCTTTAATCCGGGTACCAGCAATTCATCATTTCTAAATTGTAACGTGTTATCCATATTTTTATAGATTATTGCTCTCACAAAATTATAATAAAAAATCTTGAAAGGCAGTAATTGGTGATTATAGAAAATTCTCGTAAATTTAACCTGATCAATAAATGAATATAATCGATCGTTTTTTTAATCCTAATTAAATTATCTTATGAAAATATTTGTAAAAGCTTTGAAATCAGGATTGTTATTACTGGTGATCTTTTTATTACCCGGTTTAATATTTGCCCAGGTAGAAGATTTCAATAAAAAATTACCTGTTGATGAAGATGTAGTTATTGGCCGACTTGAAAATGGTTTTACTTACTATATTAGAAAAAATAAGAAACCGGAGAAAAGAGTTGAATTGAGGCTGATTGTAAATGCCGGTTCAATACTGGAGGCAGAAGATCAGCTTGGAATAGCTCATTTCATTGAACATATGGCTTTTAATGGTACGCTCAATTTTGCCAAAAACGAATTAATCGATTACCTCGAATCAGTCGGTATTCAGTTTGGGCCTGAGATAAATGCCTATACTTCCTTCGATGAAACGGTATACATGCTTTCCCTACCAACAGATTCCCTGGAAATACTTAAAAATGGGATGCAGGTGATGGAAGACTGGGCACATAACATGACACTTGACCCGGAAGAAATTGATAAAGAGCGGGGTGTGATCATTGAAGAATGGCGAATCGGACAGGGTGCTTTCGAGCGAATGCGAAAGAAAATTATTCCCGTAATTTTTTCCAATTCACGGTATGCTGAACGATTACCAATCGGGAAAAAGGAAATAATTGAAAGTGCTCCATATGAAGTGCTTACACGGTTTTACAGGGATTGGTACAGGCCGGATTTAATGGCTTTTATTGCGGTGGGCGACATCGATATTGAACAAATGGAAGATTGGATTAAAAATCATTTTTCCAATCTCGTGATTCCCTCTGATGCACCAGTGAGAGAAGAATATGATGTTCCCATCCAGGAGAAAACACGAGCCGTGGTAGCTACCGACCGGGAAGCGCCCGTTACCCGCCTCTCTCTTTTCTATAGGCATGAACCCGGGAAAGTAGAAACTTTTGGTGATTACAGGCAGCAAATAATCAATTCCATGGTCACTGGCATGTTAAATCAACGATTGGAAAATCTTAAAGAGCAGGCTGATCCGCCATTTATCAACGCGGCTGCTTATCACGGGGAGCTATGGGTTCGAACTACTGCCGCGTTTCAAATGTATGCCCTGGTTGATGAAAAGAAAATTGAAACGGCGCTTGAGGTTCTGGTAAGCGAGGCAGAAAGAATTAAGCAATTTGGTTTTACAGAAGGAGAACTGGGAAGATTCAAAAGTATTTTCATGAATCGTTACCAGCAAATCTATAACGAGAAAGATAAAACAGAATCAACATCATTTACCCGCGAATACGTGAATAACTTTCTGAAAGATGAACCTATTCCCGGGATAGACTTCGAATATGGATTTGCTAAAATGGTTTTACCTGGCATAACACTGGCAGAAATCAACGAAACCGCCCGGCAATTTATTACCGATAATAAATTAGTTGTTGTTGAATCCCCTGAAAAAGAGGATCTGGATATTCCTGATGAAGATAAACTCCTGACCATCGTTGAAGAGACCACTAAAAAAGAACTGTACCCTTACTCGGAAGACAAAGTAGCGGAAAACCTTATGAATGAATTGCCAGAACCCGGTAAACTGAAAAAGACAAAAGAAATAAGTGAAGCAGGCATAACCTTGCTTACTTTTTCAAACGGGGTAAATGTTTACCTTAAACCCACGAATTTTAAAAATGATGAAATATTAATGTCAGCTTACAGTTTTGGTGGAACATCACTTTACAGTGATGAACTTTACCCTTCTGCGTCCCATGCTGCGGCTATAATGAACGAGAGCGGCGTTAACGGATTCACGAACAGCGACCTGAGAAAAATGATGGCAGGTAGAACAGTCTCGGTGTCTCCTGCTATATCCTCCTACTCGGAAGGATTAAGCGGAAAGTCAGCTCCAAAGGATTTCGAAACCATGCTGCAACTAACAAGGTTATATTTTGTTGCACCCAGGAAAGATCAGGAGTCTTTTGATTCATATATTACAAAACAGAGAAGCTATTATCAAAACATGCTCTCGCTTCCTGAACAATATTTCTTCAATGAATATGTAAAGATCAGAACCCAGGATCATCCGAGAGCCAACGATTTTCCAACCGAAAAAGACTGGGAAAATCTTAATCTCGAACAAGTTCACCGGATATACCGGGAACGATTCGCTGATGGCAACGATTTTACATTCTTTTTTGCTGGTGCATTTGCTGTTGATACACTCGTACCTTACCTTGAAAGATACCTGGGAAGCCTTCCCGTCTTGAAGGGTAAGGAAGATTTTCGTGAGATTTCTATTGATATTCCCGTTGGAATTACAGATTCAACCATAAGAAAGGGAACAGATTCCAAGAGTATCGTGTTGCTTTATTTCGAGAAAAAAGCAGAGTGGAACGAGAAAGACGCGCATCTTTTCAGTACCCTTGGCGGGATACTTTCACGTAAATATATAGAGGTGTTAAGAGAAGAAATGAGCAGCGTATATGGTGCCGGTGCAAGTTCCGGGATAACAAAGATCCCATCCGGCGAGGCATACATGCAAATATACATTCCCTGTTCACCGGATAATGCTGATAAATTGACAGAAGCTGCCATAAATGAAATTCGTGTAATAATGAATGAAGGTCCCTCTGACGAAGACATAACCAAGGCTAAAGAAATACAAAGAAGAGAAGGTGAAAAAAACGCTGAAACCAATTCATATTGGCTTAACCGCATGGTATCCGCGAGTAAAAACTCTTCTGATATGAGTGAGGCTGGTAATTATCAGAAATATATTAATAATATTTCCAGGGAAGAGATTAAGCGGGTAGCCAATGAGTATTTGGATATGAACCATTACCTGCGGGTTGTTCTCATGCCGGAAAATGCTGAATAAGCAGAATAGCCTCCCTGAAGAATCGTGGTTTTTTTGCCACGATTCTTCTTTATCATGGACTGGGACATGGATGGAAGCGTGAAAGTTGATCCTGATGAATTCTACGAGAATTTTTTTCGTGTATGGGACATGAACAATGATAATTATATCATTGATCGGGAATGG
>CAYRRV010000040.1:0-21535 GCA_964426725.1 uncultured Bacteroidales bacterium | reverse complement strand
AGATAAAAGAGAATACGTGGCTTACGAGGATTTTAATTTTAAAACTGATTAATCCTGTTTTATTTTTTCATCTTCCTGATATCTATGAAACTTCCTGATTCATATTCCCGGGCTAGGGCAAATCCCTCGGCTAAAACCGGGGCTGCTTTATCAGCCGATGGCATTGCATCGGTTCCGCGGGCATCATGTAGCTTTTCCAGAACGGGAAATTTTTTGTTTTTTTTAAGCCGGGCAATATAGGCCTGCATTTTTGAATCGACCAGGCCGGGCGCAAACGCGGAAAAATGAGTAGCAGGATATTCACGGGAATACAGTTTAATCATCATGTTAAGGGCTGCCTTCGAGATGGCATAACCATTCCATCCTCTAGAACCACTTACTGAAGCACCTGAAGAAATAGCTACAACCTGCCTAATCTTGTCAACTGTTTTAAATAAAATGTCAATCAATACTTTATTAGCCCAAAGATTAACATCCATTACCCTCTTTAATTCTTCCAGGCTTGTATCAGTTAAGTCTCCTATTTCAGGTAAAATGCCCGCGTTGAGTATCACGACATCCAAGTTGTCTATGTTTTGCAATAATAATGGAATATCGGCTTTTACTTTTTCAAAATCCGAAATATCAAGAGATCTGAAAAACAATTGTCCTTTATCGTCAGGAATATCTGGTTTATGTCTGCTGACACCATAAACACGGTGTTTTGAATTAAGGTAATATTTTGTTAATCCATTGCCTATGCCCGAGCTAATTCCCGTGATAAAAATGTTCATTTTACTGAATTTGATTTGTGAAACGTTTATATCTTTACTGTTAATACAAGCAACCGGATCATTTTGTTTATATCTATAGCTTTTTATCGAGAGGGGATTTATTTAAACTTTATTAACTTTGCATAATGGGACGATATCAATACTTTAACAGGGACATTAGTTGGTTAGCTTTTAACCACAGGGTTTTGGAAGAAGCATACGATAAGAGCCTGCCACTATATGAACGAATTAAGTTTCTCGCGATATATTCAAATAACCTTGAAGAATTTTACCGGGTAAGGGTAAGCTATTACAGGAGTCTTATCAGGGAGTTGCCTGCTGATCATCCCAAGATAGAAGAAGTAGATCCTGCTTCCATTATGAATAAAATAAATCACATTGTAAGCAGGCACCAGGCCGAGTTTAACGAGCTGTTTTATAATCAAATAATTCCCGAACTTCGAAAAAACGGGATCATTATCAAAGAGTATGGTGACGAGCTTAATCCCGAGCAGGAAGATTATATTAAAACTACGTTTTTACACGTGATTCTCACTTCCGTGCAACCTGTGCTTTTGGTGAAGCACAGGATTAAGCCATTTCTTAAAACCGGGCACGTGTATATTGTTACCGAGATGTACTCTAAATTAAAGAAATTTGGAAGAACAATAAAGGGAAAAAGAGCGCACTATGGTTTAATAAAGTTACCTACTGATCATGGTATTTCCCGCTTCATCGAGTTACCAGGAGATGAAAATTACTATATCATGTTTCTCGAAGATATGATCATGAAACATATTGGTTATCTATATCCTGGTTACTATATTGATGCCTGGCACTCCATAAAAATTACAAGGGACGCTGATCTCGAGTTTGAAGATTACGAAAATGAAGATTTAATCGAGATAATTGAACAGCTTGAAAACCGCCGGGCTATTGGTGAACCCAACCGCTTTCAGTATGATGCCCGTTTACCTCGTCGTACCCTCAATTTCCTTATCGAAAATTTTGATTTCTCCAGGGATAATCTCGTGCAGGGTGGTAAAAGACACAACTTCAGAGATTTTTTCCTTTTTCCAAATCCGGTTTCGCCAAATCTTGAGCATGATAAATTCAATCCTCTTCCTTTACCGGAACTCGAAGGGAGAAGCATGTTCGAATCGATTCAGGAAAAAGAATACATGCTGCATTTTCCCTATCAGTCATTCGAGTACTTTATTCGTTTCTTAAACGAGGCAGCAAAAGATGATGAAGTTATTGAAATTAAATCTACACAATACCGGGTAGCCAGCGATAGTGCAGTGGTTGACGCGCTAATTAAAGCAGCGCTGAACGGGAAAAAAGTATCTGTTTTCGTGGAACTGAAAGCCCGGTTCGATGAAGAAGCCAATTTGCAGTACGCGAGAGAAATGCGGCAGGCAGGTATCCAAATCATGTATGGCATCCCTGGTTTGAAAGTGCATGCAAAAATGGCCCTTGTAATGAGAAAATCGGGCAAGGATATGGCTTTCCTGGGTACTGGTAATTTCAACGAGAAAACAGCCAAACTTTATTGCGATCACGGGTTTTTTACGTCACGGCAGGTAATGATTGATGACGTGAAGACATTATTCAGGTACCTTGAAGATCAACAAGTGAAGCCAACATTTAAACATATTCTCGTGCCGGGATTCAACATGGTTGAGCATTTTAAATCTCTTATCGATCGCGAAATTAATCATGTAAAAAAAGGAAAAAAAGGGTACATGATACTCAAGATGAATGGTCTTGAAGATCCGGTAATGATAGATAAGCTATACCAGGCAAGTGAAAATGGGGTCAAAGTAGATTGTATTGTTCGGGGCATATGCCGGTTGATTCCCGGACAAAAATTCAGTAAAAATATCAGGGTAATCAGGATTGTCGACAGGTTTTTGGAGCATGCCAGGGTTTTCTGGTTTCAAAATGACGGGAATGACGAAATTTATCTTGGTTCTGCCGATTGGATGAAAAGGAATCTTTACCGGAGAATTGAAAATATATTCCCTGTTTACGACAAGAATATTAAAGCAGAAATGCTTGATATTTTGAATATCCAGCTAAATGACAACGCGAAGGGCAGACTTATCGGACCTAAGCTTGAAAACCTTAAATTCCAGGGTGATGAGAAGCCGGTACGTTCACAACAAGCAACTTACGAGTATTTGCTTTCTAAATACCTTTAGAATCTTTGTTATTAATCAGTTATCCAAGGGAAGATAAATCGAATTGCATGGCAGGTTGTTTTTGACCTGAGAGTATTTCTTTCAATTTAACCGGGTTCAGGTTTGTTGAAATTCCCTTGCTGCTCCAGTGTTTTTTACATCCACTGTAATTCAGAAAAACACATTGCGATGGAATATTCAGGCTCATCATCTCGTATCCCCCGGTAAGTAGATTGAGCACGCATGCAACACCTATTACACCAACCTCTGTCGAGTTCTCCCAACGCTTAAGGTATTTTGAAAAGCTCGATGAATGGGGTACCAAACTTACACTTGTCGTATCATTTTCAAATTGTTGTTTTAGCTTGTTAATATTACAGGAAGGATTGCATCCCTTGCACGTGATTTGATTCATGCTTTGCTCTGCTTTACAGTGTTCAGGCAACTTTGACATGCATTTTGGAAGTAAAATTACTTTCTTTCCAGTTTTGTTGAATTCTTGTTGTAGTTCACGGTTCAGTATCTCGGCACCCACCATGTTTAGATAATATTCTGCCCTGTTTCTCCTTGTAAATATGTAATTCTCTTTATTCCTGTACCTTTTCTCAGTATTGTTTATGAAATTTTCAACATTCGGGGTATACCTCCAAAGGTATTGGGTACAGGTATGCATGAAATTCTTCTCAATTTCCGATAGACCTGCCATCAGATTTTGCAGTTGATTAGTGTTTAATTGTTGTATGTATTTTCTAATGTATTTAATCCTGTTAAGTTCATGCGTGAATTCTCCTGTTGCCGAGAGCCAGTTAAATAATCTTTCTATATTCTTTTTTTTAACCAAAATTTTCCGCCCGTTCGTTTGTGTAGATAATAATCTTGTATTAAGATAACCCCTGATTTTATCTGCCAGGGGCTTAAGAGATAAATTATTTTGTCTTATCTTGTAAAGAAGAAGCGCCGATTTCTCTGTCAATCTCCTGTTCTCGAGAGCAAATACGGCATAATTTTTCCAAAATATCGCTATCCTTAGAAATTCTATCTTGGTTTGGACGGGTGATTCATCGATTGTTTTACCGTCTTTATGAAGCCATGCATTATAGAAATCAATTATGCTTGAAAACCTGTTGGAGTTTTTTTCAATGAATATGTCGGTTACAATCTTTAAATCCTCGTAAAAACTATTTGAGAATTGTTGATCAGGATAGAGATTATAGGGTACGGTTTCCATCTTCTGATTTTTTTTCATCGAAATTATATCAACAGTGGTTCTGGTGAAATATCTTTTCGGTGAATGCAGGTTTTAATAAGGTAAACGTGCAAATCCCGTGGACGTTTAAAAACAAAATAGTCAGGTGTGTTATAAACCTGACTATCATGCCGGTTCGGTGGGGCTCGAACCCACGACCCACGGATTAAGAGTCCGTTGCTCTGCCAACTGAGCTACGAACCGTTCTTGTCACAAAAATAATAAAAAAATGCCTGAAAACGCGACTTTATATTGTTGTTCAAAGTGTTTTTCTATTTTCGAAGCATTTCAACTTCTTCTGCAGTAACAGAACCTGCATCGTTTCCAAAACTTTGTCTTATATAACTTAGTACATCTGCAATTTGTTCGTTGGTAAGATAATCGTGCGGCGGCATGATGTTATTGTATATTTCCCCCTTTACTTCAACAGGTCCCTGCATGCCATTAAGAATAACCTTGATCAACTCTTCTTTCTGGTATAGAACCATATCGGTTTGTTGCAGGGGAGGATATAATCCGGGAACACCAGAGCCATCGGTTTGATGACATGCCAGACAGTAGCGGTTATATACTTTCTTTCCAGGGTCTAAATCCGCGGATTTTTTGTTTTGATGACCGGAAGAATTATCTAGCATGCAAGCGGTTATAATTAATAGGGAAAATAAAAGGTAATTGATCATCTTCAGACTTAATTTTAATTGATAAATATCATTTAATCATTATACAAGACTCTCCAAATTTTACCGTTAACCGAGTCAGAAATATACAACGAACCATCCGGACCGGTTTCCACTCCACAAGGACGATGTTTCGCGTCGCCCGGACTTGCAATATAATCAATTCCCGCGAAACCATTAGCGAAAATTTCCCAATCACCTGATGGAAATTCCTTATCAAAAGGAACAAAAGCAACCAAATATCCTTTTTGTTCCTTGGGTGCCCGGTTCCAGCTACCATGAAATGCTATGAATGCCCCGTGATGATATTTTTCCGGGAACATGCTTCCCTCGTAAAAAATGAGATCATTGGGAGCGTAATGCGCCGGTAATCCGAGAATGGGATTTTTGGCATCTTCACATCTGCCGGTTTTTTCTCCATCACCTCCATATTCCGGGGCAAGAACTTTCTTGTTTTTATGGTGATCATAATAACAATAAGGCCAACCAAAATCATCGCCTTCTTCTACAAGCAGGAACTCCTCGGAAGGTAATTCCACGCTCTCCTGTTGATCAAAATGTTCCGGGAAAAACTGGTTCAACTGATCCCTTCCGTGCATCACAACGTAAAGGTGATTGCTATGATGATTCCAGTCCAAAGCAACCGCGTGCCTGATTCCAGTCGCGTATCGCCTGCCATTTTCCTGCTGGGTTTGTCCGGGCACATCATCTTTAAATTGCCAAATTCCTCCTTGTCTTTCCAGTTGAGGGCATGGGTCGAGGCCTGGTGAACCAGGTGTTCTCATGCGTTCCTGACAGGCATTGGAGGGAGCGCCCACGTTCACGTACATGTTTCCTTTCTTATCGAAAGAGAAAGGCTTCACGGCATGTTGATGCTGTAGGATAAAACCTCCCGCGATTTGCTCGGGCCGGGGGTCGGGCAGGAGTTGATTCTCGATGAGTTTATATCTCATCACTGCCGTGTCGGATGCAAAGTAAAGATAACCCTGGTGTATATCAATTCCTGTTCCGGGATACTCTCCAAAATATTTAGTAATGTCTGCTTTCCCGTCTCCCGAGGTGTCTCGCAGGGCAACAATACCATAGTTGTTCTTTAAATTGCGCAAGGCCAGGTAAATATCTCCATTATCGCGTACAACGAGATGTCTTCCGCGACCAAGGTCATCGGCAACAACAAGCGCTGAAAAACCTTTTGGCAAAGTCAGACCGCCATTATCACTGTCTGGCTTTATTCCATTTTGTTTCACCGGACTGTTTCCATTACAGGAAATGGAAAGTAATAAACTTGCCAGTAAGAAATACATTATTTGTTTCATGATTTTTAATTTATCGTTAATAAACCTTCTAATTCATTGGCAGGTAGAAATATCTACCCAATCCTATGGTAAATATCATAACACCATATAAAGTGTGTTCAATAAAAACGACCAATAACGATTTGCTCTTTATATAAGTTCTTGCAAACATGATGCTTCCAAGGAAAGTGAGGGTCACGGCAATCCAGTTGTTGAAAATGATATGAGCGAATGAGAATAAAAAGGCATTTACCAGTATCAACCAAATTTCATTTTTGAAAAAAAAGGCAAAACGCTTGAAAAAATATGCCCTGTAAATCAATTCCTGGGGTATAACCGACCATATCGGGTATAAAAATGCAACACCCAACCAAATGATAATGTTGGTTCTGGGTAAAAAATATAAATGTTCCTTATCAAAAATATACATGATGATCAACAAGATGATTAATACAAAAGCAAAACGGGTTAATACAGGCTTCCAGTCCGACCACTGTTTAAATCCATTTAAGCCGAGTCGTCTTAACTTAAATTTGCTGACCTTTAGCAGGTAGGCCAGGTAAATAAAGAACATGAATAACAAAGGAATGGACTTATGGACAGGAATCAGTTCAAAGTTATAAATAAGAGGTAACCCGATAAAAATTACCACAATTTCGAGTAAAGCTAAAACCTTGGATTTTTTAAATTCTTTCCACGTCATATAATTTAGAAAAAAATTAGAACGATAGCGGAAAAACCTTCATTCAAAAGGCAGCTATAATTCAATTGCTCTTTAATGAATGCTTTCGTAATCTTAATATTATGAACCAATTCTTCAGTATTTTGTTCATAATAGACAGATAATTAAAACAAATTTTGTGATGAACAGGTGGTTCAAATTTATTATATTATCAGGTTTAATTGTTTTGTTATCAGGCTCATATGCCATTAATAAATCAATCAGGGTTTTTAATTTTAATGAGTTTGAACCCCTGCTTCATCAAACCAGTGACACGATCTATTTTATCAATTTCTGGGCAACATGGTGCGTGCCATGTCGTGAAGAGATTCCGGCCATTAATGAGTTGCAAAGTAAATACCAGGATCAAAAATTTAAGATCCTTTTGGTAAGTCTTGACAGGCCCCGTCAAATAGATTCCAGTTTAAAGCCTTTTATAGAACAGTATAACATCAGGTCTGAGGTAGTAGTTCTTGATGATCCGGACTTTAATAGTTGGATAGACAAGGTAAGTTCGTCTTGGTCTGGGTCCATACCTGCCACGCTGATATATCACCGGGATAAAAGAAAATTTTATGAACAATCTTTCACATTCAATGAGCTTGATTCAATATTAATCCACGAGTTTCTATGAAATTAGTATTTCTAAATGTTAAACTTAAATCTAATGTATTATGAAAAAAAAAGTATTGATATATATTGTGTTTCTGCTAATTCCGGCACTTTCATTCGCCGGTGGATACGAGATAGGTGATAAGGCAAGTGATTTTAAACTAAAGAATGTGGATGGAAATTACATCAGTCTCTCTGATTATCCCGAAGCTGAAGGGGTTGTTGTCGTATTTACTTGTAACCACTGCCCATACGCGCAAGCATGGGAACAACGAATCATTGATTTGCATAATGATTACGCGAAAAAAGGTTACCCGGTAATTGCTATCAATCCTAATGATGAATCGATCGTGCCCGGGGATTCCTATGAAAATATGGTAAAAAGAGCGAAAGAAAAGAATTATCCTTTTCCTTACCTGAAAGATGATGAGCAGGAAGTTTACCCGAAATACGGGGCAACACATACGCCGCATTTTTACCTGCTGGATAAAAAGAATGATGATTTTTTCGTGAAGTACATCGGGGCTATTGATAACAACTACAAGGATGCTTCGGCTGTAACCGAAACTTATCTAAGAGACGCGATAGATGCCGTGATAGATGGTAAAAAACCTGATCCACAAACAACAAAGGCCCTGGGTTGTACTATTAAGAAGAAATAAACAGGGGAGGGGTAATACCTCCCTTTTTTGCTACTTGGATGGGTTCCTTGCTTTCCATTCATCTTCCGCAACAAAATCCAGTGAAGCTGAATTGATACAATACCGCTTGCCGGTTGGTTCCGGTCCATCATTAAAGACATGACCGAGGTGAGCGTCACAATGAGCACATCTCACTTCAGTACGGATCATTCCATGACTGGTATCCCTTATATATTTGATGTTCGCTTCATCGTCCTTTTTCCAGAAGCTGGGCCAGCCACAACCAGAATGGAATTTTTTGGTTGAAGTAAATAACTTGCTTCCACACCCGATACAAACATAAACTCCTTTTTCATCAAAATCATTGTATTTGCCCGTGAAGGGTCTTTCTGTACCTCCTTCGCGGGTAACATGATATTGAACGGGAGTGAGTTGCTTTTTCCATTCTTCCTCGCTTTTCACGACACTGGCAGTGTCATTACTATTTTCATTATTATTCATATTCAATGTATTATTTTGACAACTAACCATCAGAAATGATGCAAGTAAAAGTAATATTAAAGTACAAATCTTCATATGTATCTTTTTATATATAAACGGGAAGAAAACAGCTATTATTACCCGTGACCATCAATCAGCGGTTAACTTCATTTTTCCTGCTTCAACCCGAACCTGTATGCTACGCCCACTGAAACAAGGACCTGCCTGTAATCACTTACCAAGTAACGGCCTTCCCAAAATGCGTAGAAATTATCAACAATAAAATAATAGAATCCACCTCCAAAATTCAAACCTATCTCGTATTCGTTGAACTCTGCATCATATCGGTTACTTCCGGGTTCCCTGGTATCAGTTACTTCTGAATATTTCATGATATTCAATCCAGCGAGGGGATAAATGGTGATATAATCTGTTAACTCGTAATGGTACGTGACATTGGCATTTACTTCCCACCAATTTATTTCTGTCGTTTTCAAACTCGTTTTTTCAGTTTTGGGTGCAAAAAGGATAAACTCGCCATTCAAATGGTAATTGGCGTCCTGGAACTGGTAAACGCCTTTCAGCAGGAAACCAATACTTTTCATCTCGGTTCCATAAGCTACGCCCGGTGCAATTTCGTTGATCTGAGCACGTGTAATAGTTGCTGTCAGCATCATTACAGTGAAAAACAATATCTTTTTCATCTACTTTCATTGTTTAGTTTCTACTCGAGAATTTCGTATTTTTGCCTGAATATTACCTTAAGCAGTTCTAGCATTTAACGACAAAATTGATATAAAATTTCATATATAAGTGAGATGAAATTAATAATTCTTCAACAAAAATTTTTCTTTAATTTTATGCTGATTCAAACGAGAAAAACGTTTTTCATCGAGAGTAGGAATATTACTCGTTTAGTAAAATATAAATGGTAAAACTAATATTATTAATATTGGTATTTTTTTTCTTTCAATTTCCAGCCGGATCTCAGCCCGTGCCTGTTGAATGGGGAAAAGTAATGAGAGCCGACCTGGAAATGGATTTTTACAAGTACGAACCTGATGCTCCGGCAGTAGTTTTATGCGATTATGCTGAGGTGGGTTTTGATATTTTCAATCAACAATACATGATCGTGAAAAACATTCATCAACGTTTGAAAATATTGAAGCCGGCGGGTATGGAAAAAGCAAATGTGGAAATTTTTATCAATACCTCCCGTGACGAGCAAATTTTAAACTTAGAAGCCCAAAGCTTACATCCTTTGAGGGATGATTCCGCTGTTCTCGTTACCAAATTAGACCCGAAAGATTTTTACCGGGAAAAAATTGATGAAAACCGGGACAAGATTGTTTTTTCTGTTCCGGGGACAAAGGTTGGTTCCGTGATTGAATTTCGTTACAAACTTGTGTCAGGAGATTACTTCAATTACATCGACTGGAAGTTTCATCAGGATATACCTGTAATCTGGAGTGAATTGAGAGCCCAGTTACAAGGAGTTTATAATTACAGTGTCCTATTTCGTAATGTTGATTCATTATATATCAATAATAAGGAAAATACATTTGAAATTATTCCTCCCGGTGTTTTTCGAAACAGATCATATACCAAGCCCGTTCGTGTTCCTGCTGTAAGAGGCCGTTACGTGATGACCAATATTCCTTCTTTTAAATCAGAGCCTTTCATGACTACCATGAGTGATTACACGGGTGCAATTAAATTTCAGCTTTACTCGATAAATTTCCCGTTCTCACCCGTAAAAAAGGTATTGGATACCTGGAATGGCCTTGCTGCAGGATACCTGACAGATGAGAAAGTATCTTCCTATACTATTCCAAAAAAGAAAAGTAAAAAATTAAGTGCAAACCTAGTAGAAGACATTAAAAATGATTCTATCAAGGCGCTGCAAGTTTTTGATCACGTTCGAAATAATTATAAATGGAATGAAATATTCAGGTTGATGCCGCGAAAATCAGCGATTGATGTAATGAAAGATAGTGGTGGGAATAGTGCTGAAATCAATTTGCTGCTGATGAACTTGCTGAGAGCTTCAGGATTAAGAGCCAGACCGGTTTTGATTAGTACAAGGGATCATGGAAAAATTCAAAAAAAATATCCATTATTAAACCAGTTTAATCACTTGTTGGTGCAAGTATATGTAAATAAACAGTGGCATTTACTAGACGGTCTTTCTCCAACACTTGCATTTGGACAGGTTCACCATGCTTCATTAAATCATCAGGGCCTGGCAATTGATATGGGAAGTCATGCATGGATTGATATTGATTGTAGGCGTGTCTCGGAGAAAAATATCCTGACTACTTTTAAATTTGATTCATCAGGTTATCTCAGTGGATATATGATTGCAGAATACTCTGGATATTATGCTACTTCAAAACGTTTTGAAATAGCCCGCTCTGATAGTGTTGCCTTCCCGTTGGACTTTGCCCGTTCCTTTATACCGGATGCTGAATTACAAAAATTTGAAATCAATGGGCTCGAAACTCCCGAGGAGCCATTAAAAATTATTCTTGAATTTTCATCTGATGCTTATTTTGAAAAAATTAAGGCTAAAAATGACGTATTGTACATTGATTGTATGTTTATTAATCACATGCAATCCAACCCGTTTATTCCGGAGAAAAGAAACTACCCGGTTGATTTTGCATATCCTTTTAGTCAGAACTTCCGTTTCATATACGAGATTCCGGAAGGGTACCTGATTGATGAGTATCCCTTTTCCGTGAATTATACGATAGAAGATTCTTCAGCCCGTTATTCCATGTTAACAGGAGCAACTGATGAAGTTGTACAGGTATCAAGTAGTTTAACTATTCTGAAATCAGTGTATCAGCCTTCCGTGTATCATGATTTGCGTGTTCTATTTAACCTGGTTGTAAGCAAACAGGATGAAATGATAACTGCCTTGAATGAAGAAAATTTATAACGCGATTTTGTCATTGAATAAGGTTATTTTGTTATATTTTCGTGAAGTTTTTTGAAAAGGTATTATCACATAAAAGCTGATGATTCATGAATACTGATATTTTTAATTACCTGATACTGCCCCTGCTGATTTTTATCGCGCGCGTTAGCGACGTTTCATTAGGCACGTTGAGAATTATCTTTGTTTCAAAAGGCAATAAACTGATGGCGCCGTTACTTGGATTTTTCGAGGTGCTTATTTGGATTATTGCCATAAGCAGGATTTTACAACATTTAAATAATCCTTTATACTATATAGCCTATGCAGCCGGGTTCTCGGCCGGGAATTATATTGGATTGCTAATTGAAGCGAAACTGGCTCTTGGCGAAATGATCATAAGGATTATAACCCCGAGAAAATCAGATGAGATCATGCATAATTTGCATGAGGCGGGATTCGGAACTACCATCATCCAGGGAGAGGGTTCCATGGGAAAAGTAAATATTATCTATTCAGTCGTTCACAGGAATGATTTGAAAAAAGCGGAAGAAGCTATTCAAAAAGGCTCCGCGGATGCATTCTATTCCATTGAGGATATAAAAGTTGTAAACCGGGGTATATTCCCAACGAAAAATAAGGTAGTAGACAAAATGCACTTGTTCAGGTGGAGAAAGGGAAAGTAACTGTTATCAATACTTGTATTTCTTTTTCCACCAGGTTTGCAGCTTTTTACGGATTTCTTTTTCTTTGGTGTTTTCACCTGGATGGTAAAATACCTGGTTACGTATTTGCTCCGGTAAAAATTCTTCTTCGGTGAAATTTCCCTCGTACCCGTGCGCGTACTTGTATCCTGAGCCATACCCGAGCTCTTTCATCAATTTAGTAGGTGCATTTCTTATATTAAGTGGTACCGGCAAATTACCTGTTTTTCTGACATGGGAAATTGCTTCATCAATTGCAAGGTAAGCCGAGTTACTCTTGGGAGAGGTTGCCAAATAAATGGCGGTTTCAGAAAGGACGATCCTGGCTTCCGGCATGCCAAGTGTATGCACGGCCTGAAAACAATTATTGGCAAGTAATAATGCATTGGGATTAGCAAGCCCGATATCCTCGGCAGCCAGTATAATCAGTCTCCTGGCTATGAATTTTAACTCTTCACCACCCTCGAGCATGCGTGCCAGCCAATACACGGCAGCATTCGGGTCACTTCCCCGGATGGATTTGATAAACGCTGAAATGATATCATAATGCTGTTCCCCTTTTTTATCGTACAAGGCAATATTTTCCTGCAATCGTTCTTTTACTTTTTCATCAGTAATATCAATATCCCTGGAACCAGGTTCTGCATTGACAACAATTTCAAGAATATTCAGCAATTTTCTGGCGTCTCCACCCGAAAAACGCAAGAGAGCTTCATTCTCTTTGATTTTAATCTTTTTTTTCCTTAATTCAGTATCCCTTTTCATGGCCCTGTCCAGGATCTCCATTAGCTCTTCTTTGCCAAGTGGCTTTAAAACGTAAACCTGGCAGCGGCTTAACAGGGGAGATATTACCTCGAAACTCGGATTTTCAGTAGTAGCGCCTATGAGGGTAACAATTCCCTGCTCAACAGCACTCAATAGCGAGTCTTGTTGACTTTTGCTGAATCGATGTATTTCATCGATGAAAAGGACAGGTGAGGGGGTATTAAAATATTTTTGTTTTTTTGCTTTTTCAATGGCTTCTCGTACGTCTTTCACCCCGGAATTAACCGCGCTCAAGACATAAAGGGGCCGCTTTAAATGATTGGCAATTATTTTCGCCAGGGTAGTTTTCCCCACGCCGGGTGGTCCCCATAAAATAAAGGAATGCAGGTTACCCGATTCGATAGATTTCCGTAAAACGGCATTTTCACCGACAAGGTGTTTTTGCCCGATATATTCATCTATCGCGGCAGGCCTCATTCTGTCGGCAAGTGGTTGCGTGCTCATAAACACAAATATAGTTTATTTTATCATTATTACCTTTTTTGCCGGCAATGGTAACCTATTGCTTGCACTGTCGTAAAAAAGGGTGAATCAGCAATTGTTAATTAATTCAATTGTTCTTGATGAAATGTTTCGATTAAAATGCTTATAATTGTAATGCTGATAACGAAAATATGAACTAAAGTACATAACCCATGAAAAAACTAACCAGAAATCTAATTATTGTGTTGATGTTTGCCTCGACCTTAACATATGGCCAGATCAAAGACATCGGTAACTTCATGGCGGGTGGAGTTGAAGATGCTGAAAATCTTTTTCAGGAATATTTAACCCCTCTTGGCAATTCCTTTGGCGCGAGTCTTACTTCAGGATGGTACAATACCGCTAAGCCACATAAACCGTTAGGTTTTGACCTTACCTTTACCTTTAATTTAGCTTTTGTACCCGACGAAGACCTTACCTACATGCTCGACGACATCGAGTTTTCTGAAGTGCCAAGTGTTTTGAGCGTGAATGCCACGGGCCAGGCACCTACATTTTCCGGCAAAAGGGACCCGGGTCCACAGATACAGTACATAGAACAAGTCTCGGGCAATAATGAAGTTTTGGCCAGTTATAATGCACCCAAGGGTACTGGGGTTAGCTTTATAGGTGTTCCCATGATTCAACTGGGTGTTGGATTAATTAAAGATACGGAGATTGTTGGCCGGTACATGCCCACGGTAAGTTTAGGCAACGTGGGTGAACTTGGCGTGTGGGGAGTTGGTTTAAAGCACAGTCTCAAACAATGGATACCCGGCATTAAAATGCTGCCTGTTTTTAACATGAGCTTGTTTGGTGGATATACACAAATGAACAGTAGCGCGGGAATTAGCATTACTCATTTAGATTTAGACATGGACGACCCCACAACAACCCCTGATTATGACAACCAGTCCATGGACCTTACAGTTTCCAGTTTCACGGCAGCGTTATTGGTATCTGCAAATTTACCAGTGGTTTGTTTTTACGGGGGAGCAGGCATTGCCACTACCAAATCAGAACTAGCCCTGAAAGGTAACTATCCTTACCTTGCTGTTAATGGCAATGATGTTCAAACACAAGTAGTAACCGATCCATTCACCATTTCCATCGAAAATAAAGACGGTGCCGTCATGAATCCAAGACTAAATGCCGGTGTTCGGTTTAAATTTGCCGTGATTACCCTCCATTTTGATTATACATATGCCAACTACAGCCTGGCCACGGCGGGCTTAGGGATTAGTTTCAGGTAAGAAACAAGAGATAACAACTTTTCGAAAGCCGGCAGCTAGGAATGCCGGCTTTTTTTATATGCTAATTTTTTTTCCATTAGTAAGGCTTCAACTCTGAATATGGCTGAAGAAATGTTCCTTTATTTAAGACACGTGACACAGATCAACCGTCATTGATTCATTGACAAGACATTAGTATAAAGATTGCTTTGTTTTCATTTATTCTTTATATTAGCCTCAAAAATTTAGGGTTTTTACATGAACTCCTTTGAAAATCTGAAACAGGAACTTGACTGGCAAAAAGAGGAGATTGAACGCCAGCGTAAGGAATTGATGGACAGCATCATGTACGCGAGTTATATTCAGTCCGCCTTATTACCCGAGGCAAGCACGTTTAAAAAACTCCTGCCGGAAAGTTTCGTGCTTTACCTTCCCCGTGATGTTGTCAGTGGTGATTTCTACTGGATTAGCAAATTTAGGAATCATGTAATTCTTGCAGTGGCCGATTGTACAGGTCATGGTGTTCCCGGGGCATTCATGAGCGTGTTGGGTATTTCCTTTCTCAACGAAATTGTTGCACGCCGCTGCCATCCAGATCCCGGGTGCATTTTGAATCAATTGCGCGAAATGGTAATGAAATCATTGAATCAGACCGGGGATATCGCGGAACAAAAAGACGGGATGGATGTAGCGTTATGCGTGATTGATAAATCAACCAACACCTTACATTTCTCGGGTGCGAATAATAACCTTTATCTTGTTAGAAACAAAAAATTAATGGTATACAGGGGGGACAGAATGCCTATCGGCATCAGTGCAACCACGGAAGTCTCTTTTTCTTCACATGAAATATCCCTTGAAGAAAATGATGCCATCTACATATTCACCGATGGATTCCCGGATCAGTTTGGCGGGAATAATAATAAAAAATTCAAGTACCAAAGAACCAGGAAATTACTTTCCGAGTTAAATGGGATTACCATGAGTGAACAGAAAGAAAAAATTTATCGTATCTTCGAGAGCTGGAAGGGAAATTCTCCCCAGGTCGATGATATTCTTTTTATTGGGTTTAAAGTTATTGATAATGATTTAAACGTTTCATTATAAAGTAATTATGAAATTAAGTGGTTTTCGTGTACAGCATTTTCGTTCAATAATTAATTCGGGCTGGAATATGGTTTCAGAAGATAATGTTACAGCTTTAATTGGACAAAATGAATCCGGGAAAACTTCTGTACTTGAAGCTCTTTTCAGTTTTTACACGGGAAAAATTACCGATGATATCTTGCGCAGTGATTTATCCTGGCCAATTGTAGAGTGTTCTTTTATCAATGATTTAAATCTTATTAATAAACTGGCGGAGGAAAAAAACATACCCGGTTCTTTACTGGAAATATTAAAGAAATCACGAGAAGTTACTCTCTCCAGGAAGTGGGTCCGGTTAGATATTTCACAATTGGAATTAGGAGGAAAGAATATCAGTAGTTTTTATGACGCGTATTATAGTTCAAGAAGGGAGAAAGAAGAGAATCTTCAGGAATTATTATCGCGAATTATAAACCAGCATCAGAAATTATCTAAAGAACAAGAGAAGTATAAAACAGAACTCAATGATTTGCAAGTCAAGTTGCCTGGTATAAAAAAGCAGGTTCAATCAATTGAGAAATCTTTGTCGAAAACCAAAAAAGAAGCAGACAGGGATCTGTTGGATCAGGAACTGGTCAATTTAAAACTGGCTGAAGAACAAGGTGAAATTAGCCTGGCAAGATTAAAGAACCGTTGTCAGGAACTGGAAACAGCCTTGCAGGATATTTATGAAAAATACAAGTACAGTAAACGTGCGCAGGAGGCAGGTGAACGTTTGAGTGAGGCCTCTTCGGCCATTGAAAAATCATATGATGAATTGAAAAAAATTGAAAATTTTCTGTTTGTCAGTAAAAATGAGAAAGAGAGAAGAGCCGCGGAGTTAAAACTAGACGAGTCCAAACAACGTCATATTCAAGCATTGCAGAATTACGAGAAAACTCAGGAAGTTGTAGCCTATCACAAGGAAATTGCGTGGGAGTTTTTGAATGGCAAATCCAGTAGTGAGGCAGAGGCAGCGGCTATTAAAACAATTGAATCTGAAAAAGACATGCCCTCTCAGGCCGAACTCGGAGAATGGTTTTTTCAGCATGTGCCCGAGTTTGTTTTATTCGAGGATTTCAGTAGTTTACTTCCTAACCGGATCGATCTCGATGAGTTGATGGAAGAAAATGAAAACGCTGAAGGCATAAAGGCTGCCCGCAACTTTTTAACCATTGCTGGCATTAATAAAGCATTCTTCCAGGAAACCAATAACAGAATACTCAAGCAAAAGATTGAAAAACTAAATAACGAAATCACGGTTAATTTTCAGGATTATTGGAGACAAAATATCGGGTGGAAAAATAAAATTAAACTGAATTTCGAGTTGGCTCACTATGATATCAGCCATCCTGAAAAGATGGGAAAACCTTATATTGAATTCTGGATTAAGGACGAGAAAGAGCGACTTTATCCAAAGCAAAGATCCAGGGGTGTACGGTGGTTTTTATCATTTTACCTGGAACTTAAAGCTACAGCAGTGACTAATAACAGGGAAAAGGTTTTATTGATTGATGAACCCGGCGTGAGCCTCCATGCCAGGGCACAGGAAGATGTTTTGAAAGTCTTCGAGGATATCAGAGACAGGTTGATGATGATTTATTCAACTCATTCACCACATTTAATTGATATAAACAAGCTATACCGTATTCTTGCTGTTCAACGTTCCAATGAAAATGATGAAACCAGTGAAACCCTCGTGCTTTCACCTCATGCTCTTAATCAGGCCAGCTCAGATACACTGAGCCCTATTTACACGCTGATGGGCACGAGAGTTACCGATAATCAAATTATTCAAAACAAGTATAATGTTCTTCTTGAGGATATTTCCTGTTACCATTTACTAAATGCCTTTTGGTACCTGACAGGTATGAATAATGAAGTCAATTTCATCCCGGCTGCTGGTCCTCGTAACATACAGAATATGGCCAATCTCTTGCTTGGATGGAAAATTGGATTTATTACTCTCCTCAACGATAACGAGTTAAGCAAAGAGGTTCGATCGAACCTTGAAAAAACAATTTTTGCCGGCCGCCCCGATGATGCAGCGCACAAAATATTAATGGCCGGTGAAAATAAATCCGTGATAGACTTGTTTTCAACACTGGATTTCAAAAATCATATCATTCATAAACGAGTCGGGATAACCGAAACAAACTCTGAATATATTGCAGAGAATGAAATATCATTACCCGTGTTGGCCATGGAATTTTTTAACCGGGTAAAGGAAGGCAAAATTAAGTTTTCTGATTTTGATAAGGAAACCCGCGAAAACATATCCAAGCTCGTGAAAAATATAGCGGCAGTATTGACATAGTGACGATTAATAGTTACTTTTTGCATAGGTAATGCCCCTCTATTGAGAACATGTAGAACAAATCAACCGACATTTTTCATCACAAAACACGAGGCCTGCCCAAAAAAACTTAAATTATTATATTATTACTCGGGGTTTCCGTGTTATATTTATAAACAAATACAGTATTCTATTTTGATTGTTTACATTTTGCATTAGTTTTATACTGCAATATTGAATCAAATACGAACCGATAGATAAGCGTCATAAATGGATAATGTAAAAAACAACGTGTTTTCAGAAAATCAGATTAAAAGGGAATACAGGAAGTTGCTTGGTTCCTCCCGAGTATATCTTTCAAAAGATGATGTTCAATTGATAAGAAAGGCATTCGAGATCATTTGGGACACTTGTGAAAAATACCCGGGTAATGATTACAGGAAGATGCTTTTTGACTCGGTTGAGGTAGCGAGAATTGTATCAGAGAACATGTCACTTGGGATGAACTCGATCGTCGCGTCTCTACTTTACCGCTTTGTAGAGAAGAATGCATTTACAAGAAGCCGGCTTCAGGAATTGTTCGGCGACAAAACATCGGAACTCGTGAATGGTTTGATTAAAATATCCCGGATTGATACAAAACAAACTTCAGCACAAGCCGGAAATTTTAGAGAATTACTTCTGACACTCGCGACAGATGTTCGTGTAATTCTCATCAAAATTGCCGACAGGCTTTTTGAAATCAGGAATATTGAATATTTAACCCAGGAGGAACAAATCAGGATTAGCATGGAGTGTTTTAATCTCTACGCGCCATTGGCCCATCGCCTTGGGTTATACAATATTAAAACAGAAATGGAAGATCTTTCCATGAAATTTACCGATCCGGAAAATTATAACCTTATTGAAAAAAAATTAAAACAAAGCGCGCGGAGGAGAAATAAGTTAATTCGGGAATTTTTGTTGCCTTTAGAAGAGCAACTACAATCACAAAAATTAAATTACGAGGTAAAGAGCAGAACCAAATCAATTTATTCTATTTACCGGAAAATGAAAAATCAAAACGTTGATTTCGAAGAGGTTTTTGATTTATTCGCTGTCCGTTTTATTTTAAATTCACGAAAAAAAAATGAAAAAGCCGATTGTTGGAGAGTTTATTCGGTTGTCACGGATATATATCAACCCAACCCGGCACGATTAAGGGATTGGATTTCGGTTCCGAAGTCAACCGGCTATGAATCATTACACACCACGGTAATGGTACCGGGCGGGCAATGGGTTGAAGTTCAGATCAGGACCAAACGCATGGACGAAATTGCCGAGAAAGGACTGGCAGCACACTGGAAATACAAGGGGTTGAAAGAAGAAAATAGCCTGGACGAGTGGCTGATGAGAATCCGGGAGGCCCTGGAAACTACCAGTGAAAACACGAAAGAGGTAATTGATAATTTCAAGCTAAATCTTTATACCAACGAGATTTTTGTTTTCACGCCACGGGGTGATTTAAAAAGATATCCAAAAGGGGCAACTGTACTTGATTTTGCTTTTGATATCCATACTGATGTAGGTAGTAAATGCGTGGGCGCGAAAATAAATGGTAAAAATGTGCCTATAAGACACGTGCTTAACAATGGAGACAAGGTAGAAATTATCACTGCAAAGAATCAGAAACCAAAACAGGACTGGTTAGAATTTGTCGTCTCATCAAAAGCAAAAACAAAAATAAGACAAACTTTAAAAGAAGAGGATTATCGTGAAGCCTTAAATGGAAAGGAAATTCTGAAAAGAAGGCTCAAAAACTGGAAAATAGAATACAATGATGAAAACGTCAGGAAACTATTAAGGCAGTATAAATTAAAAACCTCGGCAGATTTATATTATTTGATATCGACCGGGAAAATAGAACTTTCAGAGATTAAAGAAAATCTGACTGTTAGACAGGAAGACACGGTTAAATCGACTGAACCTGTACCAAAGGTGGTAGCAAAAGTCGTCAAAAATGAATTCGAAGAAGTTCTGGGCAATGAACTTTCAAAATCAGAGGATTTCCTTGTAATTGATGAAAAGCTAAACAATGTTGATTACAAGCTGGCCAAGTGCTGTAATCCTATATTTGGAGATGATATTTTTGGATTCGTGACCGTGAGCGAAGGCATCAAAATTCACCGTTTGAGTTGCCCAAACGCGCATCAATTGATCGACCGCTATGGATATCGCGTTGTGAAAGCGCGGTGGAAGGGTGATGCCAGGTTGTCTTACTTTGAAACTGGAATACGTGTAAACGGTATCGATGATCTGGGTATTGTTAGCCAGATTTCTGATATTATCTCCAAAGATTTAAAGGTGAATATGCGATCTGTATCATTGAATGCAACAGATGGTTTATACGAGGGTATTATAAAACTCCTCGTGAAGGATAAGGAGCATCTCGAAGGACTCATTAAAAGGCTTAACCGGGTAAAGGGTATTATGAGCGTAAACCGTGTTGAAAGTTATTAAAGCTGCTTACGATTATTCTTCGGTTTCAATGAATTTAATTGGAATTGTCAAGTAGGGTTTGTAAAACTGGCCTAATTCATACATGTCATCATCCCCTTCTTCATAATGCCATTTAATTTCCATTTCATGAGATTCATCACAAGCATCATTTAGAATTTTCAAAATATTATGAAGAGATTTAGATGAACTTGTATTGATGTATTCAAATTCAAGGTGTATTTCTGTTTTATCAGGCAAATCACGTGTGTACTCTTTTAGCCAGTCAATCACGGGCTGATAAAACGCAATTGGATCCTCGGGAATTGATCTTCCTCCTATTTTAATCAAACCTGGTTTTAAAAGAATTTCAGGTGTCTGAACGGTCTTTTCAATAACTAAACTCTCCATAGGGTTTTATTTTACATAAACAAAAATATAAAAAAAATGGGTTTAATAACATGTTTGCTGGAGAATTAATACACAACATCATAACATATTTAATAGAAAAATCACGTAATATGTTGTTATTCTGATTAATATGCTGTTAATAGCTACTGATCGCATTTTGACCAAATGAAGAATTACATGTTTAAATTGTTAAATTTTTGAGGTGGATATAAAAAAAAGCTCCGCTTTACGCGGAGCCCGGAACCGTTAGCGTTATGTGCATGTAATTTGGTGGGATGGTCAAATATAATAAAATTTATTTATAACATGCAACTTATTTTAATATTAATTATATATTTATTTAATAAAATATTGACATACTGTAAGATAAATATATCTTGTTATATAGCATTTTCTTAAAAAAATAATTTTTTATAATAAAAAATCACTACTAACCGGGTAAATTTTGAATGAAATTAAAAACGCTGTATTATTATTG
>CAYRRV010000039.1:0-35643 GCA_964426725.1 uncultured Bacteroidales bacterium | reverse complement strand
TTCAAAGCCAATAATAATACAGCGTTTTTAATTTCATTCAAAATTTATCCGGTTAATAGTGAAAAATAATATTTGATTGGATCAAAAAAGAGAGAGCTACCAAGATAACTCTCCCTTTTTTGATATTACTTTTTCAAAAATAATCAATCAACAATTTCTATCATTTTAAAGGGTACTCTTATAATAGACTCGTAATCCTCTCCCGCCTCGAGCATATCCTCATCATCCTCCTCGTAATACCAGTTAATAACTACCTCGTGCTTGTTTTTATGAATTGCTTCAAGTTTTTTGAAGACATCCAGTATACATTTTGAAGAGCTGGTATTAAAATATTCCAACTGAATATTAACTTTGGTAAGTTCATGTGGGTTTTCTCCATACGCCTCAAGCCAATCTACCAGGGGTTTATAAAACTCTATCGAGTTTTCCGGAATCGATCTCCCTTTTATTTCAACAATCCCCTGTGAAGCATCAAATTTTACATTTGGTGTTTTTGGCGTACCCTCAATAACAAGTGGTTCCATCTTTTTTTTTATTTATAATATTTAATAATATCAATTTGAAACAAATACATTCAGTTCAAAAAAGTAGTAATCGTTGTTATAGTTTTGAAATGAATATTCCAGTTTATTACCGGTTTTCCTTGCTATATCAACCAGTCCAAGTCCACCGCCTCCCTTGGCAGATAGTTTTTGATGATTCAAGATAAACTTGTACATATCTTTTAATTCCTCCTGGGTCAGGGAATTAATCTTATCAATTTTATCCTTTAAAAACTTGATCTTGTTAGAGTTAATAAAATTACCGGTAGTAATAAGGTATCCCCCGTCACTCTTTTTAACGATAAGCATACCAATTTTTGAATTATACTTTTCTCTAATCTCTTCAGGGATATCATCAATATGATGGTAAAGATTTTGAAGGCTCTCCACGAGCACATTATATATTTTCTTCTTTACCTTTCCGGATTCGTTTGCTAGATCGAGCTCATTCTCAATATCTTCGAGGGTTTGATTAATCATGTCTGTTGTTATGCTACCCAGGTAGGACAAGATTACATCCCCTTCTTTCAACTTCTCATAATGTGCATCGAAATTAAAGCTCATATGGCTCACCTTCTTAACTATAAAAGCAAATGCAGCTTTTTTTTTTATTAATTCAACAAATATATAAAAAAATAATTTCTCTAAAAAAAAACATGTTGTCTCTCTTCTTAACAATTATATAAAATATCTTACCCCTTTAAAAATCAAGCTTTCTTTTTTTTCTTTTTTAAAGATAGTATTTATTTTTTAATGATCACTCTTAAAGAGACTTTTTTATCTACTGGATATTATTTTTTAATGTCTTTAGATTTTTTACTTCCTTCATAAAGTTCGTATTTTAAAAATTTACACTCCAGCGGGCCATTATAAAGAACGGTATTAAAGGAAGGTTTCAGTCCGACGTGCTTGATTGCATCTTTGTTAGAAGAAAGAAGCCATGCTTCAAACCCTGTAAAATGGGTTTTAAGGGCAGTTCCAATCTGCCTGTAAAGAAAGTGAACGTCATCATCTTTTAACCTTTCACCGTAAGGGGGATTCATGATTAATTTACCATGCTGCACTTTTGGAATAAAATCAAAGGCACTTCCTGTTGAGAGTTTTACAAATTTTGCTAAGCCGGCACGATTCATGTTTTTTTGGGCTTTTCGTATCACGTGCCTGTGAATATCATTTCCATGCAGGGTGAAAGATGGGTTGTTATTTATTTTTTTTTCAGACTCTTCTTTTATTATATCAAATTGATCAGGATCATAATCTTTCCATTTCATGAAACCGAAATTTTGACGAAAGGAACCCGGCGCAACATTCATACCAATCAATCCGGCTTCGGCAAGAATAGTTCCTGAACCACACATGAGATCAAATAAATCCCCGGTACCATCCCAACCTGAAATCAATACCATTCCTGCAGCGAGAATCTCATTAAGAGGGGCCTCTCCCGACTCAACCCGGTATCCTCTCTTGAAAAGAGGTTCACCCGAACTATCCAGTGAAAGTGTGCATTTATCATGACTAACATGAAGATTAAACACTATATCAGGATTTATCCTGTCAACAGATGGACGCAACATGGTTTTACGTGTAAAATAATCCGATATCGCATCTTTTATCTTATGTACAACATACTGAGAATGTTTAAAGTACTTCGAGTTGATGGTTACTTTTACCAGGAAAGATTTCTTAATATCCATGAATTGATCCCACTGGAATTTAAGGAGATAATTGTATAAAGTTTCTGGTCCGGTCGCCGTAAACTCGTGAATGGGCACCAATATATTCAGAGCTGTACGACAACAATAATTAGTCTTGTAAAGCGCTTTTGAATCACCTGTAAATTGAACGGCCCGTTTTCGAATTCTGATATTTTCTACTTTCAATTGTTCTAATTCCGCGGCGAGGATTGTCTCCAATCCCTGGAAGGTTCGCGCCACCATATCAAAATTTCCACCAACCATTATATTTATTTTATTTTAAGGTTCTTGTAAACAGCTTCAACAGCCGCTTCCCGTCTCTCGTTATTTTCCCCTTTAATAATCTCGTAATTAAATCCATACCTGTCAAGTTCTTCCCGGTACATGGAAAACAATTGTTCACGCTTTTCACCTCCATTTTCTCTTACTGCATCCGGGTACCAGGGAATATCCGTGTTACATAAAAGAAATAAATCTATTTTAGATTTCCTGATAGCCTTATCTATCCAAACAGGACAACAATGAAAAACCACTTCAAACCATATTTTAGAAATAATTAAATATGTATCAATAAAAAAGATTTTTTCGTTCATTGCCAGGGTTTCTTTAACCTGCATTTCCTGTATTCGAGAAATATGATTGACATCCTCAAAAGTATAAGCCCTCTGAAGTTGCCCGATGTAAGAACGGGCGAATTCCGGAATATATATTCCCCCGTAATACTCAGAAAGATACTGGGCCAAACTCGTTTTACCGGTAGATTCCGGGCCGGTTAACACGATTCTCATTTCTTTTGATTTTTATAATCTCTCTTCCACTCGAAAAATCCCATAATTGCTAATATTGTATAAATAATGAATAATACAACCGTGGGATACAAATCCTTGTAAAGATACAAACCCGCCGACACGCTGTCAACAATAATCCATAAAATCCAGTGTTCAAGCACCTTCCTGGCAAGCATGTAGGTGGCGATTATGCTGGTGGATGTAGTAAATGAATCCCACCAAGGCAAATCTGAGTCGGTATAATGAATGAGAATATAAGCGATAAAAACAAATAGAATCGCATTTATGAAAAGATAGACAAGGAAAGCTTTAATATTAAGTCGTGCTATCTTTGTTTCAGAAGTGATTTTATCTTTCGAATTTCCCTTTCTCCAATAAATCCATCCATAAATACTGATAAATAAATAATAAAACTGAAGCCCCATGTCGGCATAAAAACGGGTCAAGTAGAAGACATAAATATAAATAGCAGAAGTGATAAAACCGAGTGGCCAAAGCCATATATTCTGTCTTATGGATAGGATGATATACACGAGACCACTGGCGGCCCCGAAAAGCTCAATGTAGTTCCCTGATATCCAGGAGAAAATCTCGTTAAACATTTACTTCAAGCGGGTAAATAATCAATACTTGTCCCAGTCATTGAAAATTTCAATAGCTTTATCCAGGGCAGGATTAGTCGTGTTGTAGACCTGAAAAAAAGCACTTGTATTCCAAATATCTCTCGCGATGTAGGCTTTCAGGAGCATTTTTATATCATTCCCTGATTTTTCAAGAGCATCTTCGTCTTTCTCTACTTTTTCCGATTCTGCATAAGCCAAAAAGTCATTGAAAAAGGATTCGGTTATCTCAAACTTCCTGAGAAAAGAATCGAAATCATTATATTCGTTAAGTAACTTTTCCCTGTTTTTATCCAAGTAATCAAGAATAAATCGCGAAATAATGCCTTTCCGAACAAGTTCCCTGTAATAATCGGAGTAACTGCTGGTATCAACAGGAACAAAAAAATCAGGCATAATCCCACCTCCTCCATAAACAATTCTATTTTTCTTTAAAGTGTAATACTTTAATGAATCAGGTAACTCGTTATTCTTTTGACTAAGATTTTCACCTCTTTTGAATCTTTCAAGAATTTCCCTTTCATATTCTTCCACGCCATTCTTGTATGATTTTTGAATCATGCGACCTGTAGGTGTATGATACCGGGCAACTGTAAGACGCAACATGGAACCATCATGCAGGTAAAGAGGTTTTTGGACGAGCCCTTTCCCAAAAGTTCTTCGTCCCACGATAAAGCCCCGGTCCCAATCCTGAATTGCCCCGGCAACAATTTCACTTGCTGAAGCGCTACCTTCATCAACGATAATTATTAGCTTACCATCTTCGAAATCGCCAGAAGATGTCGCGTCATGCTCGCGTTTTGGCGTGTGCAATCCCTCGGTATATACAATCAACTTGTTTTTTTCGAGGAAATGATCAGCGAGTTCAATAGCTTCCTCCATGTAACCACCACCATTCCCGGAAAGATCAAGAACGAGATGCTTCAGATTTTTCTCTCTTAAATCTTTTAGAGCTTCTTCGAATTCATCAACTGTTGTAGCTGCAAACCGGTTCAATTTAATATAACCTGTATTTTTATTGATCATGTAGGCAGCATCAAGGCTGAAAATCGGAATTTTGTCTCTTACAATTTGAAATTCGAGTAATTCATCATAGCCTTTTCTTAAAATAGTAACAGTTACCCGTGTACCTTTTTCCCCGCGGAGTCTATCAAAAATATCCTGGTTCGTGATGCCAATTCCAGCGACATTTTCTCCATCAATTTTTATAATACGGTCTCCGGCACGGATTCCCAATTTCTCAGAAGGCCCCCCTGAAATGGGAGAAATAACCAAAATGGTATCATTCAATATATTAAATGATATTCCAATGCCCTCGAAATTTCCATGAAGAGGTTCATTCATGGCTTTAACTTCTTCAGCGGTGAGATAATTAGAATGTGGGTCAAGATCTTCAAGCATTGACACTATAGCTTTTTCTACCAATTCTTCTGTATCAACAGAATCCACATAGTATTTCTGAATATAATCCAGCGTTTTGCTGAATTTAAGAGATTGGCTACCAAAAATCTGGGCATCTAAATTACCGAGAGTATAAAAAATAAGAAAACAAAAGAAAAGAATCCTTACTACTATTTTATTCTTAATTACAAAAGTATTCATCATAAATATCTGTTTTTCGTGAAATTAATTTCCCTCGAATTTTGAAGGTAACAATAATTAGTTTTAATACTGGTAAAATAACATGAATTTACCGGATTTGTTATTCAAAATTTCGAAAATAGCAAAGATAAACAGAATATCTGAATAATGCAGACCTATAGGCACACGTGTACGAGTCTTTATAGAAAATCAGCAAACGATCTCAAAAAAGCTAAACTCCATATTCAGCAATGATGCTATATTAAGACCTGTTTCCTTCACATGCACATCATGTTTATCGTAGCACCACGATAAATTAACTATTATTCCTTCTTCAGAAAGGAATTTCAGCTTTTTCGCAAGCTCTATGATAAAATTTAATGATCCTGAATTAAAGTAAGTAAAATATAGCTGAACCTCAAAAGGAGAGTCTTCTCCGATCAAACCCTGATTAATCTGGCAATAAAACCGGAACGTATCGATAAGATCAAATATTGGTTCATAAAAATTACGGGGATTCTCGAGCTTTGATACTCCTTTTATTTCAAGGTAACTTTCATTCGGATTGAAATAAACCCGGGGAGTAACCTGAGTGGCTTTAATTTTAAATGGTTCCATCTACATGAATGTTTAAGCAATAATGATACGGAACCATTTTATATTTTTCAGGTGATTTCGAGTGATTTTCATCACTGCCAAATGGTTAAATTAATCAGCACTTACTCCCATTCTATGGTTGCCGGAGGTTTTGAACTAATATCATAAACTACCCTGTTAATCCCTTTCACGTTATTAATAATCTCATTTGAAATCAGACTTAGAAAATCGTATGGTAGATGAGCCCAGTCGGCAGTCATGCCATCAGTAGAAGTAACAGCCCTTAAAGCCACTGCATTCTCGTAAGTTCTTTCATCTCCCATGACACCAACTGATTGAACAGGCAGCAAAATCGCGGCGGCTTGCCACACTATATCATACAGTCCATGTTTTTTCAGTCCCCGGATGTATATATCATCAACCTCTTGAATAAGACGAACTTTTTCTTCCGTGATATCACCCAGTATCCTGATGGCCAAACCCGGACCGGGAAATGGATGCCGGCTGAGAATATTTTCTGCAACTCCAAGTGTTTTGCCAACTCTCCTTACTTCATCTTTAAACAATAACCTGAGAGGTTCTACAACTTTCAGGTTCATTTTTTCAGGTAATCCTCCCACGTTATGATGCGATTTAATTGTAGCGGAAGGACCATTTACAGATACGGATTCAATTACATCTGGATAAATTGTTCCCTGGGCTAACCATTTAACATTTTTTATCTCATGTGCTTTCTGTTCAAAAACATCAATAAATTTTTTCCCGATTATTTTTCTTTTGTGTTCTGGCTCTGAAACTCCTTTCAATTCCCTTAGGAAGTGTTGCCCCGCGTCAACACCAATAACATTGAGGCCCATGTGTTCATATGATTCCAAGACCTGAGCGAACTCATTTTTTCTTAGAACACCATTATCAACGAAGATACAAGTAAGGTTTTTTCCAATGGCCTGGTGCAAAAGGGAAGCTGCAACAGATGAATCAACCCCGCCGGATAATCCCAGGACAACTTTATCGTTTCCCAGTAATTCTTTTAATTCCTGCACAGTAGTTTCTACAAAAGAGGCAGGAGTCCATGTTTGTTTACAACCACATATATTCACCACGAAATTTTCCAGGATCTTTTTGCCCTCTGTAGTATGATAAACTTCTGGGTGAAACTGTATACCAAAAGTGGGTTCGTTCTCAATTTTATAAGCACCTACCTTCACTTCAGCCGTGCTGGCAATTATTTTATAATTATCCGGTATCCTTGCAATGGTATCTCCATGAGACATCCAGACCTGGGTGCCGATGTTGACATCCACGAAAAGCGGGTTGGTTTTATCTATAAATTTAAGATTAGCGCGGCCATACTCCCTATGTTTGGAGGGCAAAACTTCTCCCCCGAAATGGTGAGCCATGTATTGTGCACCATAACAAATTCCAAGGACAGGCAAATTCCCTTTCATGTCGCCAAGATCCGGGATAGGCGCGTTAATATCTCTCACTGAAAAAGGACTACCTGACAGAATAATTCCTTTTACTCCAGGATCAGCTCCATGAACTTTATTGAATGGTAAAATCTCACAATAGACATTCAGTTCTCTTACTCTTCTAGCTATAAGCTGAGTATATTGACTTCCAAAATCAAGTATTACTATTTTCTCATCCATTTGGGCATTCTTATTATGTAATCATTTATCCAATATACTTTTTTTTTCAAAACTACGATTTTAATTGCAATTCCTGCTTGTGTTATTCATCAGCTAACCCGTTCAAGTGGGATTGAATATGTTTCGCCATCTTCAACGATTGACGTTTCAGGAAAAATTCCTGTTGCTTCATTTTTAAATTCATCCATGTTTTTATAACGAACAGAAAAGTGACCCAAAAGCAATTTCCCGACTTTAGCCTCGGCAGCTATTTTAGCTGCTTCAAGGGCTGTTGAATGCAAGGTATCTTTAGCCAGATTCAAATCCCTGTGCAAAAAAGTTGACTCATGATATAAAACAGAGACTTGCTTGATGAGTGTAATGATTGACCGGGTAAACCGCGTATCCGAACAATACGCGTACGAGCGGGTCTTGTATGGAGGCATGGTCAATTCGCGGACCGGTATAGTAGCCCCTTCTGGTGTGACATGATCATGCCCCCTTTTGATATTCACGATCTCTTTAAATCCAAGATTATACTTTGATATTGCTTCCTTTTTCAGGTTAAGTTCTTTAGGTTTCTCACTAAAAAGGAACCCCCAGGTATTGGTTCGGTGTTTCAGGGGTATGGTTTTTACCTTGACCATCTTATCTTCATATATAATATCTGATTTCCCGGGCGTAAGATGGTGATAAACGATCCCGAAATTTAATTCGGTCTGCATTAATTCCAGGTGTTGTTCAATAATAATTTGCAACCTTGCATCCCCATATAAATGTAATTCACCTTTCCGGCCCATTAAGGAAAGGGTTGATAATAGGCCAAAAATTCCAAAAACATGATCGCCGTGTAAATGGCTTATGAAAATGTGATTTATTTTTCCCATGTTGATCCTGTATCGCCGGATTTGCACCTGGGTTCCTTCACCGCAATCAATTAAAAAAAACCGCTCATGTATATTGACTACCTGAGCGGTTAATGATCTGACAGAAGTAGGTATTGCAGAGCTACTTCCAAGTATAGTAACAGAAAAAGTCACCTTGTTTGGTACTCGCTTCTTTTTAAAATCAAGTATTCATCAGGCTTTTGATTCTTCTACCATCTTGGTAGCCTCTTCTGGATTTTGGGCTATATTCAGTACTGTATCCAATTGTGAAATGGTAATTAACCTTTCCACTGCTTCATTAAGGCCCGTGAGAACAAATGTTCCCCCGGCATTTTTACAAAGCCTGTTAGCCACTAAAATAGCACTAAGACCAGAAGAATCGCAATACCTGCACTTGCTTAGGTCAAGAATGATATTTTTTTCTCCGTTCCCCGATATAAGCACAAGTTCAGATTTCAAAGTAGGCGCGATGTGCGTGTCCAGCTTTTCTTCCTGTACCTGAATCAGGGTGTGATTTTCAAATTTTTCAATCTTGAATTCCATGTTCATATGCTTTAGGAAATATAAAGATAAAAATTATTCTTCATTTTTCCCTTCATTTTTATCATTTTTCTTCTTCTCTTGCTCTTCCATTTCAGATTTAAGGGCAGCAAGTTCAGAAATATCACCGAGGGTCGTTTTTTCTAGGCTGGATTTAATCTTTCTCGCTGCTTTACGAGTTGAGTCATCTGTAGATTTTTTCTTTGAAACTTCCTCTTCTTTTTTAGTATCCTCGTAAACTTTGGAATGTGAAAGGACAATCCGCTTCTGTGATTTAGAAAACTCCATTACCTTGAAAGGAAGCTTCTCGTCTACCTTCGCGGGTGTACCGTCTTCTTTAACAAGATGTTTAATACTCACGAAACCTTCCACTCCATATGGCAATGCAATGATGGCTCCCTTGTCAAAAATTTCAACAATTGTTCCCTCGTGTACAGAGTCAACCGTGAAAACTGATTCAAAAACATCCCATGGATTTTCTTCAAGTTGCTTGTGACCAAGACTTAAACGGCGATTTTCCTTGTCAATTTCAAGTACTACAACTTCTATCTCCTCGCCAATAGCAGTAAATTCTGCCGGATGTTTAATTTTCTTGGTCCATGAAAGATCAGAAATATGGATCAATCCATCAACACCTTCTTCGATTTCTACAAATACACCAAAGTTGGTGAAATTACGAACTTTAGCAGTATGTTTGGAATTAACAGGATATTTTTCTTCAATTTTTTCCCATGGATCAACTTTGAGTTGTTTCATACCCAGGGACATTTTTCTTTCTTCCCTGTCCAACGTAAGAACCTGGGCTTCTACAACATCTCCCACGTTGAGAAATTCCTGGGCACTTCTTAGATGCTGTGACCATGACATTTCCGAAACATGGATCAATCCTTCAACACCTGGGGCTATTTCAACAAAGGCGCCATAATCGGCCATTACAACCACTTTACCTTTCACGTTATCACCCACTTTAAGATTAGTATCCAGTGAATCCCATGGATGGGGTGTAAGTTGCTTCAGACCCAGCGCGATTCTTTTCTTATCATCATCGAAATCAAGAATAACTACCTGGAGTTTTTGATCCAGTTGAACGATCTCTTCAGGATGATTAACTCGTCCCCATGAAAGATCTGTAATATGAATAAGTCCATCCACGCCACCCAGGTCAATAAAGACACCGTATGAGGTAATATTTTTAACAGTTCCCTCGAGAATCTGACCCTTTTCAAGCTTAGATATAATATCTTTTTTCTGTTGTTCAAGTTCTTCTTCAATTAGGGCTTTATGGGAAACAACCACGTTCTTGAATTCATGATTAATTTTAACTACCTTGAATTCCATAGTTTTTCCAACGTACGCATCATAGTCCCTAATAGGCTTAACATCAATCTGAGATCCCGGCAAGAAGGCCTCAATGCCGAAAACATCAACAATCATACCTCCCTTGGTGCGACATTTGATGTAACCCTTGATGATCTCATCCTTGTCAAGTGCTTCATTCACCCTGTCCCATGATTTCAGCGCTCGGGCTTTTTTATGAGACAAAACGAGTTGCCCTTTTTTATCTTCCTGGCTTTCAACGTATACCTCCACGGTATCTCCAATCTTCAGTTCAGGGTTATACCTGAACTCGTTAAGGCTCACTACACCTTCAGACTTGTATCCAATATTGATAATGACTTCCCGCTTGTTCATGGAAGCAACAACACCATCAACTACTTCAGCCTCGGCAACCGTGGATAAAGTTTCATTGTACTTTTCTTCAAATTCCCGTCTTTGGCTTTGGTTATAAACATCACCTTCCTTGGAATAATTATCCCAATCAAAATCCTCAAGGGGTTCGTTTCCATAATCGGAAGCTGTTACAACTTCCTGTTCTTCTGTAGGTTTGTTATTTTGTTCTTCATCAGCCACGGTTTTTTCTTCTACGGGTTCTTCTTTTTCTTCCGTAACAATTTCTTCCTTTGCTGAAGCTACAACTTCCTCTGCTTCTGCTTCCGCTTCTGTTTCTGGTTCTGCTTCGGCTTCTGTTTCTGGTTCTGGTTCTGCTTCTGGTTCTGGTTGATTTTCAACAGCATTTTCTTCATCCTTTTCAACTTCTTCCCTGTTCTCTACATCCTGATTTTCTGCAGATTCTTTAGATTCTTCTTTTGTTTCCTGCCCGGTAACATTGGATTCTACTTGATCCTTCTGTTCCTCGTTCTGAACCTGTTCTTCTTTTTTTGGTTCTTCATTCAGGTTTTTTTCGTTTTGTTCTACCATTTAAAAATTAATTAAAAATTAATAAGTTAGACATTATTTTTTTCAACAGAAGTGCAAAATTATAATTTTCTTCATTAAATAAGTCATTTATAATAAAAAAAATACACTTATGCACGTAATATTTATAATTTAATCCTTTATTATGGATATAACAGGAAGCCGAAAATTGTAATTGATGTCTTTAAATATTTTGTTTAAATTCGCAAACCATTAAGTAAGTTATTTGTATTGTCAACCTTAAAACAGAAAACAACGTGAAAATATCTATTGTTGGAACCGGTTATGTCGGGCTTGTCTCTGGTACCTGCTTTGCCGAGACAGGAATTACCGTAACATGTGTTGACATCGACAAGGAAAAAATTGACTATTTAAACAAGGGAATTGTTCCCATTTATGAACCAGGTCTTGAAAGAATGATTGAAAGAAATGTCAATGCAAACCGTCTGTTTTTTTCAACCAGCCTAAAAGAAAGTCTCAAAGACAGTGAAGCCGTTTTTATTGCCGTGGGAACACCCCCGGATGAAGATGGAAGTGCTGATCTTAAATATGTACTCAGTGTCGCCCAGGAAATAGGCAGGTACATGGATCATTACATGGTAATAGTAACAAAAAGTACCGTACCTATCGGAACGGCAAAAAAGGTTAAAGCTACCATAGTCGAAGAGTTAAAGAAAAGACAAGTTGAGATACCCTTTGACGTGGCTTCTAATCCAGAGTTCCTGAAGGAAGGCAATGCCATTGATGATTTTTTAAAGCCCGACAGGATAGTGGTCGGTACAGAATCGGAGCAAGCAGAAAAACTAATGAAAAGGCTTTACAAACCCTTCCTGCTGAATAACCATCCTATATTATTCATGGATATTCCCTCTGCTGAATTAACTAAATACGCGGCAAATTCAATGCTTGCCACCAAAATCAGTTTTATGAATGATATCGCGAATTTATGTGAAATTGTAGGGGCAGATATCAATTCAGTAAGAAAAGGTATTGGAAGTGACAGCAGAATCGGGAATAAATTCATATACGCGGGTATTGGTTACGGCGGTTCCTGTTTCCCGAAAGATGTTAAAGCCCTCATCAAAACTGCCAGCGATAACAAATACTCTCTTGATGTACTGAAAGCGGTTGAAGATGTTAATAATCGTCAAAAATCTATTCTTTTTAACAAAATTTATCAGCACTTCGGGGGAAAATTAAAAGGAAAAACCTTTGCATTGTGGGGACTCTCATTTAAACCCCAAACAGATGACATGCGGGAGGCGCCATCACTGGTTATTATTGAAAAACTCCTGGAAGCCGGTGCAAAAATTAAAGCATACGACCCTGTGGCCATGAAAGAAGCCGAAAGAATATTGGGCCGGGTAATTGAATACACGAAAGATCCTTACGAGGCCTTGATTGATGCTGATGCCATGATTCTTGCTACCGAATGGCAGGAATTCAGGGTTCCCAACTATAAAGTAATGGACAGATTAATGAAACAAAAGTTAGTTTTTGATGGACGAAATATATACGAACCCTCCGAAATGAAAGAATTTGGCTTTTCTTATTATAGCGTGGGCCGTAAAAATATCCTACAGTGATTAAAATAAACAACCTGTGACTGTTATAATTATCGAGCCATACTAAACCTTTGTATAAATACACGATTTAATTAAAAAAATGTGTACGATTAAGATTTAAGTCATTGCAACAAATTATGAAAAGATGAAAAGGATTTTAATTACTGGTGGAGCTGGTTTTATAGGATCACACCTGTGTGAAAAATTGTTAAACCAAGATAATGAGGTGTTATGTCTAGATAATTATTTCACAGGCGCGAAGCAAAACATTGTGCATTTATTAAAGCATCCATATTTTGAACTTGTAAGACATGATGTAACAACACCATATTACGCGGAAGTGGATGAGATCTATAATCTTGCATGTCCGGCATCACCCATTCATTACCAATACAATCCTATAAAAACGATAAAAACTTCAGTCATGGGTGCCATTAACATGCTTGGTCTCGCTAAAAGAGTTAAGGCTAAAATACTGCAAGCCTCCACCAGTGAAGTATATGGTGATCCGAGAGTCCACCCCCAACCCGAATCCTATTGGGGAAATGTAAATCCAATCGGGAAAAGGTCTTGCTATGACGAGGGAAAAAGATGTGCAGAAACACTTTTTATGGATTACTACAATCAAAATAAGGTTCGAATAAAAATTGCCAGGATTTTTAACACATATGGCCCTCGCATGGATCCAAATGATGGCAGGGTGGTTTCCAATTTCATCGTGCAGGCGCTGAATGGAGAAAATATAACTATATATGGTGATGGTTCGCAAACCAGAAGTTTCCAGTATATTGATGATCTGGTTGAAGGTTTAATAAAATTAATGGAAACAGGAGACGAAGTTACCGGCCCCATCAATATAGGTAACCCGGGAGAATTTACCATTCTCGAACTGGCCAAACAAATCATTGCACTTACCGCAACAACTTCTAAAATAGTACACGAACCTTTACCAGATGACGACCCGACTCAGCGAAAACCTGATATTTCACTGGCAAAAGAAATTCTTAACTGGGAACCTGATATTCAGCTTGAAAAAGGATTAACTGAAACCATTAATTATTTCAAAAATAAACTGAATAACCGGAAAATGATAGTATGACCTGATATATAAGTTTGAAAAATTTAGAATTTAATATAAAAATATGAACCAGACAATGCCTGAAATATAAGATGAGACGCGTACAACTTTTACCGATTTTATCCCGGGAGAAATAGCTTATTTCGAACTGGATTCGAAAATTGAAACAAGTGTCAAATTTTAGGCTAAGTCACAAATTTTAAAATCATGAAAGGAATAGTATTAGCCGGGGGATCCGGCACGAGATTATACCCGCTAACACAAAGCATTTCCAAGCAAATCATTCCTATCTACGACAAACCCATGATCTATTACCCGCTATCCGTGCTCATGCTCGCGGGGATTAGAGAAATTCTGATCATTTCTACACCCCGCGATATTCACCTCTATGAAGAGTTACTCGGCGACGGGAGTCAACTGGGACTGAAATTGAATTACGAGATACAACCTGCACCGGAAGGACTGGCACAAGCATTCTTAATAGGAGAAAAATTCATTGGAACCGATCCGGTATGCCTGATTCTTGGTGATAACATATTTTACGGGCACGGGCTGGGTGGCATGCTTCTTGAAACGGCTAAATTAACGGAAGGGGCAGTTGTATTTGGTTATTTTGTCAATGATCCTGAAAGATATGGCGTGGTGGAATTTGATAACCAGGGTAGCGTGTTAAGCCTGGAAGAAAAACCCGTGCATCCAAAATCTAACTATGCTGTAACAGGACTATATTTTTACGGGAATGATGTTGTATACAAAGCAAAAAAGCTTGAACCCTCGGCAAGGGGAGAACTTGAAATTACAGATTTAAACAAGCTGTACCTCCAGGAAAACAAGCTCACGGTCAGAATACTGGGCAGGGGAATGGCATGGTTGGATACCGGTACTCATGAAAGTCTTTTGCAGGCTGCCAATTATATACACACCATTGAAAAACGGCAAGGTCTCAAGGTCTCATGCATCGAAGAAATCGCTTACAAAAGGGGATTTATCAATAAGGAACAACTCCTGAAACTGGCCAAGCAACTGGATAAAAATCAATATGGACAGTATCTTTACAACATAGCAAACGATAAATTTTTCACGTTTGAAACAAAATAATGTTAAGATACGATGTAAAAACCCTTTACTTGCTCGTAATTTTTGATATTTTGAGACAAAAAGAATTTAAGAATGAAACAATTATGATTAAAATAATCATTAAAAACACACGGATAATGATTATTTAATCATGCGGTTCCATCTGACTATTGAATAAGTAAAAATAAAACCAGATGAACATAAAAAAAACAAATATAGAAGGATTGCTGGTTATTGAACCCAATGTTTTCGAGGATCAGAGAGGCTACTTTTTTGAAAGTTATAACAAGAATAAGTTCAATGAAGCAGGCCTGGTGTTTAACTGGGTGCAGGATAACCAATCCAAATCAGTCAGGGGTGTACTCCGCGGATTACACTACCAATTGGCTCCCCGTGCCCAGTCAAAACTTATTCGCGTACTTGAAGGAACAATCTTTGATGTCGCTGTTGATATCAGGAAAGGTTCTCCCACATTCGGAAAATGGCACGGGTTGGAACTATCTGCTGAAAACTTGAAACAATTCCTTGTTCCAAAAGGATTTGCCCATGGTTTTTCGGTTTTGAGTGAAACCGCCACCGTTTTTTACAAGTGTGATGAGTTTTACGCGCCTGAATATGACAGGGGAATTTATTTCAATGATCCGGCCCTGGGTATAGATTGGCAATTGAATGAAAATGAAATAATTCTTTCTGAAAAAGATCGAAAATTACCTGTTTTGAAAGAAGCAGAAATCAATTTTTTAAAAGGGAAGAGCTTATGAAAATAATTGTAACCGGAGGAAACGGACAACTGGGGACTGAACTTAAAATAATTTCTGCAAAAGCACCCCGGCATGAATTTTTATTCACGGATATCGAGGACATGGATATCACGAATCCTGATTCCATTGAGAAATCATTCAGAAATTTCTCTCCCGACTATATCATAAATTGTGCCGGGTATACTGCTGTTGACAAGGCTGAAGAAGAACCCGACAAGGCATTTTTAATTAACAGGGATGCTGTAAAAAAACTCTCGGAAGCTTCAAAAAAATACAATGCCCGGTTGATACATATTTCAACTGATTACATCTTTGATGGAAAAACAAATCAACCTTATTCCGAAGATCAGCAACCCCATCCTTTATCGGTTTACGGTCAATCTAAATGGGAAGGTGAACAAGAAGTAGATATTACAGCGAACGGGGCAGTTGTCAGGACATCGTGGTTATATTCCTCCTTCGGCCAAAATTTTGTAAAAACCATTATCCGGTTGGCGGAACAAAGGGATGAACTGAAAATTGTAGCGGACCAGACAGGAACCCCCACTTACGCAGGTGATTTGGCTGAAATGCTGATTCACCTGCTTCAGCATTTCAGGCCGGGTATTTTCCATTATTCAAACGAGGGAGTTGCAACTTGGTATGACTTTGCACATGAGATTATTTCGTTGGCTGATCTCCAATGCAAGATTGTACCAATTTCAACCAAAGAGTATCCTTTACCTGCACCCAGACCACATTATTCGGTAATGGATAAGAAAAAGGTGAAAGATTATTTTGGCCTGCCTATCCCCTATTGGAGAGATAGTTTGCAACTGTGTATGTCTCTTCTCAAAAAAACCCAGGACCAAGATAAATAGTACGTTGTCAACGAGAAAATGGTGGTTGATCTTTGTCTCATGTTCAAAATAGTGTCTCTTTAAAAATTTTCTTACAGGGAAAACACTTCTGCAATATCTAATGTAACATGTCAATTGTACCAGCCAAAATTCATTATTGGTGAAATAATTGCAACGGGTGCTGATTTGTCTGTTTTACAGAAAAGGTTAGTCTCTTTTCGCAATTATTTTATCCAAAATTATTGAGTTCTTCAAATTCTGTGCTTATTTTTGTTTCACTAAATATTCAATTTTATTGAACATTTAGTTTTTCTTATTGTGTATATGCAAATATAAATAAAAAGAATTATGGATACAGGTTATAACCAGTTCATAAATGAACTGAAAAAGAAGGCAGGTAAGTGGACATCCGAGGGCTTTGATGAAGAAACGAGAAAAGAGGTTACATACATGATCGAGAAGGATGAGCGACAGTTGATTGAATCTTTCTACAAGGATCTTGAATTTGGCACTGGAGGTTTACGCGGGTTAATGGGCGTGGGTACAAACCGTGTAAATAAGTATACCGTGGGAATGGCAACCCAGGGATTATCTAATTACATGAATAATTATTTCAGCGATAGAGATGAAATATCTGTTGTAATTGCGCATGACAGTCGAAATAACAGCAGGTTTTTTGCTGAAATCACCGCTGGTGTATTTGCAGCCAACGAGATCAAAGTTTATCTTTTTGACGATCTCCGGCCCTCTCCCGAGTTGTCTTTCGCTATACGACACCTGAAATGCCAGGGTGGGGTGGTTATTACTGCCTCTCATAACCCGAGAGAATATAACGGGTACAAGGCTTACTGGGAACACGGCGGACAAATTATTTCCCCACAAGATAAGAAAATAATTGAAGAAGTTTCAAAAATCAAGGATATTTCAGAGGTCAAATTTGACGGGCCTTCCAGTAAAATAATCATGATTGGAGAAGAAATAGATAAAATATATATTGAGAAAATCAAAGAATTGTCTCTATCACCTGAAATAATCAAAAAATACAGGGATCTTTCAATTGTATATACCCCCATTCATGGAACGGGCATTAAGCTTATTCCAAGAGCATTAAATGAATATGGTTTTACGAATGTAATTGATGTGCCGGCTCAAAACATCCCTGATGGTAACTTCCCGACCGTGATATCCCCTAACCCGGAAGATTCGGCAGCCATGAACATGGCAATCAGAAAAGCAAGAGAAACCAATGCCGAATTAGTGATGGCAACAGATCCAGATGGGGATCGTGTTGGTATAGCCGTACGCGATCAAGGTGGAGAATTTATTCTATTGAACGGGAACCAGACTGGCACCCTTCTTTTCTACTACTTGTTGACCAAGTGGCACGAAAAAAACCTGATAAAGGGAAAGGAATACATCGTTAAAACAATTGTAACTACCGATTTGATCGCGAATATTGCAAAAAAATACGATATACTATGTTATGATGTGCTTACCGGTTTCAAGTACATCGCGGATATAATGAATCAAAACGAGGGTAAAAAAACATTTATCTGCGGGGCAGAGGAGAGTTATGGATACCTGGTAGGTGATTTCGTGAGAGATAAAGACGCGGTAATAGCCTGTGCTCTTATCGCTGAAGCTGCAGCATGGGCCAAATCACAAAAAAAATCTTTTCATGATCTGCTGATAGATATATATATTGAATTCGGGTTTTATAAAGAACAGCTCATATCAATTACCAAAAAAGGAAAAGAGGGCGCTGATGAAATTCAGAAGTTGATGGAAAGATTCAGAAACGCTCCACCAGTAAGCCTTGCCGGTTCAGAAGTAGTGTTAATACATGATTTTCTGAAACAAAAGACTGTTGATACCATCAGCAATCTTCGTCATGATATTAATTTACCAAAATCGAATGTCCTGCAATATATCACGAAAGATGGAACCAAAGTTTCTATCAGACCTTCAGGAACAGAGCCCAAAATAAAATTTTATTTCAGCGTTAAAGGAGAACTTGATAAGCCAAGAGATTACCATAAAGTAAATGATGAACTGGAAGACAAGATAGAAAAAGTACTTTTAGAAATGAACATTACTGGATAATAATTTTTAAACATTAATAAAAATTTAAAACTCTTAAAAGATGAAAACCTACAGGAAGGAACTTTGGTTTGAAGTTCCAAAAAGAAGGGATTACATCAATATTACACCGGACATTGAAAAATGCCTTACCGAAAGTGGAATCACTGAAGGACTTCTGTTATGCAATGCCATGCATATCACTGCAAGCGTGTTCATTAATGATGATGAGCCTGGCCTTCACCATGATTTTGAGGTGTGGCTCGAGAAACTGGCCCCGGAAAAACCTCATTCGCAATACAAGCACAATGGATTCGAAGATAATGCTGATGCGCACCTCAAGCGATCAGTTATGGGAAGAGAGGTAGTTGTGGCCATTACCGGGGGAAAACTCGATTTTGGACCCTGGGAACAGATTTTCTACGGTGAATTTGATGGTAAAAGGAGAAAAAGAATTTTAGTAAAGATCATTGGAGAATAAAAAAAAGAGGCAAATTGCCTCTTTTTACTTATACCTGGATTGAACCATCCAGCTCAATATCTACTACTGTCATGTCAATGAAGAAATGTCGGTTGATCTGTGCCAAAAAGTTCCATAAAGAGGGACAACCTTCCGCAATATCAGATGTAACACGTCACTAGTTTACTTTTTAATCTTCAAGGCTGTGAATTACCAGCCCGCTTCTTAGCTTGGGTTCGAACCAGGTGGTTTTTGGTGGCATGATATTGCCCGTGTCTGCTATACGTATCAACTGTTCCATGCTAACCGGGTAAAGTGCAAAAGCCGCGGCCATTTCACCACTATCCACGCGTCGTTTCAGTTCACCTAATCCTCTTATGCCCCCCACGAAATCAACACGTTTCGATTTTCTCAAATCTGTAATGTCCAGTAGTGGTTCAAGTATCTGACGGGAAAGAATGGTTACATCCAAACAGCCAATGGGATCATCTTCTTCAAATGTATTGGGTTTAGCTGTTAACGAATACCAGTTCTCTCCCAGGTACATCGAAAAATTATGCATTTGCGCGGGCTTGTATGGCTCTTTACCTTTCAGTTCAATATCGAAATTTTTACTTAGCCTTTCAACAAAGTCTGTTTCCGAATGACCATTTAAATCTTTTACCACCCTGTTATAGTCAATAATGGTAAGCTGATTATCCGGGAAATGCACAGCCAGAAAATAATTATACTCCTCATTTCCCGTGTGATTAGGATTATTCTCTTTCATCTCCTTACCAACCAGGGCTGCCGCGGCAGTACGATGATGACCATCCGCGACATAAGTAGAATCTATTCCCCTGAAGATACTGATTATCCTGTTGATTTTATCCTTATCCCTGATAACCCAGAAATGATGTCCGAAACCATCATCCGCGGTAAAATCATATTCCGGCATTTCCTGGACTATCCCTGCCACGATATCATCAATCTCTTTAACCGCGGGATAAGTAAAAAACACGGGTTCGTAATTTACCTTACTTACCCGTATATGGTTTTTTCTGTCTTCCTCCTTATCGGGCCGGGTAAGTTCATGCTTTTTGATCACGTTTCCCAGGTAATCTGATACCGCGGCGCATCCAACGATTCCATACTGTGTTTTCCCGTTCATTGTTTGAGCGTATACATAGAGGTATTCATCGTCATCTTGCAGTAAGACACCATCGCTCAACAGCTTATTGTAATTATCCTTTCCTTTCTGGTATACTGCAGAATCGTGCTCGTCAACACTGTCGGGTAAATCTATTTCCGGTTTAATAACATGAAGAAAAGAGAGAGGATTCCCTTCTGCTTCATTTTTTGCTTCTTCCCGGTTCAATACATCATAAGGGCGGGAAGCAATAGCCGGAGCCTTATCTTTTTCAGGCCGTATTCCCTTAAACGCTTTTAATATTGCCATACTTTTCTGATTAATTTACTTTATAAGTTGTATCACCTTTCTCCAGAAAATTCACGATTTGCCGGGCAGCAGCCAGACCCGCGTTGAGATTCGCTTCATATGTCTGGGCACCCATCTTTTTTGCTGTAAAAAAAGACCTGCCAGGAAACTCCTGTTCGATCTGCTGCTTACAATCGGGAGCAATATCGGAAGCATACATGAATCCCGATCTTTCCCGGAAAGTTTTTAGCAAATCTTCTTCATGAATTAATTCCTTTCTGGCTGTATTCACGAGCATGGCTTTTTCAGGCATTGAAAGCAATAATTTGCTATTAATAGATTCGCGTGTTTCTTTTGCCAGGGGCAGATGCAGTGAGATATACTGACATTTGCGATACATTTCAGCCACGTCACTCTCGTATTTTACTCCATCATTTTCAATAATTATTTTATCAATAAATGGATCATACGCGTAAACCTTCATTCCAAAACCTTTCCCAATCATCCCCACTATACGACCAACATGACCATAGGCATGTATACCAAGCTTTTTATTCCGTAACTCGGTGCCTGCAGTACCATTAAACCCGTTCCGGATTAAGTGTATCATCATGCCAAAAACAAGCTCTGCTACTGCATTGGCATTTTGACCGGGCGTGTTCATCACGGTTATATTTTTAGATGAACAGGCATCCAAATCAATATTATCATAACCGGCACCTGCCCGAATCACAATTTTTAGATTGGAAGCATTTTCAATAACAGCGGGATCGATAATATCACTTCGAACAATAAGACCGTCCACGTCTTTTACTGCCTCATGCAATTCGTTTTCATCGTTGTATTTTTCAAGTAATTGTGTCGTGTAACCGGCTCCCGTGAAAATATCTGTCATCTTATTCACGGCTTCTTTAGCAAAAGGTTTAGTAGTGGCTATTAATATTTTTTTCATGGTACATTTAGTTTAGCGTTTGCAAATTAATAACCGGCATGTAATCGGTCCGTTGATTTCTTCAAAGACTGCACATACCGGTATTTGTTCCCTGAACTGCATTAAAGTTTGTTTTCAAAAGATTTGAGTGCATCAACAAGTGCCAGTATGCTTTCCCTGGGCATAGCGTTATAAATAGAAGCCCTGAAACCACCCACTGACCTGTGTCCTTTCACACCCACCATGCCGTTGGAAACAAGATAATCAAGCAATTCTTTTTCCTTTTCCTTGTATTCTTCCTGCATCACAAAACAAACATTCATGATGGACCGATCCTCTTCACTGGTCACGGTAGGAACAACGATTTTGGAATTATCAATATAATCGTAAAGAATTTTGGCTTTCTCAACATTCAGTTTATGCATCTCTGCTACACCACCTTTGTCTTTCAACCAGTGCAGGGTTTGCAAGGCGGCAAATATTGGCACAACCGGTGGGGTATTAAACATGGAGTCATTTTTAATATGCACCTGGTAATTTAGCATAGACGGGATGGAACGTTCTACCTTGCCGAGTAACTCTTCTTTAACAATAACAAAAGCAACTCCCGAGGGTGCAATATTTTTCTGAGCCCCCCCGTAAATAATGCCGTATTTGGAAACATCAACAGGTCTGCTAAATATATCTGATGACATATCTGCAACCAGGGGAACAGGACTATCCAGATCTTTTTTTATTTCTGTTCCATATATAGTATTGTTACTTGTAATATGAAAATAATCAGCATCCGCGGGAATGGTGTATTCTTTAGGAATATAATTATAGGTCTTTTCTGATGATGAAGCTACAATATCAACTTCACCAAAAAATTTTGCTTCTTTTATGGCTTTGGATGCCCAGGAGCCAGTATCGAGGTAAGCTGCCTTTTTTTGAAGCAGGTTATAAGGAACCATACAAAACTGCATGCTGGCACCACCCCCTAAAAACAAAACCTGATATCCTTCAGGAATATCAAGTAATTCTTTGAATAGCTGCCGGGCTTCTTCCATTACAGCTATAAACTCCTTGCTACGATGAGAAACTTCCATCACGGATAAACCCATACCGTCAAAGTCCAGGATTCCCTGCGAGGTTTTTTCTATCGTGTACCTGGGAAGAATTGAAGGTCCAGCGGAAAAGTTATGTTTTTTCATGTTTTGAAATTGTTAAAAGTTTAAAAATTTGGGTTAACTTAAAATATTGTTTCTTGTCAATGAAAAATTAGCGATTGATCTGTGCCACAAATCCTAAAATAAAGGAACAGTCCTCTTCAGTATCAAATGTGACGCGTCACCAGCGCTCTATATCGTCTAAAAAAAGAATCCGAAAGTTAAAATTTTTACCGGATATATAAAAATTTCAGTATACACCATGTGCTATTTATTCAAAAGAATCAGGTAATTATTCTCGAGAACAGGAATAATCTCTGTCATGTCGGGGGTAAGACAGTAATCAATAACATCATCGAGATTGTTCTTCTTAAGTCTTGAACGTTGGGCTGCTTTCTCAATATAACCGCGCAAATCATTTTTAGCAATGTTCCATAAATCAATGGCAGCATGCGTTGAATCGCAAATAGTAAAAAAGTTATCATTTTTTAATAACAATTCAGCAACAGCTCCCGCGTGAATCGTGTCCTCCAGGTTAAACCTGTCTTTCCAGCCAGCGCATAAAATCACGACATCCCTGTTTTGTTCAATCAGCCATTTGGCAGATGCAGAAAGATTAAGAAAGGCACCGACTATAACAGCGTGACTATTTGACGCGGTCTGGATAGCTTGTGTTCCGTTCGTGGTTGAATATACAATTTCTTTTCCCTCTACCATTTCTCTCGTGAAATTGTAAGGTGAATTTCCAAAGTCTGCAAAATCGCGAACAATACCATCCCTTTCAGCAGCAACAATATGTCCTTCCTCCTTTAGTTTTTTTGCTTCCCCGAGTGTGCCGACAGGAATAATTTTACGGGCACCATTCATAAAAGCCGTGCATATTGCAGAAGTTGCACGCAACACGTCCGTCACTAAAACAATGGCTTCTTCCTTATGGTACCTGTGATACACGGCAGGAGAAAAACTAATTTCCACTGAGTTTTTTTTCATTGTCATCTATATTTAATGTTTATCCATAAAGTTAGAGTTTGCTCAATAACGTTCGATTTCGAGGCTTGCGATGTATTTAAAACCAAGGAGTTTACTATTGTAAATGACTATTTTAAATACGAGTGTAACGAAGAACTCGGACTTTATTGACGAACTCTATTTAGGGTCTCTTGAATAATTAAATGTTCTTTAAGTGGTTCCAAGAAAAAATTAGGGTTTTCTTAAAGCCACTATTTAAACCCATGTTGAAACAATTTTGCAAAATTAAAACATGTAATTATAATTGAATCACCAGGGGAAATCTTTTTTGAATTAATTTCTAACATGTAAACCACCCGAAAGAATCATGAAAAAAAATAAGGAAATTAAAATTTACTGATAGCCGAATAACTGACAATATTAATTCCCCTGAAATAAAAATTAAGAATCTGATGATAATTAAATCCCAGCCTCCCCATGTTCATTCCACCTTCCTGGCACATGCCGATACCGTGACCATAACCATGTCCCTGAAGTACAATATCATTATTCCTGTCGATATTTACTGAAAAAAAAGATGATTTCAGAAACCAATCTGTTCTAATTTTCCTGTAGCTGATTTTTGAAGCCCCGATTTGGTAATAATCTTTCCTCCGATCAATTTTACAGATCATGTTCCCGGGATGGGAAACATTACTGGACGAAAACCCGTTGGTCAATAAATAAGATTTCCAATCGTGCAGGGGAATTGTTTTTTTCCAGGTCCGGTTTCGACCATTTTTACAATAAGGATCTACCACTTCGCGTAAATATGGTTCATGAGAAAGCCATTCACGTTCAGCATTTTGGGTTTGTCCTCCACAATTAGCATGAAAAGCAGCAGTAATCAGGAACGTATCCTCGTGAACAACGACCTCGTCACCGGTTTCTTTTATGGCCTGATCAATCAGGGGGGATATCCCGTTCTGCTGCTTGTATGCCTGGCAATGCACTCCATCGCATAAATTAAATCCCTCACCACCGTGCCTCTCAAGATTAGCCATTGTATAGGTTCGGCAGAGTATAGCTTGTGCTTTATAAAACTCCAGGGTTGCCCCCCCTCCCGCTTCGGATAATACTACCCCCGACAGGTAATCATCAATATTCACGTGATTAATAGCCATCACACGCATGAACTCGGCAGCCATGGACAGTGCCCCGCGGTATGAACGTTTATCATCCTTGGGATGTACAGGCCGAAGGGAGAATATATTCCCCGAAGAATCAGGAAGAAATTTTATCTTTTTAAAATAACCGTAAAAAGAATTAAGTCCTCTTACCGCGAGCGAGTCGCCCATTAACGATATGTAAATAACTTCATTCCGAGAGATAATTGTTTCTGTATTCAACCCCTTGTTCAGAAAATAATCGCCCTTCTCGGGACTAAATATTATTGTCTGAACGGGACTATCATAAAAAAGTGCGATTTTCAATTCACTATCCTGGGATAGCCCGGGTAAGAAGAAACACGTGAAAATTAACATACAGGTAAAGCGGAAGTATTGGTTACTCCTGTGGTCTATCTTTATTATGTCATCTCGTGTATCAGCAAACATTTAAAAAATCTACAAGTTTAGTTTTTTTGTTATTCTTGAGGCAGTTTGTTCGGATACATTTTGATCACCAAGCACTTCCTGTAGTTCTTTATAATCTCCAAGCATTCTTTCCCGGTATGCTTCATCATGCAGCAATTTATTTAATTCTTTAATAATTTTAGAGGAAATTTCAAACTGAAGTATTTCTTTTACTGATTCTCTTCCCAAGAAAAGATTTACAAGACTAAAGAATTTCACTTTGACAAAATGCCTGCCTACAGCGTATGTCAATCTTGATGTCTTGTAAATAACAATTTCTGGTGTTCCCAGCAATGCTGTTTCTAATGTAGCCGTACCAGAGACCACGATGGCTGCCACCGAGTTTCTAACCAGTTCGTATGTTTGTTGAGATACCACCCGTGTATCATGGCCCTGAATAAATTGATTGTAATATTCAGGTTCAATTGAAGGTGCCCCGGCAATCACGAACTGGTAATTTTTGAAATGAGGTATTGCCTGTAGCATCTCCGGTAAACAAAATTTTATCTCTTGTTTTCTGCTACCTGCAAGTAATGCAATCACGGGTCTTTCATCAAGTTGGTTTTCTTTCAGAAATACTTCTCTTTCCGGGAGTTCTGGGATCTTCTGTCGTACAGCATCTGCCACGGGATTGCCCACGTATTCAACCGCATGATAACCATGTTCCCGGTAAAAATCGACTTCGAAGGGAAGGATCACGAATATGCTATCAACGTACTTTTTTACCTGTTCAACCCTCGATTGACGCCATGCCCATATTTTCGGTGAAATATAATAAAAGATCCTGAAACCTTCTTTTTTAGCCCATTTAGCTATTCGAAGATTAAATCCGGCATAATCAATAAGAATAATCACATCGGGATTAAAAACCAGGATCTCGCGCTTGCATTTTCTGAGTCCACTGAATACTTTTCCAATATTCGCGATTACATCCGTTAATCCCATGAGAGCTGTATCCTTGAAATGCAAAAACAAACCTTCTGCCTGTCCTGCCATTAGATCACCTCCATGGAAACGGAAAATTGCATTACTATCCTCAATTTTAAGAGCCTTTATTAAATTAGATCCGTGTAAATCGCCAGAAGCTTCTCCTGCTATTAAAAAATATCTCATGCATAAAAATTATAGCGCGTATCGTAAAATCACGATCACGAAAGCATCAATAAAGGTTGCCGTGAGCACACCTCTTGCACCGTAATCGAATTTTTGCCAGATAAATATAAAGAAAAGTAATAAATTAGGAATAATCGTGAGACTTAATAATTTGGGCAGGGTACCCATTAAAACCAATTTCGAAAAGAAACTGGAAAGGGTAAACCTGTCGAATTGAATCTTGTAGATGATAAAAAAAGTGATGACAGGCAGAACAATGCCAAGAAGCGTGCCTATTTTAATGGAATCGAATTTTGATCTCCTCATCTGTTATTGAGATTTAATTTTTCCCAGTTTTTTATTTTTTCGATTGTATCTTTGCAGGTAAGATCAACTTTTACAGGTACCACGGCCACGTAATTTTGAGACAGTGCCCACTCGTCAGTGTCTTCTGCCGATGGTTCCAAATTTTTATATGTCCCCGTGAGCCAATAATAATCAAACAGGTGCGGGTCTGTTCTTTTCTCAAATTCCTCCTGCCAGAAACCTCGCGTTTGCCTGCAAATTTTTATTCCTTTTACCTCGCGGTCATGATTTACCGGAATGTTCACGTTAAGGCAGGTAAAAACAGGTAATCCCTCGTCCAGCAAACGCTCAATAATGATGCGTGCATATTTTTTTGCCAGGGCAAAATCGGCATCTTGCGAAAAATCCAACAAAGAAAAACCTGCCGCCGGGACTTGATTGATAGCTCCTTCCATAGCTGCAGCCATGGTACCGGAATACACCACGCTCGAGGAAGAATTCGAGCCATGATTAATTCCACTGACAATTATATCCGGTTTTTGAGGTAAAACCCGGTTTAAAGCAAGCTTAACACAATCGACGGGAGTCCCGTTACAGCTATATAAAGTCAGGTTCTCTGATGATTGGACTTTATTAAGACGCAAGGGAACTTTCACGGTAATAGCATGCGACATTCCCGATTGACCCTCCTCGGGTGCTACTACATACACTTTTCCAAAATCCATGCATACTTCTGTCAAAGCACTCAATCCTTTGGCATTCATACCATCATCATTGGTCACCAAAATAATCTTTTCTTTCTTTTCAGCCATATCTTATAAATAATTTACAAATATAACTGAAAAGAAAAAGATATGCAGTTCAAATAAATGAAATCCTGTTAAAATAAGTCCTGACAGACATGCTATTTTATAGTATTCACACATGCATGTTGATATACCTTCTGAATATTGAAAACAACAAACAATTTTAACTTCTCAAACTGCCAAATTTTCCTTATTTTTGTCACTTATTTTTTTATAGGATGAAGGTACAGTATACCTTATTTCCCGTTATTTTAAAAAGAGAACGCTAAAATGAAGATTTCTTACAATTGGTTAAAAGACTACCTTAATATTGATAAATCGCCTGAAGAGGTTTCAGACATACTGACTGCCATCGGGTTAGAAGTAGAAGGACTTGTCAAGTTTGAAACTGTTAAAGGAGGACTTGAGAATTTTGTTATTGGCCATGTGAAGGAGTGTACCAAGCACCCTAATGCCGATCGGTTGTCGGTTACCAAAGTAGACGCGGGTACAGGGGAATTACTACCCATTGTTTGCGGTGCTCCCAATGTTGCAGAAGGTCAGAAGGTAGTAGTGGCACTTCCCGGTGCGGTGATTCACATGGGAGAGCAAAGTTTTACCATTAAAAAAACAAAAATCCGCGGGGAAATATCTCAGGGAATGATATGTGCAGAAGACGAACTGGGACTGGGTGATTCGCACGAGGGGATTATGGTTCTGGAAGATGACATCCCCGTGGGAATGAAAGCAAGCGATTATTTCAGGATCGAGACAGATACAATTTTTGAAATTGGCCTTACACCCAACAGAATTGATGCCGGATCTCATTACGGGGTTGCAAGAGATTTAGCTGCTTTCTTTAGCCTCGAAAGAGAAACAAGAGCAAAACTCCCGGATATTTCTTCGTTCAAACCCGATAATAATGATTACCCGGTTGAAGTAATTATCGAAAATAAAGAAGCATGCCCAAGGTACGCGGGAGTTACCATTACAGGAGTGCAGGTAACCCCTTCCCCTTCATGGATACAAGACAAATTAAGAGCCATAGGATTAAAACCGATCAACAATGTTGTGGATATTACCAACCTAGTGTTACATGAAACCGGACAACCCCTGCATGGCTTTGATGCTGACAAGATCGCGGGCAAAAAGATTATAGTTAAAACCCTTCCTGCCGGAACAAAACTTAAAACCCTTGATGAAGAAGAACGGGAACTGGATGAACAGGACCTGATCATTTGTAATGCAGAGGAGGGAATGGCCATAGCAGGTGTGTTCGGGGGAGTAGACTCCGGTGTAACCACTGATACAAAAAACGTTTTCCTGGAAAGTGCTTACTTTAACCCGGTTTGGGTAAGAAAAACTGCCCGCCGCCATGGATTACATACTGATGCTTCCTTCCGTTTTGAAAGAGGTGCAGATCCCGGAATGACAATTTACGCGTTAAAGAGAGCAGCCCTATTAATCAAAGAAACTGCCGGTGGAAAGATTTCCTCTGATGTAGTAGACAACTACCCGGCTCCCGTGGAAGATTCAAGATTTCAGGTGAGCATTTCCAATATTCAGAAACTGGCCGGAAACCCTATTAAGCCCTCGATAATCAAAAATATTCTTTCATCATTAGAAATAAAAATAGAAAAAGATGAAGGAGACACGCTTTCTCTCCTTGTACCCGCGTATCGTGTTGACGTAACCAGGGAAGCAGATATCGTTGAAGACATTTTAAGAATATACGGCTATAACAATATTACTTTCACCGAAGAAGTACGCGCTTCACTCAATTACGCTCCAAGGCCAGGAAAAGATAAAATTGTCAATCATGTATCTGATTTTCTTTCATCCAATGGCTTTCATGAAATAATGTCTAATTCACTCACCAAATCAGCATATTACGATTATCTTGATGGAAAAGCCAAAAACACGCTTGTTGAACTGGTAAACCCCCTCAGCACGGATTTGAACGTAATGCGACAGACACTGCTTTTTGGAGGATTAGAAGCTATTCTTCGGAATATAAACCGTCAGGTAAATGATCTTAAACTTTACGAGTTCGGTAATTGTTACTATTATGATGGACAGGAAGATCAAAAACACGACCTGTCGAATTACAGGGAGGTTTTCAGGTTAGGAGTTTTCATGACCGGTAATCTTTACCCGGAAACATGGAACGCGAAGCCAATTCGCGTAGACATATACCATCTGAAGGGATATATTGAACAGATATTTGAAATGTTGGGTATTCAGAAAAAAGAGTTGAAAACTGACTCCTTCATGGATGCTATATTGGAAGAAGGAATTGGCTTTTATTATAATAACGTGGATTTGGCTGTTGCCGGACACGTGAAAAAAGAATTTCTCCTTCAAATGGGGATCGAACAACCCGTGTTCTTTTCCGAGTTTAATTTTAATAATGTTCTAAAATTTGCCGGGAAAAAAAGAATATTGTTCGCGGAATTGCCCAAGTATCCTGAAGTAAGAAGAGATCTTTCATTATTACTTGACAAGAATGTTAAGTTTGAAACATTAAAAAACCTGGCATACGAAACTGCTGGTGATATACTCAAGGAAGTAAATCTCTTTGATGTATACACGGGCGACAAAATCGATAAAAATAAAAAATCTTACGCTATCAGTTATAAACTTCAAGATGTTACAAAAACATTAAAAGACCAGGAAATTGACAATATAATGAAAAAAATTATTGACGTGTACAGTAAAAAACTGGGTGCTTCAATCAGGTAAAGATGAACCGAATAGAATTAATTAAGGGCAATATTACCCAATTAAAGGTAGATGCCATAGTAAACGCGGCCAATCATACACTGATGGGCGGGGGTGGTGTTGATGGTGCCATTCATGGGGCTGCAGGCCCGGAATTACTGGATGAATGTAAAACGTTAAATGGCTGTGAAACCGGTGAAGCAAAAATTACCAAAGGGTACAAACTGCCGGCAAAATTTATCATTCACACCGTGGGTCCGATATGGAAGGACGGCACGAAAGGAGAAATAACCCTGCTCGCGTCCTGTTATAAAAAAAGTTTGGCATTGGCCGCTGAAAAAAAATTGAAAACCGTGGCTTTCCCCAATATTAGCACCGGTGTATACGGTTTCCCAAAAGATAAAGCCGCCAATATTGCTATTGTCGAAGTTGGGCGATTTCTCGAAAAAAACGATCTCCCTGAAAAAGTATATTTTGTTACTTTTGATGATGAAAATTTCGAGATTTACAATAAAAAATTATCCTTGCCCAGGCAAGAATAATAATTCCCGGGAAATTACAAGATTAGAAACATTCCAACCCAAATTACGCGATTATTCTCTTTGTCATGAGTTCTGGTGACGCGTCACATTTGCATTTCCTCCATGATTCAATTCATGAATGAAACGAAACACCAGCATACCTGAGATGATAATGATAATCAGGTCAGATACGGATCCCTTTTTGCCATATTCATGTTCAATATCACCTTGCAAATTATTAATAATACTGGTAAATTCGCTGTTATAAATATAATAGCACTTAACATGTTTTTTATATTCAATTATGCATTATGACAATTGCATTTCACAAAATAAACCTACTATTATCCTTTCCAAAATACCGCTACATTCATATTAAGCGCAGGGATACTTATCCTTGTTAATTGAATTTCCCCTGTACATTCATTACTTTTATCATAAATATTAATCTTTTAATCTGGCTAATAAAGATGAAAATTCCTTTTGCAGAATCTTATAAAATTAAAGCTGTTGAATCGATATACAGAAGTACACGTGAAGAACGAGAAAAATGGATTCGTGAGGCTGGTTATAATCTATTCAATCTAAAAAGTGACGAGGTTTATATAGACTTACTGACAGATTCAGGTACAGGTGCGATGAGTTCTGAACAATGGGCAGAAATCATGAAAGGTGACGAGAGCTATGCCGGTGCATCATCCTTTTACAAGCTGAAATCGACCATAAAAGACCTTTTTGGATTTGAATATTTCCTTCCTACCCATCAGGGAAGAGCCGCGGAAAACGTGCTCTTCTCTACCATGATCAAAGAGGGGGATTTTATTCCCGGTAATGCACATTTTGATACCACGAAAGGACATATTGAGTTTCGGAAAGCCCGGGCTATTGATTGCACTATTGATGAGGCTTATGATACATCTACAGAACACCCCTTCAAGGGAAATGCTGATATTAATAAAATCAGGAAGGTAATAATTGATAACCCGGGGAAGGTGCCCTTTATTATAATGACGATCACTTGTAATACATCGGGAGGACAACCGGTTTCTATCCAGAACCTTAAAGAAATCAAAACATTGGCCGAAGAATATAATATTCCTGTAATATTTGATTCGGCACGGTTTGCTGAAAATGCTTATTTCATAAAGACCCGCGATAAAAGATATAAAGATAAAACGATTAAAGAAATAACCCGTGAAATGTACGAATATGCCGATGGAATGACCATGAGTGCCAAAAAGGATGGTATCGTGAATATTGGTGGTTTTATCGGTTTGAGAGACAAAACACTTTTTCAGAAGGCAACGCTTTACAACATCATGTTCGAGGGTTTCATTACCTATGGAGGAATGGCAGGCAGGGATATGGGAGCCCTGTCAGTTGGACTGAATGAAAGCACAGAATTTCATTATCTTGAAACAAGAGTCAAACAGGTTGAATATCTTGGAAAAAAGCTACAAGAACATGGCATCCCTGTTCAGTATCCTTTTGGTGGACACGCGATATTCGTTGACGCGAAAAAGTTTCTTCCCCATGTACCCAAAGAAGAATATATAGCCCAAACACTGGCCATTGAACTATACAAGGAAGCTGGCGTAAGGGGAGCAGAAATTGGTACGCTCATGGCTGACAGGGATCCGGGAACACGGGAAAACCGGTACCCGAAACTGGAGCTGCTCAGGCTGGCTATACCCCGCCGGGTGTATACTAATAATCACATGGACGTGGTAGCCATTGCCCTTTCTAACATATATAAAAAAAGGGATAAGATTAAAAAAGGGTATCAGATTGTATCGGAGCAACCTATCATGAGACACTTTACCATTGAACTTAAACCGTTCTGATTTGTTAATATGGCCTATATAGCAGGGAATCATAATTTTTTAATGATTCCTTTTTTTAATCCTTCGTTTTTATCCAACTTCGCGTGATATTCTGGAGAACATATTAATGAAAGATTTAACAGTTGGAAAAGAGAGCCGTTTAATATTAAACTTTGCCATACCCATGTTGCTGGGAAATGTATTCCAGCAGTTTTACCAAATAGTTGACAGTATTATTGTTGGCAGGGTGCTTGGAAAAGAAGCCCTGGCAGCGGTGGGTTCTTCATTCCCTATCATTTTCACGCTTATAGCTCTTATTATAGGAATATCGGGAGGAATTAATATAATCATTGCCCAGTATTATGGCGCAAAAGACTTGGAGAAAGTAAACCGTGCCATCGACACCATGTATATCTTCATATTCCTGGTCTCAATCGTTCTTACAGCTATTGGAATACTATTCAGCGAATCAATTTTCAAGTTGATTCAACTCCCGGAAGATGTTCTGCCTGAAGCGCTCACGTACCTCAACACCTATTTGCTCGGTCTCGTCTTTTTTTTTGGATTCAATGGAACCAGCGCTGTACTCAGAGGACTGGGGGATTCCAAAACTCCACTATATTTCCTCATCATCAGCACAACACTGAATATCGGGCTCGATTTACTCTTTATCATGAAATTTAACATGGGAATAAGAGGAGCTGCACTTGCCACGGTTATTGCCCAGGGAATCGCGTTTATTACGGCAGTAATTTATTTAAACAGGTATCATTCCTTTATAAATATCGTCCTGAAAAAACTGGTTTTTGATTTTGATATTTTCAGAAAATCCATGAAAATAGGATTACCAACCGGTTTCCAGCACACCTTTGTTTCACTGGGCATGCTCGCCCTTTTTGCTATTGTTAACGGGTTTGGGACAAATGTGATCGCGGCATATTCAGCGGCCATACGCATCGATGCCCTGGCCACTATGCCCGCGATGAATTTTTCTTTCGCGCTGGCCACTTTCGTCGGGCAAAACCTGGGTGCCAATAAGGCTGAACGAGTTAAAAAAGGGTTGAATGCGACAATAATCATGTCGTCAATTATTTCTCTGATAGTGACCCTGGTTGTTATTCTCTTCGGTAAATCTTTAATGGGAATGTTTACAAGAGATCAGGAAGTGATAAAAATTGGATGGCAATACCTTGTAATCGTGAGTTCTTTTTACCTTGTCTTTACTGGGATGTTCACGCTAAACGGGGTGTTGAGAGGGGCAGGCGACACGCTGATACCCATGTTTATCACTCTTTTTTCTCTTTGGGTAGTTAGAATCCCTGCAGCCTGGCTCCTGTCGTCCAGAATGGGAGAAACAGGTATATGGTGGGCCGCTCCCGCAGCCTGGATAGTAGGGATTGTTGCATCCTATTTTTATTACATGACGGGAAACTGGAAGAAAAAGGTGGTGGTTAAATATCCTGTATAAACATAGACCCAAATTTTAGCAGTTGTTCCATTATGGCCACGAGCTAAAGGTTTGTAACCCGCCACTGGTATAAAAATAAGTATGACAGGTTTTCGCGCGTGTTATAGCTCAGAACATTTCATATTTATTTAAGTGCATCGTGATATACAAGTAATTTATCCTGTTCTTATTCATGTTAAAAGAACGAAAAATTCTCATTTTACCTTTAAAATGCTACTTTTGTGAAATTAAACTAAATAACCCTTGTATGATTCGTTCAATGACAGGGTGGGGAAAAGCCGAGGCGAAAACCACCAGGATGACTGTTACAGTTGAAATACGGGCACTTAATAGTAAAGGAGCTGATATCTCCACGAAAATGCCCCCGCTTTTCAGGGACAGGGAATTGGAAATCAGAAATGAAATCTCGGGCAGGCTCAACCGGGGAAAAATTGATTTATTTGTTAATCACGAGTACATGGGTGAAGAGGCCCCGGCAGAGATCAACAAGCATGTTTTTAAAAACTATGCTGAACAATTGAAAGAAGCCTGCAGACAAAATGGTATTTCAGAAAATGAAGGAATGATTCAAGCAATTCTTCGTTTACCAGAAGTAGTTAAAACAACAGGGGATACCATAAGTGAAGAAGAATGGGCATCTGTTTTGGAAGCCATTGACAATGCAATTACAGAAGTTGATAAGTTCAGGATGCAGGAAGGCAAGGCAATGGAATCGGATATTAATAACCGTCTGAACACGATACAAGAGTTATTGGCAAGTGTCGATCAATATGAAGAAAATCGGATTGAAAAAATCAGATCAAGACTGCAGGGAAACCTGAAAGAGCTTATCAATATCGATAAAATTGATGAAAACCGCTTTGAACAGGAATTGATATACTACATGGAAAAGATTGATATCAATGAAGAAAAAGTTAGACTCGGGAATCACATCAACTACTTCCGCGAGCTCATGCAGGAAAGTGAAGTAATAGGGAAAAAACTTGGTTTTGTTTCCCAGGAACTGGGAAGAGAAATAAACACCCTGGGCTCTAAAGCCAACGATTCTGATATCCAAAAACTGGTTATCAACATGAAAGATGAATTAGAAAAAATCAAGGAACTCACGTTGAATATTTTATAAAATTAGTTTTGAAAGGAAAACTTATTATTTTATCGGCACCATCAGGTTCGGGAAAAACAACAATCCTGAAATATTTGTTGCAAAAAGACCTTAACCTGGAATTTTCTGTTTCAGCAACAAGCAGAAAAAAAAGAACCGGAGAAATTCACGGGAAAGATTATTACTTTTTATCCCCGGATCAATTCAGGAAAAAAATTGATAATGATGAGTTCCTGGAATATGAAGAAGTATACGCCGGCCTTTTCTATGGTACGCTCAAAAGCGAGGTAGAACGCATACGTGAAAAGGGTAAGCATGTTATTTTTGACGTGGATGTAATCGGTGGAATCAATATTAAAAAACAATATGGAAACGAGGCCCTGGCTATTTTCGTGAAACCACCATCATTGGAAGAGCTCGAAAGAAGACTGCGTAAACGGTCAACCGAAACAGAAGAAATTATCAGAATACGACTGGATAAGGCAGGGGAAGAACTCACCTACGCCAACCAGTTTGATACCATTGTAGTGAACAACGATTTAGCAAAGGCTAAAAAAGAAACTGAAACCAAGGTACGCGAATTCACGGGTCAATAATATTTATGAATATGAAACATCCATGTAGAAAACACAACCGATCTCGCGAGTTCAACGAAGTTAACCACATGATTAATAAAATCAACCAAGGCATGTTCTCCCGTTATGGCAGGACAGGCTATCATACCATTTAGAATTAATTTTATTATGATGAAA
>CAYRRV010000038.1:0-37665 GCA_964426725.1 uncultured Bacteroidales bacterium | reverse complement strand
CCCCCCGATGCTTGTAGTTTGCACGAGTAGCCAATAACAAAACATCAAACCTGTTGGGCATAGCATCCGCTATGTCCTATTTAAAACTGTAGCTTGTGCTACTATTAATAAGCGCAAAACCATTTTATTTTGTACATTGCACATCATGACCACCGGCTACAAAATAAAAGATCAGGAAGGTGTTTATTACCTTACGCTACAAGTGGTGCAATGGGCAGATATTTTTACACGGCAAATTTACAGAGATATTGTGGTTGAAAGTCTAAAGTTTTGCAAGGTAAACAAGGGGCTTGATATTTTTGCATTTGTCATCATGAGTAATCATGTCCATTTGCTTGCAAAAAGTTATACTGGCGCATTGAGCGATACGATAAGAGATTTAAAAAGGCACACAAGTAAAATGATAGTGGAGCAGGTAATTGAAGGCCGGGAAAGCAGGCGGGAATGGTTGTTAAATGTATTTGAATCTGCAGCAAAACAGCACAAACGCAATAATAAATACCAGCTTTGGACACATGAGAACCACCCAGAACATATTTATTCGAATAAGTTTATCGCGCAAAAGATAACATATATCCATGATAATCCGGTAAGGGCCGGCCTTGTGGAAAAGCCAGAGGAATATGTTTATTCGAGTGCAAAAGCATATGCGGGTGATGGTTGTGTTTTAGATGTATCAGTTTTGACGTTGCCATGGATAACTTATTAAAGAATTGCCTTACGGCAAGCAGCGGATGCTACTGGAAAGAAAAAATCGTAGTGAATACTACGATTAACGGCGCAAACTACGAGCATCGGGGGGCGTGTTTGAAGGCTATAGAAGTTCTTGGTCTTTTGGTCTAAATTATCAAGGTCAACAGGCATTAACTAATTTCAGGGATTGGACATTTTATTGGTATAAATATTTTTACCACTAAACCTTTGAGGATATTTAATACGTAAGATAAAGAGGGAGCAAAAAAATGTTCCCTCTATTTTTATTGAGACAAGGGAATGCCAAGATAAAACATCACAGAGCCTGTATGCCCTTTAATTTCATTTGAATTATGTGTGCCAAGTCCATTTAAATTGTGATATGTTTCAACTATAACTGCAATTTCAAACTTTGAAAATTTTTGCCTTGCACCATATCGCATAAATATACCATAAACGGAATTGTTCAATTCAATTTCATTTCCCAAACCAGTATCATTTAGATTGTTATTTAATAAGAAAGAATTATGACCACCTAAGCCTATGAAAGGTCGGACTTTATATTCTTTAGTAAAATAAAAGTCTATAGCTGTATTTAGCATTAAATAGTTTAACTGTACTGTTTAATCTGAAATATAGTCCCGTTTCTGATAACTAAAATTTGTTGTTAGGTAAAACCACTTAGGTTTAAAATAATCAACACCTATTGAAACAGGTATTGCTTTTGAGTTTTCATCTGCATTAGCCGATTTCTTTGTGATTGTTTGACCAGAGGCAATATTTACAGTTTGACTAATTGCATTGTAACTAATAGATGCTATGAAAATTACAGCAATAATAAACTTTGTTTTCATTATAAAGATAGTTATGGGATAATTTTTATAAGTTCTTGGATTTCATTATCGGAAATATCGTCTTTTTCACCCTTGCTATAAATGGAAAACAAATAAACCATTTCATCAATGATTTTGACTTTTGTCATCACCCTTGCACCGCCCCGCTTGCCTTTACCTTTGCTTTTTACGGCCAGTCGGATTTTATATATGCCATTGCCTAAATGCGTTCCTTGTTCCGGCGTTTCTTCCAGGCTTTCAATTAAGGAATTAATTTCATTTTTAAGGGACTTGTATTTTTTGATAAGCCTTTTGGCTTCTCTTTCAAAGTTCGGAGTGGTGTCAACTCTATAACTCATTTAAGAACTCTTTAGCAGGCCTGGTTTTTAGTTTGCCTTCTTCAATCAACTTTAATTCTTTTAGTCCCTGGCGGATATTTTCTTTTATTTCTTCCTTTGACGGTTCGGGATAGTCCAGCTCTTCCTCAATACCTTTGTACTTTTGCTTGAGTACTTTCCATTCTTGAATTGGAATAACAACACTAACAGTATTGCCCTCTTGATCTGAAATATATTGCACTTTCATAATCTCAATTTTTATTTGGATTAAATAAGCCTGCTGTGTTTTATAATCTCACAAATGATTAAGGCTAATAACTACTTATTTTCACATAACGAAAAAACATAACTAATATATTACAAATATACCTGATAAACTCATCATTAACAACCTCTCAGCGATATTTCTCTCAGTTGAATTTTTTCAATTGAAAAGAAAAATCTTGTATTATATTTTTTCATCAGGCTTTCAGCGTTTTTTTAGCTGCGTTCCAATCCAAAAGCCTTTCGGGGTTTTTCCTTGCTTTGTCAAAGCGTTCCATTACCAGTTTTTGGTGGGCTTCCGGAACTTCAAGGCTTTCTTGTTCTTTTTTCAAAGCATAGTCGAGCATGTTTTTTATAGCATGAATCAGGTTTACATCGTTTACCTGTCTGAACTGCTCTATGATAATCGCTTTTTCGGCTTGTATGTTCATGATACTTGTTTTAACTGGTTAAACAGCTAAATTACTTTGAATATTGCATTTTAAAAGAAATGCATCCATCAGGGCAAATAAATGCCCTTTATCTTCATCGCTCAGCTTCTGAATGTTCTGGATACGGTTTACAATACCTTTTTCCAGTATTAAATCGGTACTGCCTACAAGATAGTCTAAAGAAACATTTAAAGCTTCAGCAATTTTAACGGCTACTTCAATGGAAGGTTTTACTTCGCTTCTTTCATACCTTCCAATCACAGGAGCATAAACCCCGATTTATTTAGCAAGGTCGTCTTGTGATATTTTTTTCTTCTTTCTAATCTGTCTCCGAACAACATAAATGTATTTTTTAGTACTGCAAAATCAATGTATCCACAAAAATACAAAACAAATGTTGTCTAATCAAATAATAATTTGTTTAGAAGTTAAAAACAGATATTGTGAACCACCGTCAAAGAAAGAAATAAATACTTAATCAGCACTTTGGAAGATGTTGAGTGGGCAATATTTAAACCCCTGACTGCCGTCAGGCAAGTTTTTATGCCAATGATATCCGCAAGTACCTGAGAATGCACCCGATGACCATGCAGCGATATTTTAACGAGCTTGAAAACCGGGGCTTGATACGCTGTGTAAGCCGCAGCAACAAACCGGGCAAAGAGCATGAAATCAGCGTTTGGGATGATTACGAGCAATTAAAATCCGGTGTTGACATCATTAAAACCATTACCGATTACAAGGTAAAACGGTTCAAAAGATACCTAAAACGAAGGGAAAACAAGTTATATGGCTCTTGCTTGATGAATGCCAGTATTAACGTAGTAATCAGTAGTGTAAACAAGTTTTTTGAATACCTGCGGCAAACAGACAAACCAACGTCCGAAAACCATGAATATGTTGAAGAAAGCAAAACAGATGGTTTTTTGAATTTTTAATGTTATATTGCAACTGGTAAATCATTTTTAATCACTAAAAAGCAAATGATATGAGTAACAATGCATCATGCAGCGGCCCTGCCAGCGCCGTTTACGGGTTAGGCTTTATCGGGGCCGCCGTTTTTTACATTTCAACAGCCACCAGTTTCTGGATGGGCGTGCTGGGTTTCCTGAAAGCCATCGTGTGGCCGGCCTTTCTGGTTTACGAGGCTTTCATGCAATTAGCAGTGTAACCAGGATCATCATTCCTTTCCGTTCCGAAGGATTTCTTCGGTTTTCAGTTTATATCCCTGTCCCAAAGATGCTGCCAGCACCTTAATAAATTGAGTAGAAGAGATGACATGGTCACCGCAAACCGGGTAATATAAAAATGGATTTCAGAAAAGTACTCTCGTCAGACAGCTCACGTCTCATCACGAACATGGTAATCGATGGCATAAACAATGACCCGGGTAAGTTCGCGGAAGTAATGAAAATCATTGATACTGCAGCTCCTCCCGTTAACTGGAGGGCTGCAAAAGCCATAGATCTTTGTTGTGAGCATCATCCTGAATTGTTGCACCCCTGGATAGAAATGATTGTAAACAACATCGATAAAACAAACCATGACAGCACCCTCCGTTCCTATCTGCGAATGCTTAGCAGGTACACGGGCCAAATGAACGAAGACCAACTGGGTATCATTTTCGATTTTTCATTTGAAACACTCTTTAACGAGAACAAGGCCGTGGCCATCCGGTATTACGCCATGGAAATCATGGTCAATGTGGCAAAAAGAGAACCTGCACTTAAAAACGAGATAATGGCTGCCCTGGAAGAACTTTTGCCAAGAAGTACACCCACGTTCAAAAACGCGATCAGAAGGTCGATAAAAAAAACAGAGTAATCAATTAGAATACACGCAACCTTTCAATCTTTTTCCTCATCCGAATAACAGAAACCAGTAATTAAGATTAAATTTGTACTTTATGTAAAGTAATTACCGGTATTTTTTGGAGCAAATAAAGGAAATAATTGAAGGCTGTATTGACGGGAAAAGGCAATACCAGGAACAACTATACAGGATGTTTGCCGACATCCTGTTCGCGGTTTGCCTGAGATATTCCGGCGATTACGAGGAAGCCAGGGACAACCTGCAGGATGGATTTATAAAAATATTAAACAAAATTAAACAATATAGCGGAAAAGGTTCTTTTGAAGGCTGGATGAAGAGAATAGTGATAAACACGGCACTTGAACGGTACAGGAAAAATAACCAGATGCTCACGGTGAGCGTGAATGAAGAAATCTGCCAGGATCATTTACAGGAAGATGTTGAAGATAAAATTTCTGCTGATGATCTGATGAAACTGATTCAGGAATTACCACCGCGATACAAGCTGGTTTTTAACCTGTATGCCCTGGAAGGGTATTCACATGCTGAAATTGGCGATATGCTGAACATCAGCGAGGGTACCTCAAAGTCGAATCTGAGCCGGGCAAGAATCATCCTTCAAAATAAATTAAAAAAAAGTTATAGCCCGAAACAGGTAGTATTAAGAAAATGAGCGGAAAAAGGGATATACATATCATAGATGAATTATTCCGGGAAAAGCTGCTACAGCATAAGGTGGAATCACCTTCCGGTACCTGGGAAAGTATCTCGGGTAAATTGAATAATCGCGCGAAAAAAAGATGGATTATTCCCCGGGTTGCTGCTTCCATCGTAGCATTGGCTACCGCTTTCGGGGCAGGATATTTTATCGCCTTACATCATAATCAACCGGAAATTGCATTAGAAACAAGTATGCCCGCAATTTCATATCCTGAAAATCAGGTGCCCTCATATAACAGGGAGCGAACAACCAGTGAAGCTGAAATACCCGGACCCGGGAAAAAAGAAATAATTCACGAACCCGCGGTAAATAAAAAACCAAGAAGTAATGAAAGCTTACATGAAACCACGAGCATTTCCTCACTCCTTTCGGAAAAGGAAACTGGAAAAGAAAGTGTCCCAGTGTTTTCTTTCCGTGATTCATTGATAACCCCCCTTGTTCGCCTTGAAAGCCATGTAAATTTACTTTCGATGGCAGATACGGGAAGAATCAATATTCATTTAAAGAAACTTAATCAGGGAGAGATTGTAAATACTGAACAACCAGATAAGAAAATAAAGAATATATTCAGCCCTGAAAAATGGTCGATAGGAATTCATGGTGCACCGGTATACGCCTACAGGGCTATTTCAACTGACCCTTCCTTGTCAGTTAACCCTGCTTTTTATAACGACATAGAAAAGCCCCTGCTCTCACACAGCCTGGGGATCAGTTTCGATTTTAAAGCTGCATCCCGTTTATCATTCAGGAGTGGAATATATTACTCGAAGATGGGACAATCCATTAATAAGCTTTACAGCTATTCCCTTCGCGGTTCACTAGACCTTTTTACTAATGGTTCCATGCAAAAACAAGCCTTACTGAATTCATCCATGACCAATTCAACAGGTGAGATAGAAAGCGGGGTTAACAACTTTTTACTCGTGGCGCCCTATACTTCCCACGTGGAAAATCAGCAGGAATTATTAAGGAATGACGCTTCTTACTGGCAAACACCATATACTCTCTCTTCCAACACTACTTATCAGGAAATAGATGCTTCACTCATTCAAAATTTTTCGTACCTCGAGATTCCTTTTCAGGTAAAGTATAAATTCATCAACAGGAAAATTGATATATCTCTATCTGCTGGTGGTTCGGGTAATTTTCTGGTAGGTAATAACCTGTTGTTGTCATATAAGGGAGCAAAACAAGAAGTGGGCCACACGGAAGGACTCCGAGAGGTAAACCTGAGTGTTATAACCGGTATTGGAATTGAAATACCCGTTAACAACATGATCAATTTTGCTTTTGAACCAACTTTTAAATATTTCATTACCCCCGCCAATGAATCTTCTCTCATTAAAAGCCGGCCCTATTCGTTCGGAATGTATACAGGCCTGCAGTTTAGGATGTAACTTATAGGTTCATTAAGATATCGGGTATTTCTCCATGAAATAAATTACTTTTGTGATTTTCCCGTGTAAATAATAATCTAACTTGAAAATTTCCCGTAGAAGTAGAATAAGAAAAACACCGATATTGGGAAAAGATTAAAATAATCGTGGTATGATGCAGCATAAAACAAAACTTGGTTTGGCAGGCTTATTAACTTTTCTTTTTATAGCCGGATTGGTAATAGTAACATTTGCATTTAAAAGTGAACCAGGAAATGAAACGGGTGAGAAAAACCCATTTCATGAAAAGTACGGGATTTACTCTTTACCTATTCCTGAACATTTAGACTTCGCCGGAGAATACCTGCCTTTGGATGATTATGATATCAGAGAGCGTTTCGATCGGGAATTACTGGTGAATACATACTGGCAGTCGCAAACCTTGTTGTTCATCAAGAAATCATACCGGTATTTCAGGATTATGGAGCCAATTCTCGAAAAACACGGGATACCCGATGATTTCAAGTATCTCGCGCTGGCAGAAAGCGGGTTGTCGCACGTGGTTTCTCCCATGCAGGCCGTTGGTTTTTGGCAAATAAGAGAAGGTGCCGCCCGCGATTATGGACTGGAAGTTAATGATGAAGTCGATGAACGTTACAACATTGAAAAAGCAACCGAGGCAGCCTGCCGGTATCTTCTTGACTCCTACAAGTTGTATGGTAACTGGACCCTAGCTGCCGCATCGTATAACCTGGGCAGATCCGGGATAAACCGCCAAATAGAAAGACAGGAAGTCTCCAATTACTATGATCTTCTGCTAAATGAAGAAACAGGCCGGTATGTCTTCCGAATAGTCGCCATCAAGACCATCCTGGAAGACCCTGAAAATTACGGCTTTCATGTAGATGAAAAAGACATGTACCATCCGGTATCCTGGTACGAGGTGAGTGTTGACACATCTATCAATAACCTTGCTGAATTTGCCGCCCAGCACGATATTACATACAAGGTGCTGAAGATTATGAACCCGTGGCTGAGAGACAAAACACTGAGCAACAAAAAAAGAAAAAAATACGTTATAAAAATTCCTGGTCCCGGGTACTTTGGCAATTATTCAGCAAATCATGATAATAAAGAGGAAACCCAGGTTACAGGTAACCTGGACTAATGTAGCATCGCAAGTGAAATTGCAAAAATGATGTCCCTTTTTTCAGGACATGTGGCACAGATCAACCGGCATTTTTTCATTGACATGATACTGGTATGAATTATGAAAGAAGAAGTAAAAGAAAAAACTTTTAACGCGGCTATTGAAAACGGTGAGCACATCCAGGTAATGGGCGCTCGCATCCATAATCTTAAGAATATAGATGTTTCCATTCCACGTAACAGTCTTACCGTTATTACCGGACTATCCGGGAGCGGTAAGTCATCCCTGGCATTTGACACTATTTATGCTGAAGGGCAACGAAGATACATTGAAACCCTTTCATCTTACGCGCGTCAGTTTTTAGGCTCATTGGAACGTCCTGACGTTGATAAAATCACAGGACTGAGTCCTGTGATTGCCATTGAGCAAAAAACTACAAGCAAAAACCCGCGATCGACAGTTGGTACTATCACCGAGATTTACGATTTTTTACGCTTGTTGTATGCCAGGGCAGCCAAAGCCTACTCTAAAGAAACCGGCGAGGAAATGGTAAAATATAGCGAGGAACAAATCATTAACATGATCCTGAAAGATCTCGAGGGAAAAAAAGCCATGGTGCTCGCTCCTGTTGTAAAGGGCCGGAAGGGTCACTACCGGGAGCTATTCGAACAAATCAGGAGAAGAGGATTTATCTACGCGCGGGTAAACGGTAAAATAACAGAACTCAAATTTGGGTTAAAAGTCGACAGGTATAAAACGCATAACATTGAAATTGTCATTGACAAGCTAAAAGTTACAGAAAAAGACCGGGCCCGTTTAAAAGAATCCGTGAAACTAGCCATGAAGCATGGTAAAGATATCATGATGATGCTGGATGTCGAAACAGGTGAAACAAGGTACTTCTCCAAGCAACTCATGTGCCCAGTAACCGGGATATCTTATAATGAACCTGCCCCGCACACATTTTCGTTTAACTCGCCACAGGGCGCCTGCCCTCGTTGCAACGGCCTGGGTGAAGTTTCTGAAATTGATATTTCAAAAATCATCCCGGATACCAGGATGAGTATAAAAAATGGTGGTATCAAACCCCTTGGAGCATACAAAAACACGATTATTTTCTGGCAATTGGATGCCATAGCCACCAAATATAAATTCAATCTTTCAGACCCGATAAGATCGATTCCTGAAGAAGCATTGAATGTAATTCTTCATGGCTCTGATGAGTCTTTTAAATTACAGAATACCCCCCTTGGAAGTAGTTCAAACTACTTTTTGAGTTTCGAGGGTGTGGTAAGTTACCTAACTAACCAGGAACTTGAAGAACCTCGAAAACAGGCCGCCTCAATCGAGAGCGAGTACGTGAAACGGGTCACATGTCCGGCATGCAATGGAACCCGTTTGAAAGAAGAATCCCTGTTTTTCAGAATGCACGATAAAAATATTGCCGAACTTTCTGCTCTCGACCTGGATGAATTAAATCAATGGTTTGATAATTTAGAACCATATCTCACCGAAAAACAGTTGGCCATTGCCCGCGAAATTCTCAAGGAAATAAGAACCCGTTTGCGGTTTTTGCTGGATGTAGGACTTAATTATCTTTCACTGAGCCGAAGCAGCAGAAGTTTATCTGGTGGTGAGAGCCAGAGAATAAGGCTGGCCACTCAAATTGGCTCGGAACTGGTGAATGTATTGTATATTCTTGATGAACCAAGTATTGGATTACATCAAAAAGACAACCTGAAACTCATCAACTCGTTAAAGAAACTCCGGGACAATGGAAACTCCGTGATCGTGGTTGAACATGACAAGGAAATGATCATGGCTGCCGATCACGTGGTTGACCTGGGCCCGGGAGCCGGTCGTCTCGGGGGAGAAATTGTATCGTCAGGGAAACCCGCGGAAATCACCAGAAACGTGTCTCTTACTTCAGATTATCTTGCTTCCAGAAGAAAAATTGAAATTCCGCTTACCAGGAGGCCAGGCAATGGTAAGTCGATACAACTCAACGGTGCAAGCGGTCACAATTTAAAGAATGTCAGCACGGGATTTCCTCTCGGAACACTGATCTGCGTTACAGGGGTATCGGGTAGTGGAAAATCATCATTAATAAATGAAACCCTGCACCCGGTATTAAGTCAACATTTTTACAGGTCGCGTAAGGAGCCGCTTCCCTATGATTCCGTGAAGGGTATTGAAAATATCGATAAAGTAATTGAAGTCAACCAGGCTCCCCTTGGAAGAACACCCCGTTCAAACCCCGCGACCTACACGGGGGTATTCTCAGATATCCGAAAGCTTTATGAACAGGTTCCGGAATCAAAGATCAGGGGCTACAAGGCGGGCAGGTTTTCCTTTAACGTGAAAGGGGGCCGGTGCGAAACCTGCAAGGGCGCCGGAGTGCAAACCATAGAAATGAATTTCCTGCCCGACGTGTACGTGGAATGTCGCGATTGCAGGGGGAAACGGTACAACAGGGAAACACTTCAGGTTAAATACAAGGGTAAGTCTATCAGTGACGTGCTGGATATGACCATCAACAAGGCAGTTGAGTTTTTCCGGAATATCCCCTCGATTCATCGAAAATTGATAACCTTAAAAAACGTGGGCCTCGGGTACATTACACTTGGACAACCATCTACCACCCTTTCCGGTGGTGAATCACAAAGGGTAAAGCTTTCTGCGGAACTGGCAAAAAAAGACACGGGTCGTACCCTGTATATACTGGACGAACCTACCACGGGACTGCACTTTGAAGACATCCGGGTTTTACTGGAAGTGTTAAACAGGCTTGTAGATAAGGGAAACACGGTAATCATCATTGAACATAACATGGACGTAATAAAAGTAGCCGATTACATCATTGACCTTGGAAAAGAAGGTGGAAAAAACGGGGGAATAATTATCTGCAGCGGTACTCCGGAAGAAATTCTTGATAATAAAGAAAGTTACACGACCGGTTTTTTAAGAAAAGAGTTAAATTTACAACCGTCTAACAATTAATTTTAAGATAATGTCATCGAGTGAAGACAAAATTATTAAAGCATTCAGGGAAAAAGACTGGAATGAAATAAAAACTGAAAACTCCTGGCAGATTTTCAAAATCATGTCGGAGTTCGTGGAAGGTTTTGAAAAGTTGGCAAAAATAGGCCCGTGTGTTTCCATTTTCGGTTCCGCGCGAACCACGCCAGATAATAAATTTTACAAGCTTGCCGAGGAAATCGCGTTTAAATTAACACAACAGGGCTACGGGGTAATCACGGGAGGAGGACCCGGGGTCATGGAAGCTGCCAACCTGGGAGCAAAAAGAGGAAAAGGTCGCTCGGTAGGGGTAAATATTGAATTACCTTTCGAACAGGAACCAAACCTTTTTATCGATCCTGACAAACTGATAACCTTTAAAAATTTTTTCGTGAGAAAAGTGATGTTCATGAAATATGCCCAGGGATTCGTAGTTTTACCAGGAGGATTTGGTACATTTGATGAACTATTTGAAGCAATAACCCTGATCCAAACGGAGAAAATAGGAAAATTTCCTATTGTACTGGCAGGAAAATCATATTGGGAAGGACTCATTAACTGGATAAAAGAAGTCATGTATACCCAGGAGAGCAATATCAGCCCCGAAGACCTGGAACTTTTCGCCGTGGTGGACACCGCGGATGAAACCGTCGAAATTATTGACGCGTTTTATTCAAAATATTTGCTTTCTCCCAATTTTTAAATAAAAAAGATACATGCAACTTGTTGATAACTTGTGTTTAACTTAAAATATATATTTAGTATCATTGTAAATATTAGTAAATTTGTTGAAGAGAAAATCTTTATTTTCAGTTAATTGAAACAAGATGATAAAAAAGCTGGTACCCATATTTATATTCATGGCATTATTAATCATTCAGGGCTTTATCCAGGGTGATGGAGTTAAACTAAAGATCAATGCACCCCAAACAGTGCAGGCCGGTGAAGAATTTATCGTACGCGTGAAATTAGCCAAATCCGACCTGGAAAGTTTTTCAAGATACTCTCAACCATTGCCGGCTGGTCTCAGGGCAGAACCCCTGGATGTTGCCAATGCCGATTTCACGTTTCAGGAAAACAGGATTCGTATGATCTGGCTTAAATTACCCGAGGGAGACTCGCTAGAATTCAGCTATAAAGTATATGTGGATGAAAGATTAAAAGGCTCATTTGATATAAATGGATTGTTCAGCTATATCGATGAAAATCAACGGAAATCTGTTGAGACAGGAGTTGATCAGATTTCAATTACACCATCACCCCGCATCGATCCCTCGCTAATTGTAGACATCAACGATTTCAAAGAACAGGTTATCCCCGATCTCACCCCTCGGGATGTTACTGCTGTATATGCCATCAGGCAGGAACCTGAAATTAACAGGGAAAAAAATGAAGTTTTGGTTAATGTATTGATTCATAAAGAAGACAAAAAGAGATTTGCCAAGATTGAAGAAACAGTTCCACCCGGTTTCACGGCTGTCGAACAAGAAAAAAAAGATGCGATATTCACCTTTAAAGACGGGATGGTAAAATTCCTTTGGATGAATCTCCCGCTGGAACCCTATTTCGTGGTTTCTTACAAGCTAATTCCACTGAACTCGCGACAGGTGTCACAACCGGATATTAACGGAACCTTCTCATTTATAGAGAATAAGCAGACAACAAGCGTGGATATTGTTCAGGAAGATTTTATTGCGAAAGACCTTACAGATGAAAAAGTAAATGAATTGATAGCCGGCGTGAAAGAAAAAATCAACCAGGAAAGCGATTATTACGCGGATGCAATCCAGGCCAACCAAAGAAGCACTTCCCCGGAAAAGGATACTCCGCGGGAGACAAATGATATTCCCGAAACTAAACAAGATAATGGACAATTAACGCAACAATCGGCAAACCAGCCCCGTAAAGTTAACAAACAACTAGCAGACAGATTTGATATGTCAAATATCCTGGAACCAAAAGAGGGCATTTATTACAGGGTTCAGGTTGCTGCCGGACACAAGCCCGTGAATATTGAACAATATTTTAAAAAATTCAACCTCGACAACGAGGTAAGAACAGAATCACACGAGGGATGGTACAAGTACTCGGTAGGTTCATGGGAGGTGTACAAGGAAGCAAGAGATTACCGGGTACATATATGGAATACAACGGTAATTAACGACGCTTTTGTATCTGCATACAATGACGGGAAACGCGTAACCGTGCAGGAGGCGCTCATGGTATCACACCAAAAATGGTACAAGTAATTTAATATTATGAAGGTTTTAAAATATACAACCATTTTTGTTTTATTATCAACTTTATCCCTGACAGTAAACTCCCAGGAAAATGTTTGGGAAGATTTACTGCGGGAAGAAGTGGAGGTCGAAAATCCGGTTTATAAGCCTGTTATCGGTTTTGGAACAGGAATCATGAATTTTCATGGTGATGTGAAAAATAACCGGTACAATCCGGTTATTGGCAACCTGGGTTATAAGATAAATATATCCACTTTCCTTGATAACAAACATCTTTTTAAAACTAATTTTTTTCTTCTATATGGTCAGTTGTCGGCCAATCAACGTTCTGTTGATGATTTAACGCAAAATTTAAACTTTCAGACAGATTTAGTTTCTTTTGGTATTAATATCAATTACGGTTTTGGCCATTTTTATAAAAACACCGATGTCTTCCTGCGGCCCTTTGTTTCCGTGGGAATTGAAAACCTGCAGTTTAACACCAAGGGAGATTTGTATGATGCCGAAGGAAATTATTACCATTACTGGTCTGATGGCTCTATTCGCAACATTAAAGAAGGAGTACCCGGGCCATCTGAAATTATTCCCAGGGATTATAAATATGAATCAGACTTGCGCGAAATGAACCGCTTTGGACTGGGAAATTATAGCCAGAATACCTTCGCTATACCTGTTGATATCGGACTTGATTTGCTCATCTCTGACAGAATTACACTTCGGTTAGGCACTTCTTTACATTACACATTTACCGATCTGCTGGATGATGTGAGCAGTGATGCCCCGCTTGTTACTGCTGATCAACACAATGACATGTTTTCTTATTCATACATGACCTTTCATCTCGATCTGTTCTCCGAAGCCAAAACAATTATTGTTGAAAAGCTTTTTGCCGACGTGGAAGGATTCGATTATACATTTTATGGCGATGAAGATGGTGACTTGGTCTTCGATGGATGGGACGAGTGCCCGGGAACACCCAAGGGAGTTGCTGTAGATTCCCTGGGATGCCCCTTTGATGATGATGAGGATGGTGTACCGAATTATCGAGATAAGCAAAAAAACTCTCCTCCAAAAGCTATCGTGGATAAAGAAGGGGTAGAGATTTCTGATGACCGGGTTTTTGAGCACCTCGCCAAACAAGCTGTTTCCCGCGATGAAGTAGATTTATACGCGTATGTAAACATGACGACCACCAGAACGAGAAGGGTAAGAATCCCTGAAAAATTCAAACAACTTGATACAGACGAGGACAACTACATTTCTTACGAGGAAGTCTTACAAGCTATCGACAGGTTTTTTGATTTCGAAGTGTCTCTTTCCACCGAGGATATTTACGAGTTGACAGATTTCTTCTTCTCGCAATAAAAACTTGTTGCTGGTTGCTGCTACTATAAATAACAACCTGCTACCCATATTTAACCATCATTTACTAGTGAAGAACTCCCGGCCCGGCGGTCGGAACGATTGACCCTCACATCCTTACATCTTCAAATTTCTCTCCACATCCCGTTTCATATCCTTTTTCTTGATTTCCTCCCGCTTGTCATATTCTTTCATACCGCGGGCCAGTGCAATATCAACTTTCGCCAAACCCCGCTCATTGATGAAAAGACGGGTTGCCACCAGGGTTAATCCCTTTTCTTTTACCTTTCTTTCAATCTTTCTCAGTTCACTTGACGTGAGTAACAATTTTCTTTCGCGGGTAGGTTGATGATTCACGTGCGTTCCATATGAATATTCCGTGATATGCATTCCCTTTAAAAATAACTCGCTATCCTTGAAAAAACAGAAAGAATCAACCAGGCTGGCTTTTCCAGCCCTGATAGATTTAATCTCAGTCCCGGTAAGCACGATCCCGGCAGTATATTTCTCCAAAAAATCGTAATCGTGATATGCTTTTTTGTTCTTGATGTTTATTCTGTTAGCCATGCAATGCTACCAATTAAAGATTATAACGCGAAAGTAATGATAATACCCTTGTATCAAACACCCGACCCGGGTGAATGTTTAAAACAAATACCATACAAGAATTCGCATAATTGCACTACATGATGCTGTTTAGTCCTGAGGCAACCAAAACCCCGGAAAACAAGAGGCCCAGAATAATACTCAATACAGCATATACTCCTATAATTATCAACGCTGAAACAATCACGAAGCCTGCTTTTTTCTCCTCGGGAGTACTCATCATGGGAGTTGCACCCAGCCACAATATATAGAAAGAATACAAACCCGCGAGAGAGATCAAAATATTCAGGGGATAAATATCAAGAAGATCTGAAACTGCGGTTGCTACAAAATAGGCAGTAAAGGAATAGGCCACGTAACTAAAAGAATTATCGGAATTCTTTACAGAATCAAAGCTAGGGGCTAGTTCATTAATTAGTAAGGCAGATAAATAAACACCCGCGAAAGCCATGATCATAGAAATAATAGAGGAAGTAATGATGTAAGAAATAGAAAAACCAAAACGCGAGTGGAATATCGCGCTACCAATAAGCGCTGCTATACCTATTACAACCACGTATGGCAAAACGAAATTTTTAAGCACGTTGTTTTTGCCAGGGGACTCAGCTTTAATGATTTCCCATTCGCCAATGGGATTGACAATAATGTTTTTCGTCCTTTTTACAATTGCTTGGATATCCATTTTAATTATTTTTTAGTTATATAACAAATGTATATATTTTCCCTGCAATCAGAAAATATTTAAAGCCAAAATAACAATTTCGAAAGTTAATTATGAGTTAAGTAAGTAATACTTCATGGATTTTAGTAAATGATTAATAACCCCAAACCAGGTTAATATGTACCATAAATATCCTTATGATCTCCTGGTAATATTAGGACCAACGGCCAGTGGAAAGACAAAACTGGCAACTTTAATAGCTCAAAGGCTTGATGGTGAAATTATCAGTGCCGACAGCCGTCAGGTTTACCGTGAAATGGATGTTGGCACCGGGAAAGATTATTCCGATTACCAGGTTGATGGAACGAAAATTCCATTTCACCTGATCGATATCGCCCAACCCGGTGATAAGTATAACGTGTACGAGTACCAAAAAGACTTCATCAACGTGTACCAAAAACTCATAGAAAGAAATAAATTACCCGTTTTATGTGGTGGAAGCGGCATGTATTTAGATGCTATTTTAAACGGGTACCGGCTGATAAATGTTCCTTTGAATGAGGAGCTGAGAAAAGACCTGGAATCCAGGCCAATGAATGAACTTTCAACTATGCTGTCGTCCATGACTAATTTGCATAACACGACAGATACATCATCAAGAAAAAGACTAATAAGGGCCATAGAAATTGCCGTTTACTATCAGAAACATCCTTCCGAAAACGGTATATTTCCCAAAATACATTCATTTGTTGCAGGGGTCAAATATGAAAGAGACAAGAGAAGAAGCATGATCACTGCCCGGTTAAAAAGAAGATTACATGACGGAATGATTGATGAAGCAGAGCAATTATTAGCGAAAGGATTATCCCCGAAAGATATGGAATGGTACGGGCTTGAATACAAATTCTTAAGCTGGTACCTCACGGGAAAAATATCATACGAAGAAATGTTTACAAGGCTAAATACCGCAATTCATCAGTTCGCGAAACGGCAGATGACCTGGTTCAGGAAGATGGAAAGAGAGGGTATTTCTATACATTGGATTGACGGAGAAATACCTCTTGAAGAAAAGGCAAGTAAGATAATCACGCTGTTCAAAAGAGAAGACCAGGCTGGCACTTTATAATAGATTGTTCATATATGTACAGGACTGTTCCATTTTTATACACTAATTCAATTACAAAAAGGGAACAAGGATTGATGATATTACACATAGTTTTGATTATCATTTTTTTATAAAAATTGGTATAATAATTGAGTAAAGCAAGCTTCATATATTAGATATCGGATGATACGAATAAATAACCTGCATAAGTCTTACGTGACAGGAAATAATAGGCTGCATGTATTGAAAGGCCTGAACCTGGAAATTGAAACTGGAGAACTGGTTTCCATCATGGGATCGTCTGGTTCGGGTAAATCAACCCTTTTAAATATCTTGGGTATTCTTGATAATTACGATGAAGGTGATTACTTTTTGGATGGCACGCTCATCAAAAATATGAGTGAACGTAAAGCAGCGGTTTACCGGAATAAAATGCTGGGTTTTGTATTTCAGTCATTTAACCTGATTTCTTTTAAGAATGCCATGGAGAATGTTGCCCTACCTCTTTACTACCAGGGATTAAGTCGCAAGAAAAGGAACATGAAAGCCCTTGAATACCTTGAAAGAGTAGGATTGCGCGATTGGGCAGATCACCTACCCGGCGAGTTATCCGGCGGGCAGAAACAAAGAGTAGCTATAGCCCGATCATTGATCGCGAATCCAAAAATTATTCTTGCTGACGAACCCACCGGGGCCCTTGATTCTCAGACTTCTTACGAGGTTGTTAAACTCTTTCAGGAAATTAACGAGCGAGAAGGAATGACAATTATCATTGTAACCCACGAGAAAGATATTTCGGAAATGACAGATAAAATTATCAGACTGCATGATGGACTTATCAGTGAAGTTATTTCAGCGGGGAGATTGCAGCCAGAAACTTTAAATTAGGTAACATGTTCGATATCGATAAATGGCAGGAAATATACAGTACCATCAAAAAGAATAAACTGAGAACCATTCTCACGGGGTTCAGTGTATTCTGGGGTATATTCATGCTAATTATCCTTCTGGGAGCAGGACAGGGATTGCAAAATGGTATTGAATATAATTTCAAGCAAGATGCTGTTAATACCATCTGGATAAGGAGCGGGCAAACGTCAAAGGCCTACAAGGGATTACAACCCGGCCGTGAAATCAGGTTTACCAACGAGGATTATGACCTGGTTAAAAACACGGTTCATGGAGTAGATAAGATATCCTCAAGATATTTTTTATGGCAAACCAACACGATATCTTATAACAATGAATACGGCAGTTTTGATATTTATTGCACACACCCGGATTTTCTCTACATTGAAAATGCAGAAATGATGGAAGGCCGGTTCCTGAACGAGTTGGATCAGCAAAACTTCAGGAAAAATGTAGCGATCGGTCTGCCGGTGAAAAAAGCCCTGTTTAAAGATGGTAGCAGCCCGATCAATAAGTATATCCGGATTAACAAGGTTCCCTTTAAGGTAGTTGGTGTTTTCAGGGAAGAAAATGACAGGGATCAACAGCGAATATATATCCCGATTTCCACCGCGCAACGAATTTTTAACGGGAGCAACCGGATTCATAACCTGACTGTGGCTACCCAGGTAAGTGTACCTGAAAGTGAGAGAATGATGGAGGAAATTAAAAACAAGCTGGCCGGCAAGCATCGCTTCGCCAGAGATGACGACCGCGCGGTTTTCATGTTTAACACGCTAAGGGAATACGCCAAGTTTTTGGGATTATTTAAAGGAATAAAGCTTTTCGTTTCAATTATCGGGGCTTTTACCATTATTGCAGGCGTGGTTGGCGTGAGTAATATCATGATTATCGTGGTGAAAGAACGAACAAAAGAAATCGGGATTCGAAAGGCAATCGGAGCTACACCGGGTTCAATTATTGGTTTGATATTGATGGAAGCTATCGTGATTACCTCATTTGCAGGATACCTGGGATTATTGGCAGGGGTGGGCCTTCTTGAATTATTGACCTCATCGTTACCACAAAATGATTTTTTCAGAAACCCGGAAGTGGATTTTCAGGTAGCGGTAATAGCCACTATCGTATTAGTATTCGCTGGCACCCTTGCAGGTTTTGTACCTGCCATGAGAGCCGCGGGAATAAAACCCGTTATTGCATTACGGGACGAATAATGACAAAAGATGTTTGACAGAGACAGATGGCAGGAAATATTTAGTACACTCAAGGCCAACAAACTAAGAACCTTTCTCACGGGCTTTGGTGTCGCCTGGGGTTTGTTCATGCTCATGATCATGCTCGGTTCAGGTAATGGCCTGCAAAATGCAGCGATGGACGGATTCGAGGATTTTGCGACCAACAGCGCATTCGTGTGGGCAAGAAGAACAACCATGCCCCATGCAGGCTTCCCGAGAGGAAGATGGTGGCATTTCAGAAATGGCGATATGGAAGTACTGAAACAAAAAGTGCCCGATATCGATTTGTTGGCGCCCCGCCTGGAACCCTGGGGTGGGGGAACCGATAACAACGTGGTTCGGGGAGAAGAAACCGCCGCGTTTAGCATAAAAGGAGATTATCCAGAGTTTCAGTTCATTGATCCTATTAACTTACTCGAGGGCCGGTTTATTAATGATATTGATATCAAAGAAAAAAGAAAAGTGTGCGTGATTGGCGACCGGGTAAAAGAAGTAATGTTTAAAAATGGGGAAAATTCCATTGGAGAATATCTTAAAATCAAGGGCGTGTATTTTCAGGTAGTTGGCGTCTTTGAACCCAAAAACAAGAATATTAATTTTGGTGGTGATAAAAGCGAAACCATTCATCTGCCTTTTACCACTCTCCAGCAAGCATGGAATTTCGGTGACATTGTACACTGGTTTGCAGTTACCGCGCAACCCAACATTCCTGTCTCTGAAGTAGAAAAAAAATGCATGAAAATTCTCGCCGACCGCAACAGCATTCATCCTGATGATGAACAGGCATTCGGGCATTTTAATCTTGAAGAGCGATTTAAACAAATGACCGGGCTGTTTTTTGGTATTCATTTTCTAATCTGGCTGGTGGGTACTGGAACTTTAATGGCCGGTGTAATTGGCGTGAGTAATATCATGCTGATCATCGTGAAAGAAAGAACGCGGGAAATCGGTATCCAAAGAGCCCTGGGTGCAACTCCCGGAAAAGTAATCGGACAAATCATTACCGAATCGGTATTTCTGACTTCAATAGCCGGGTACATTGGCATGTTGTTCGGGATCATGGTGATAGAAGGAATTAATTTTGCCATGGAAAAATCAGGTGGGGAAGCGAATATGTTTAAAAACCCGGGAGTTGATTTTTCCATTGCCGTTATCGCGTTGTTTATTTTGGTTATTTCCGGGGTTTTTGCAGGATTAATTCCTGCCAGACGTGCCGTGAGCATAAAACCAATTGATGCCATACGGAGTGAATAATGTTAAATGTTAAATAAATCTATAGCAGAAGTGAAAAAAATAATTAGAATATCTGTAATTGTTATTTTGGCAGGATTGTTCCTCGCTACACTGGGATACCTGTATCAAAAATCCAAAAAGAAACCCGTTATCTATGAAACCAAATCCCCTTTCATTTCCGATATTCAGAAGAAAACAGTGGCTACTGGTTCGGTAGTACCCCGGAAAGAAATTGAGATCAAACCTCAGGTTTCAGGAATTATAGAAAGAATTTATGTTGAACCAGGTGATTTGGTAAAAGAAGGAAATCTTATTGCCAAGGTAAAAATTATACCCAACATGGTCAATTTGAACAATGCCGAATCGAGACTAAAAAGGGCAAAAATAACCTTTGAAGACACTAAACTCGTTTACGACCGGCAGAAGAAAATATACGAGCAGGGTGTTATTCCCGAGGCAGAATTTCAACGGTACAGGTTAGATTATAAAACTGCAATAGAAGAGCTGGAAACTGCCGAGAATAACCTTCAACTGATAAAAGAAGGAGTAACAAAAAACTCAGGTGAAAGTTCCAATACTTTAATCAGATCGACCATAGATGGCATGGTACTGGATGTTCCGGTGGAAGTTGGTAACAGCGTAATTGAAGCCAATACATTTAACGAGGGAACTACCATTGCCGCAATTGCCGACATGGGAGAAATGGTTTTTGAAGGTAAAGTAGATGAAACAGAAGTGGGGAAAATTAAATTAGGTATGCCCCTGGTACTGACCATCGGTGCCATCGAAAACCAGAAATTCGATGCAAGACTGGAATACGTATCACCCAAGGGTGTTGAAGAAAACGGGGCCATACAATTTGAAATCAAGGCCGATGTAAGAATAAAAGAAGGACATTTTATCCGGGCCGGATATAGCGCAAATGCCGACATAGTTCTGGAAAAAAGAGACAGTGTACTGGTCATAGAGGAAAGCCTGCTGAAATTCGATAAAGACTCTGCCTTCGTAGAGGTTGAAACCGAACCGAGGGTATTCAAAAAAAGATTTATTGAAGTTGGATTATCTGATGGTGTAAATATTGAAGTATTATCAGGACTAACCATGGACGAAAAAATAAAAGGACACGAGAAAAAAGATGAACCGAAAACCGCGGAGGCAGGCAGTTAGAGAAGATTGGTTTTTTCGTTGTTTTTTAACTTATTTTTTCGAATAAATATACAATAATTTAATAATAGTTCAGTTTTAATTATAGAGCCTTGTAAAAAAGGTTCAATTTCAGGTTTATTTAGCTTTTTAGTGTTTTAATTATGGTTTAGGGTTAGCAACCGAACAGGTTGTTAGAATCGCCCGGCATCCTCGCCGGGCGATTCGTTTTTTTGCCCGTTTTTCCCAATTTATTATTATCTTGTCCACCATTTTATGAAAACTAATGCCTGAATTATGCAAAGAGCAAACGATTTTTTCTTATGGCTGGACCAGTACTTGGGAGGATCGCCCTGGTTCGTTTATCTTTTACTTGGAACAGGACTCTTTTTTACCCTGTATCTTCGGTTCCCTCAAATCAGGTATTTTAAACATTCTCTCAGAATTGTAAAGGGAAAATATGATAAAGACACTGACATAGGTGATACCACCCATTTTCAGGCACTCGCAACCGCCCTGAGCGGTACGATAGGAACCGGGAATATTGCCGGTGTAGCTCTTGCCATCCATTTGGGAGGCCCGGCAGCTCTCTTCTGGATGCTGGTTACTGCTTTTTTCGGAATGTGTACCAAATTTGTTGAAGTTACAATTTCTCATAAATACAGGGATATATTACCTGATGGTTCCATTTCAGGTGGTCCCATGTATTACATGAAAAAAAAGCTTAATATACAAAGAGGTAATAAAAAATTAATAAAAACAGGGGTTTGGCTGGGAGCCTTTTTTGCATTTGCTACCATTCTCTCTTCATTTGGAACAGGTTCATTACCGCAAATCAATTCAATCTCCGATTCACTCTTTGACACCTTTAATATTAACAAGGTTTTATCTGGAGGTGTATTATCAATTCTTCTCGCCCTGGTAATTATCGGGGGTATCAAACGAATTGCAAGGGTCACATCTACACTTGTCCCGTTAATGGCCATTATCTATTTCTTGGGCGCCCTCTTCGTGATTGGCACTAACTACGAGAACATTATACCCTCGTTTATATCTATTTTCAAGGACGCCTTTACAGGTAGCGCTGCCATGGGAGGTTTCCTTGGCGCGGGTTTCGCGTTCACGTTCAACAAGGGGGTTAACCGTGGATTGTTCTCCAACGAGGCGGGCCAGGGCTCCGCTCCTATCGCTCACTCGGCAGCCAAGGCACACGAGCCCGTTTCTGAAGGTATGGTAGCCATCCTCGAACCATTTATTGACACTATTATCATTTGTACCCTGACCGGTTTAGTGTTACTTTCCTCCGGCGTTTGGAATGAAAAAATACATAACAGGTTCGAGTATGCCGATATGGAGATTTTACAGGAACAGTATGATGATCAGCAACCGGAACAGCAAAAACAATTACGAGATCATATCCTGAATAAAAAAACTCTCCCCATGTTTTCAGGAGATTTGCTGGTGGAAAATGGTAAAATAAAGACTGATGTTAGCATCATTCACGCCCGTTCACTGGCCGATGACATTGTCGTGAAGGTTAATAATGAACCCTATTCCGGGTACATTCCTGTTGATGAAGGAAAGGTGGTTAGAGAAACAGCATCACAAGTGGATTTATGGGGAAAATCCCTGATTCATAGCTCACCGTTAACAACCGAGGCTTATAACCGGAGTTTCCTTGGAAATTACGGGCAATATATCGTCGCTATCGGCCTCTTGCTTTTTGCTTTCTCAACAGCCATCTCCTGGTCATATTACGGGGGAAGGGCTGTCACTTACCTGTTTGGAACCCGTTACGTGATTATCTACAAAATAGTATACGTCGTTGGCTTTTTCTTTGCCGCATTTACCGACACCACTATTGTCTGGAATCTTTCATACATTACCATAACCCTCATGACCATTCCCAACTTACTGGGATTGCTGATATTACGAAGAGAAATAAAGAGTACCATCTTCGAGTACTGGCAGGACTTTTCGAGTAACTGGCCTGAAGAAAAAATTCCGGCAAGGGTAACCAGGCTATCAGGCAGGGATAAGAATTAAATTCTTTCCAATAATGCCACGTTTTCCACGTGGTAGGTATGTGGGAACATGTCAACAGGCTGTACACGGGTTACCTTGTAATACCCTGATAATAAATCAATATCCCTTGCCTGAGTGGCAGGATTACAACTCACGTAAACAATTCTCGCGGGAAGTGCAAATAACAAGGCATCTATCACGTTTTGATGCACACCTGCCCTGGGAGGATCCAAAACCACCACATCCGGACGGTCATTCTCCTCCATGAATTCTCTCGTGAGCACATCCTTGATATCACCCGCGTAGAATCTGGTATTTTCAATCCCGTTAATTCGCGAGTTAACCTTCGCGTTGTCAATGACCTCGGGTATAAACTCTATCCCGGTTACCTTTTTTGCACTTCTCGCGATAAAATTTGCAATGGTCCCTGTTCCCGTGTACAGGTCATAAACATTTTCATTGCCGGTAAGACTGGCAAGGTTTCTGACAATTTTATAAAGTTCGTGAGCTTGTTCCGGGTTGGTCTGGTAAAATGATTTAGGACTGATCCTGAATTGCAGTCCTTCCATTTCTTCAGTGATATATTCTTTTCCCTTGTATAGCTGCACGTCGAGATCTCCAATCGAATCATTTCCCTTCGGGTTTATCACGTACATGAGTGAAGTAACGGCCTGGAATTCATCATGGATAAAATCGAGCAATGCTTCCCTACTGTCCTTGTCATCCCTGTAAAAAGAAAGTATGACCATGACTTCTCCCCTGGTAGTGGTTCTGATTATCAGATTCCGCAAAAAACCTTGCTGTTCTTTCAAATCAAAAAACTCCAGGTTATTGTCAAGGGCATATTGTCTGATCTTATTTCGTATTTGATTAGATACATCAACCTGCAACCAGCATTTATTAATATCCAGCACTTTATCGAACCTGCCGGGAATGTGAAACCCGAGCGCGTTCCTGGTGTTGAAATTTTCAGTGCTATCCACTTCTTCTTGTAACAACCATCTTTTATTACTAAAGGTAAACTCGAGCTTATTCCGGTAAAATGTAGTTTCCGCGGAAGGCAGGATAGGTTCGATCTTACCCGGGTTCACCTTTCCAATTCGCTCGAGATTATCTTTAACCTGTTTTTGTTTATAATATAGTTGCTCTGAATAATTAAGATGTTGCCATTTACATCCCCCGCAAACACCAAAATGCTCACAAATAGGCTTAACCCGGTTTGCAGAAAATTTATGATACTTCACGGGACGGGCCTCCATGAAACGTCTTCTTTTTCGAAATACCTGCAAGTCGGCAACATCCCCCGGGACAGCATCCTGCACGAAAACAACCATGTTATCCACCCTGGCAACCGATTTCCCTTCTGCTGCTAAATCAGTAATTTCTACTTCCCTGTAAAGGGGTAAATTCTTTTTTCCTTTCACCGGTTATCTGTTTAGCCGCGAAAATAATCAAAATGAGTGACTAATCGTGGTAATTAAAATGCAAGTAACCGCTTTTATCAGCGATTTTACATGGATTGCAATTGCCGCATGTTTCACCATTTGGTCCCGGGTTATAACAATACCAGGTCTTTTTCATGATGTCAAGAAACCCGTGTTTATAGGCAATCATTCCAAATTCTTTCTTGGGCAGGTGAATGGTTGGAAACCTGAAATTTTTAAATAAATTAAGTGCTGGTTCGTGATCCGGGACAATAATCCTGCACGCGTGACCTGTTTCAACTAAATTTTTCTCCAACAAATTATTCAACGGGGCGTCATACTTGGTAAAGCAAACCTCAATATCATTTAAACCATTTCGTTCCGCGTACCTTGCCATCCACTCGTACTGAATTCCAATATTCATCCGGCTATCAAGTTCCAAAAACCATTTCCGTGTTTGTCTATTCTTTCTAAGAAAAGATTTGTTTTTAACTTGCAGTGGAAGAATTAATTTGTTTTTCCCGGGAAATTTAGCAGCAACGTCTTCCCTTATGGTTTGCATAACCTGAAGCTCTTTTTTAGCAGATTTTCTTTTCCGGTCCAGCAGATAATGCGGTTTTACCGTTACACCCTCGATTAAGGCGAGCTGGAGTACCCTGAAAGTTGAATCCCAGCCACCAGTCCAGAAACAATGTATAAGTTTATTCATATTCAAAAAAGTACATTACAATACAGGTGCAAATACAGACCATTAACGCGTTACATTTAATTTAATATTGCAGAAGGAATATTATACTATTTTGGACACGCGCCACAGATCGACTGTCATTTTTTCATTGACATGACACTACCTGTATTTGATTAGACTTATAGTATGTATTAACCAGTTTGCCACAAAGCTAATAAAAAAAGTGGAAATTCCCGGAAAATGAACTTTTACTATAAGGTATACGCTCCTATTTACAGGATATTGGGTAGGATCAGGATATCTTCAGAATGTATTACAGCCCTTTCATCAATGTTCGCAAGACTATAGAACCCATTGACATGCCACATTTGGTATGATAGAATGAAATGTTCCTTTATCCAGAAAACGCGACACATATCAGCCGACATTTTTTCATTGACAAAATATAAGGATCATTGGATTAAAACTTTCTTATAAACTACCTGATTACCAGAATTAACTTTTAATAAATAAATGCCTGATGGTAGAATACTTGTTTCAACGACAATTTTTTTGTTAGTAAGAGATAAAAATGGTGCCTGAACCCGTTTACCCTGCATGTCAAATAATTCTAATTTCGTGATTTCATGGTTGGTCGTTACGGCCAGATGATCGTTGGCAGGTAAAGGATACACCATAACATTTAGTAGCGGAGCTTCAGGTATCAAATTCGGTACATCCCGATAAAAGCTAATGTCAATAGTATCATTTAACCGGTTAATATCTGAAAAATAATCAGCAAAAAGTGTTATCTCGGTTGGTTCACTCTTCAGGCTATCCAGGACAAGGGTATAATCAAGAATTTTCCTGTTCCCGGGCAAAAGAGTATCCGTGATAGTTATCGAATTAAAGACCTTCCCGTTTACAGAATAACCAAGGGGTATATCGTGCAAGGGTAATGTTCCGCGGTTCGTGAGTAATAACTGCAACCGGAGGGTATCAGTACAAAGCGTATCTGGAATATTATTTACAATTCCTGAAATCTCCATGTCGTGCGTTTTCTCCACTACGCCCGGCGGAAATACAATATTATCAATCCAAACAGCATCTAAACCAGAACTGGTATTACCATCTTTAATGTACTCCCACGTGAATCGCCGGTGCCCCGGGCTTACCCTGAACATGACCTGTTGCCAATCAACAAACCCGGAAGTATCGAATACCATGAGATCATCGATATAAAACTTGAAATAATCGTAATACTTCTCGCTTGAATTCTTAAATTGAAAAGAGATCATCCCGGTGTCTGTCACGTGTAAATTGATCGCTATGTTTGATTTCTCGTAATGACCAATATTCCCGGAACGTGCAGTATAGAGACCATCTCCGTTATTCGAGGCGGTAATGCTCCAGGGAGTTCCCTCCCCATCCTCCCAGGGAATCTTGAAAAAATTTCCCGTCTCGAAATCATCTGTCAGTGCAGAAACAACATACCGTTTATGCATAACATCTCTCTTGCCAAGAAAAACTATTACCTGATCGAGCATAAAACCTGTTCCGGCCTCTACCCGGGGGAGAATATCCAGTACCTGTTGAATCACGATCGTATCATCCGTGTCTATTTTATCTATCGAAACCAGGGAATCATTTTCCGGGATTACCCCGTCCGATGAACTGCTCAACCCGAATAATAAATCTGAAGCAGTTGAATGCCCCTTGTTAATAATCCTGGTAACTACTTCAACCTTCTCTCCTCTCTCGGGTATTCCATTCCCGTTTCCAAACGATGTATCATCCAGCACGGAAGATAAAATCCGGGGTACGGCAGCATTTACGTTAAGCTTCAGGAGTTCTGACTTCAAAATACCGGTATCATTTTCATAAGCAAGATTGAATACTATTTCGGTTTGATCCGGGATATTTTCGGACAGGACCACTTCAAATGCATCTTCCATTATCGTGTCGTTTCCAGGCATAAGTGATACCTGAGCCAATGAATCCATGATCGTGACAAGGGAATCTTTTGTCGATAGATGAATTGTCACGTTCCCGCTTTCGATGTTACCCAGGTTTGAAATATTCAACCCTAAAAGGATTCTTTCACCGTATTCCGGCAAACCATTTTTAGTACCTTCAATCTCTTTTATTGTAAAAGATTCGCTGGTCAGGTAAGCCTCATCAAATGGAAACACGGGTATATTTCTTATAACAGGTACCCGGTTGCTTTTTGTAATCACCAATGATAATGTATCATTTGTATTTACCGGATCAAAAGACAACGTGGCAACCACGCTTTGACCCGTGTAATACGAAGCAATAAGGCTATCTCGAATTGATAGTGCGACCAAGGCATCTGGCTCTGTAACGACACTCATTGATGAAGCCGCGGGTGGCAACGCTTCAGGAAATTCAGATTCTAAAGAAGAAGGAATACCATGATAAATCATGAGTGATGGATCGCCCAATAAATGATAAATTTCAAAATAAAACCTTGAAAGGGAAGAACCACTTTCCACGACTCCCATGTTCCCAGCGTAATTGATCTGCCCTTGCGTGACAGCCCATTCTTCCCTGGGTTCACCATTGAGATGAAACATCCTGTCGTAGGCTCCCAGTCCGGTTTGGTGATATTCAGGATCCGTGTAAAACATATCAGCAGGGCCCACCGACCAGTAATAATCTTCGTCCCAGTATGAATCGTTGGTACCGCCAATATATCCGATAGCTCCCTTGTTTTTTTGTCGTGTAAGTGTTTCACCCAGGCACCGGTTATAATTAAACGCGTTGGTAAGACAACCATTTACAATAAACAAGCTGTACTGATAATTATTTTTAATTGAATCGGCATGCTGCCTGTTAAAACGCGGATCGAGCCAACGGTCAAACTCCCCATGACCGGTGTAGTTAATTACACCTGCACCTATATCAATTGCAGCGATTACAGCAGAATCCGAGTATGATGCTTCCGGATGTAAAAAAGTTGAACTGGAAATCCCGATGGTATCATTAAAATAATACTTCGCCGCGTAACGTATCTGCCCGTTACCACGGGTATTGGCATAGGTAGCATCTGCACCTGCAATAAGTACTGAACGTGTCAAAAACGCGGGATCAGGAAAGGTATATTGCTCGTATTCAATAATTTTATCAACCTGGTTTTTCATTTCTCCAGGGGTAGAAGCAGACAACCTCCCGTAAAACAATTCAGGCATAAAATCATTGCCATAATCATACTCGGCGTAGTATAGATCCGTAACATGTCCACCGGATTTGCCATAAAATGAAGGAACATGTTCATGGTCTCCCGCGATCAATAAAAAGGAAGGGGCGGGATTATCGGTGGTAGCCTCATTATAAATTCGTGCGAGTATTGCCCGGATCGAATCCCGTTGCGGGTAAATACCATCTTCACCAAGGTACATTTCAAGCACGTTAAAACCTTTCTGTTTCTTCCACTTTACCAATGGTTGTAATTGCTTTTTGAAAAGAGTATCGGCAAGAATAATATAACCCGGGGGACTATAATAATTGGTCTGGGGAACCGATTTTTTCATAGATACGGTAGATTCTTCCAAAAACTTCTGGAAATAAGGCGACGCTACTTTCGCTGTTTCAACCTCATCTTCAGGAAAAGTAAGTGTGGCTTCAAGAGAAGTTAAAACACGGATCATGTTTTTTGCCGGGTTATAAGCAAAAGGATTGATAACAAGACGCCAAATAGTATTACCACGGGAAATGCCGGCCTTCTCAATTGTAACCAGCTCGGGTACAAACAAGGAATCGGTGGCGTAATAGGTTGAATCGTAACGAAAACGGGCAGGTGGTTTGCCAGATTTACGAATAGATGGCTGCCTTGGTATAATCTCTTTTCCTGGCCATTTACTGTTTAAATCAATCCATTCATAATTAGTTAAGACAATGTTGATTTCAGGCTTACCCGTTCCGGCAGTAATCAGTTTCTTAAATGCAGGCAGTAAAGGCTTCCCAATACTACCTCCAGGATACATGTCTCTACCGGATATTTTCAGAAACTCATTGTCAAATAGTTCATCTTCAAAAAATGTGTACTTAGGTTCAATAATACTAATAGAGATTTTTCGGGTCTTTTCTCCTGATGTATGAAGGGGAGAAATAACCTGGGCTTTTACTGAGAAAAAAATCATTAATAAAATCAAAATCAGTAAATTCCTCTTATATATTTGATAAGAATCCAAATTCAATTATACATTTTAATAGAATCAAAATTAGAAAAGAACATTGTATTAATTAACAATTTCAGAGAATAATTTGAATTTGTTTATAGCGAGTATAAATAAGATTGAACAGATAATTTCATTAACATTTTTTTGGTATCGGTTTTTCATTTATTTTTGAAAGGAAAAATGAACCCGGGTGGTTATGTTAAAATTTTATCGCTTCCTTTTAATCTTGTCTGTTATTCTATCGTTGCCGGTAGAAGCACAGGTGAATAAAAACGGAATTCCACCTGTAACTAATTATATCCCGGAAGAATTAAACATCGGGGAACAAAATCTTTCCATTACACGTGATAACCGGGGCCTGATGTATTTCGGGAACTCATCGGATGGAATTCTTGAATACGATGGGCAAAATTTCAGGATTATTAATGTACCTAATAATGTAGTCTATTCACTTGCTACCGACAAAAACGGCATGGTCTTCGTTGGAGGGATAGGTGAATTCGGCTTCCTGAAACCTGATATTAAGGGCAATTACCATTACTTCTCACTTGCATCAAAGCTCAATTCATCGGAACGGAAATTTACCAGCGTGTGGAAAATATATTCAACAGGAGAAGGTATATATTTTACTTCCAGCGAGGCTATTTTCTATTATGATTACAAGAATATTAATAAAATAGCCATGCCCGAGGGTTTTCCATTGTTTAGTTTCTACCTTGATGATCAACTCTACCTGGGAACTTTTGATCACGGGCTCATGATGCTGGAGGAAGACTCATTCGAGATTGCCAAGGGTGGAGAATTTTATCGGGAAAAGAATATTTTTATCATGCTACCATATGATGAAAATCAATACCTTATCGGAACAGACGTTTATGGTATCTTTATATACAATAAAGAAAATGGAACCTCTACTCCTTTTATTGTTAATGTCCGGTTAAGTGAATTCCTCAATGATAATCTATTATACACGGGCCTTCAATCGAAAGATGAATATATTTTTGGTTCCATGGAAAAAGGAGTAGCAATAATTGATCCTGATGAAAAAATTAGACATGAGCTCAATAAGAAAACCAAATTACAAGACCAGGTAGTTGTAGATATGTATCTTGATCCTGACGATTCTTATTCTCCCTTGTGGCTTGCACTGAATGCAGGAATTTCCAAAGCAGAGATAAATTTACCTTTTCAGTATTTCAGTGAAGAATCAGGTATTAAAGGACAGGTAACAGATATAATGGAGTATAATAACAAATTGTATATTACTACTAGCTCCGGTGTTTTTTATCGGGATATGCAGGCCGATGGCCTTCCCACTTTCAGACAAATTAAAGAAATACCATCCTACGAGAGCTGGTCTTTGTTAAAACTCAATTTAGCAGATGAAAAAATACTTCTGGTTGCTACAAGCAATGGTATTTTTTTCATCAATAAAAACAACAGAATTGAGTCTATTGGCAAACTATTACCTGTAAATCAAAAATTTATTGGAAAGCTCAACACCAGGATATTGTATCAATCGCGTAATTATCCGGATCAAATATATATTGGGCTTGAAAAAGGAATGACTGCTTTTAGCAATGTAAATGAAAAACTATCAAGGATTGAAACGGGTGTTGATATCCCTGAAGAAATACGTAGCATCGCAAAAGACAACCAGGGTAATTTATGGCTGGGTACTTATGTTTCGGGAGTTATAAAGATTTCACCTGGTAAAAATGATACATCATTAACTTATTATAATGAAGAACATGGTTTGCCCTCGCTCAGGGATATTCACGTTTACAATTTAGATGATCATATTGTTTTTACCACCAGTAATGGACTTTATAAATATGATGAAGCAAATAACAGGTTTGTCCCGGACAGCATCTTTGGAAAGAAATACCTAAACAAGGGTGTTTTCAAGATCTACCACTTTGGAAATGAATACTGGCTGATCTGTTATAATAAAAATAAATCATGGATTGAAAAATTAGAAGTCGTTAATGATAGTATTTCTATAACAACAAATGTTTTTAAAAGACTCCCTGATAAATGGAAAAATGTTCTTTATAAAAGCAATGACAACATCATATGGACAGGTATTTCCAATTCACTATACTCCTACAACCCTTCCAAAGAAATCAATACCAGCGAACCTTTTCATACTCTTATCCGGTCGGTGACCATTGGTGAGGATTCACTTTTATTCGAGGGAACTTTTTATGAAAATACGGGAAACGATACCCTGCATAACCGGATACTGATCTCGCAACCCGATTTCATGAAGAAAACGTTGCCATACAAGTATAACAATATCACTTTCAGCTTTGCTGCTCCTTTCTTCATTGAAGAGCAAAAAACGGAATACAGTTACTACCTGGAGGGTTTTAAAGGAACATGGACTAAATGGTCGAAGGAAAACAAGGCAGTATATACTAACCTATCCCTGGGAAATTATACTTTTCACGTTAAAGCCCGTAATGTTTTTGGCACGGAAAGTCAAACAGCCTCTTATACATTTACAATACTTCCTCCCTGGTACCAGACAATTTATGCATATATCGCTTATATCATTTTTTTAATACTGGCTGTATGGGGTATCGTGAAATACAATACCCACCGTTTAAAAAGGGATAAAATCAGGCTTGAAGGTATCGTGCAGGAACGTACTGCTGAAATCGTGAAACAAAAAGATGAAATAGAAAACCAGCGAGATCAAATAGCTATACAACAAAAAGATATAACTGACAGTATAAAATATGCCAGCCGGATTCAAAGAGCTCTTCTTCCCTCCCAGCGGGTTATGTCAGAGAATTTAAGTGACCACTTTATCCTGTATAAACCCCGGGATATCGTGAGTGGTGATTATTACTGGATGACCCAGAAAGATGAAAAAATATTCGTGGTTGCAGCCGATTGTACTGGTCATGGTGTACCCGGGGCCTTCATGAGCATGCTGGGCATGTCTTTCCTCAACGAGATCGTGATCAAAAGCGATGTGAACGAGGCCAATGAAATACTTGATGAACTGCGTGAGCACGTGGTTGAGCAATTAAAGCAAACCGGAAAAAGAGATGAAACCAAGGATGGTATGGATATGGCCCTGGTTATCGTGGATAAACAAAAAAAGGTTATCCAGTATTCAGGAGCCAATAATCCATTGTACATTGTAAGAGAACTTTCAGCAAAAGAAAAAAAGAACGAAGAAGCAAAAAATGAGATTTCCAGGGAATTCATGCGAAGTGATAGCCATGAGCTCCGACAGGTAAAAGCCGATAAAATGCCAATAGGATATTCCTTCTATATCGACAGGAAATTCAAAAAGCATGAAATCCCTTATGAAAAAGGAAATGCTATATACATTTTCACAGACGGGTATGTAGATCAGTTTGGTGGTGATCAAGGTAAAAAATTTCTTACAAAAAATTTCAAAAGATTATTGCTGAAATTACAGGATATACCAATGGAAAAACAGGGGAAAATCCTAGAGGAAACTATTGAAAAATGGAAAGGTGATTTCTACCAGATTGATGATATTTTGGTAATAGGAATAAAATTATAAGTACCAGCAATATATAGTGGTTCCTTTAAACCGCTTTATTTTCTTAACGTGGCACTAAAAAAGTTTCAGGATTGAGACTTAACCATCGTGAATATCAATATGTTTGCTTTCATGGATAACACTTCTCAAGATGCCCGTAACAAAGAAATCAAAGTTTTCTCACGGTTATTTATTTAAAATATTTTTTCATCAAACCCAGTAAGCCTGCCTGGCTAATGGGTTTTGTTATGTAATCATCACAACCCGCTTCCAGGCATTTTTTTCTTTCATCATCCATTGAATATGCCGTTTGAGCGATAATGGGAATATCGGGATGGGTTTGCTTAATTACCCTGGTAGCTTCGAAACCCGTAACCACCGGCATTTTCATGTCCATGAGCACGAGATCAAAATGCAAACCCGAGTTGATTAAATCGATGGCTTCCTGCCCGTTTTTCGCGGGGACAATCTCCAGTTTCGTGTCTAATAAAGACTCCTTGAGGTAGATATAATTGGAATCCTCATCTTCAGCAATTAAAATTCTCTTTCCTGGCCATGAATATACACGCGTCATTTTATCATCCTCCACTTCAACAGCAGGAGTAACCTGATTCAGAGAATGATAAGCCGGTAAAGTAAAATAAAAAGCTGACCCTTTCCCGTATTCTGAAATAACCCATATTTTTCCTCCCAAAAACTCGATAATCCCTCTCGAGATGGTTAAACCGAGACCAATGCCCCCGTATTTCCTTGAAAAAGAATTATCTGCCTGTGTGAATCTGTCGAATATCATGTGAAGCTTATCATCCGGTATTCCAATACCAGTATCTTTCACGAAAAATTTTACAGTATCTCCCTGTAATGGTTCATAACCAATTTCTATATATCCTTTGTTAGAAAACTTGATAGCATTATCGAGCAAATTTTCAAAAATACGTCTGAGTTTAGCAGTATCAACTGAAATATGAAAATCATTGCAGTCTGGCAGATTCAGGTTTATTACAAGTTCATTTTTACCCAGGGTAGCTATATAATCAGAATGCTGTTTCCGTAATTCATCAAGAAATCCATGTAGTTCAAGATTCGAGTGGTTTATTTCTAGTTGTCCTGCTTCCAGCCTTGCTAAATCAATGAGTGTATCAATAATGTTCAAAAGTTGATCGCCGCTTTTAATGATTAATTCGGCATATTCCCTTAACTGAACCGGTAAGTTTTCGGCATTGCCCAAAAGGTTGGCAAAACCAATTATCGCGTTCATAGGGGTTCTGATCTCGTGACTTATATTTGAAAGAAACGCGGATTTCAACCTATCTGTTTCCAGCGCCCTGTCGCGAGCTTCTGTTAATTCAATTAAGGCTTCCTTGTATTCTGTTATATTCCTGGCAATACATAATACAGATTCGACCCTCCAGTTACTATCAAACTCGGGCATTAACCGAAGAAAAAAATAACGGGTGGCATTATCAACTGTATGACCTATTTCAATTGAAGTCTCTTTTCCGGTTCGAAATACCTGAAAAACCTTATCACTAAACAAAGCTGCTACCTGCGGTTCCAATGTGGTTTCCCATATTTTTTTCCCGGTAAAACATGAAGGGTGTTTCAGTAATTCCTTTTTAACAGCGTTGTTAATGTATGTAAAACGTAACTCCTTGTTGAACCGGCAAATGATATCCGGTGCATTTTCGACAAGAATAGAAAAATCATTATCGAGACTTTTCTTTTTGGTAACCTGATTACCCTGGTTGTTAAGGTCAAATGAAGCATATTCCTGCATTAACTCCTGGTTCGCTTTTTTGATTGCTTCCAGGTAACACCTGATAGTGTCGATATTTATATCCTTGTAATTCTCACTCTTCATATTAAATTCACTTACCCGCATACTCAGACTCTTTTGTTGAAAATAGCCGGACAGCCCTTATAACGGGGGCTGCCCGGTTGTTCAGTTCATTCTGGAATGAACAAGATACAGTCATTTAGAATTGTTCGTATTCTCCATCACTTTTATTATCTCCATACATTTTCAATTCTACTCCTGCACCTGCTTTTTCATCTTTCTTTTTTTCATCTTTTCTTGCTTGCCTGGCCTCGGTTTTATTGCCATTTTCTCCTGAATGAGCCACTTTTATCTTCTTATTAGCCAGTCCTTTTACTTTTGTGGTTAATTTATCATTGCCAATTTGAAAATAACTCACGATTTCTTTCAATTGCTCGGCCTGACTTGACAATTCCTCGGAGCTGGTAGCCATCTCTTCAGAAGCAGCAGCGTTTTGCTGTGTAACATTATTCAATTGCTGTATAGCATTATTGATTTGATCGGCACCGGAATTTTGCTCGAGACTGGCAGCGGTAATTTCCTGAACCAACTTGGCTGTTTTTTCAATTTCCGGTACGATGTCAGCCAGTTGTTGACCTGCTTTTTCTGCAATTTCAACACCTGATTTCGAAACCAGGTCAATTTCTTCAGCGGCCACCTTACTTCTTTCGGCCAGTTTACGAACCTCCGCGGCCACCACGGCAAATCCTTTACCATGTTCACCGGCACGGGCAGCTTCAACAGCGGCATTAAGAGCAAGAATGTTGGTCTGGAAAGCTATTTCACTGATAATGGATATTTTTTCGGCAATTTCGCTCATTGACTTCGCTGAAAGAGCAGCAGATTCATTCCCCTGCTTGATACTGTCAGATGCCATCATGGCAATTTTTTCAGTTTGCTGCGCGTTATCGGTGTTTTGTTGAATATTGGAAACCATTTCTTCCATGGATGAAGAAACCTCTTCTGCGGAAGATGCCTGTTCGGTGGCGCCTTGTGACATTTGCTGTGATGATGCGCTCATTTCAATACTGGCAGCAGCAATATTCTCGGCGCCGGAGAGAATACTTGCAACAATCTCACGCAATTTATTGGCCATGTTTTTCAGTGCTGCAGCAAGCTGTCCTACCTCATCTTTTTGATCAACATCGATTGTTGCTGTAAGATTTCCTTCTGCTATTTCCCGGGCGAAAGCAACTCCTTTACCAATAGGTTTTGTTATTGCCCCTGTTATAATAAACGCGAAAATAATACCTAAAACCATGGCAAAAATCAACCCTCCTATCATCACGCCACTGGAAGTTTGAAGTAACGCGGAAGCCTCCCGCGAAATATCGAGCGTTCGAGAAATTCCAGTCTCTGCCACTTTTTGAGCTTCTTCCAGGACAACATCAGCAGCATCAGTACGGGCAGTGTTCAAGCCTTCCCTTTTATTCCAGGCCTCCAGGAATGTATTAACGGCTAACACGTAGTTATTGGCGGACTCATCCACGTTATCCAATGCCTGCATATCTGCTGCTTCACGGGTAATGCTTCTTAAATTTTGCATTATTTCACTTATGCTGAATGCCTTAACAGTGTTTTCCAGCATTTCGGGATCTCTCAATGACTGGGCTTTAAAATTACCAATCCGCATCTCATTCCCGGCGTCTAACACATCATTTATCCATGTAATTTTCTGATGACGCTCGTTCAAAAGAGTATTGTTAGCCCGACCGGTTCTCACCTCATTTTTAAAGGATTCGTTTTGAGAATCCAGGTAGGCCATGCAATTGATTACAAAATTTCCCGCTGCAATATCCATATCATTTCTCAAGTCAACCAATTGCCGGTTAACCTCTACAGTTTGATTCGCTAGATCCTCATAATTCGAAAGGGCCTCTTCAACAACACCAATTGCTCCTTCCAAAGCTTTTAGCTGGGTAGCTTCACGGGAAAGGTCCCGCGCCTTATCCAGGTTTTGCTTAACTTCGTTTAGTTTTCCTCTTCCAATTTCAAGAAAATCCTCGTTTTCTGTAAAGCCGTAACCCCGCATGGCATACATGGTTTGCAAAGAAGTTCTCTCGATACCACTCGCTATACTAACCTCGGGTACGTATTCGTCAGAAAGATAACCTGATCGAGTAGATACCTGGTTCATGTTTATAACGGCTAATCCTCCTAGGATTACCGATAAAAGAATTAAAATACCGAAACCGACTCCCAGTTTCGCTCCAAGTTTTAAATTTTTAAAGTTCATAGTTTGCCTCCGTTTTTGATTAATATAATAATGTCATGTCATTGAAAAAATGACGGTTGATCAGTGCCACATGCTCAAAATAGAAGAATAACCCTCCTGAAATATTTTGATGTGGCACGTCACTATTTTGTTGATTCAGTTGAGTTTTTCAATTCTGTTAATTCATCCGTTGAGAAAATTTTCTCCATATCCAGTATCATGATGAAATTATCGTTCACCTGGTACATACCGGAAATAAATTCTGAACGGTATTTATCACCTATACTAGGTGGTGGCTGTAGTTCATCTTCTTCAATTTCCAGTACTTCCTGCACTGCATCGACGAGGGCACCTACTTTAACAGGTTCCCCACCCAGTTCAAGATCCAATACCAAAATACAGGTATTGGTGGTTAACCCTGTTACTTCCAGGCCGAATTTTACCCGGGTATCTACCAGCGGCAGAACTTCTCCCCGCAAATTGATGACTCCTTTCATGTAATCCGGAGCGCGAGGCACTCTTGTAATCTTTGTCATCTCCAATATATTAAGCACTTTCGCCACGTTAGAAGCGAAAATCTCTTCACCTAATTTAAAGGAGAGATAAGAATTAATTTGTGTTGCTACTTGTGTACTCATAAGCTATTAATTTTGAGATTAT
>CAYRRV010000037.1:0-38550 GCA_964426725.1 uncultured Bacteroidales bacterium | reverse complement strand
CGATGAGGCGTAATTGCGTTTAGGCGTTAATGTGAGTGTGAGCACTGGGAAGATGAGCACTGGGAAAATGAGAGATGAAGTGATGAGGCGTTGATGAGATGAAGCGTTAATGCGTAATTGAGTAATTGAGTTGGAATATAGATACGTAATAACGCAAATACGTACATACGCGATTACGTCCATACGTCCACACGTTTATTCCCGTGTAAGTTCCTGAAATATTTCTTCAAGGGATTTTTCTCTTTTTTGAAGGGATAGCACGGTAAGGTTATTCTTCACGGCAAAAGAAAAAATATTCTCCCTGATATCATTCCCTGCTTCACTTTCAATAAGCCAGGTGTTTTCTTTCAATGCATGTACCTTTACTGAACCCGGCACTTTTTGAATCATTTCAATATCTACTTCCCCTCCAAATTCAACCTGGAAAATGAAATTGTCCAGCCCACTTTTAAGATCACCGGCATGGGCATCAGCCACGATTTTCCCGCGGTCAATAATGATAATATGATCACAAATCGCTTCAACCTCCTGCATGATATGGGTACTAAGCATTACTGTTTTATCTTTCCCAACCTCTGAAATCAGGTTCCTGATGCCTATAATCTGGTTTGGATCCAAACCGGAGGTGGGTTCATCCAACACGAGAATTTCAGGATCATGCAGCAGGGCCTGTGCCAACCCGACTCGTTGCCGGTATCCCTTTGATAAAGAACCAATCTGCTTGTTTTGCTCTATATCCAGACCCGTCAGGTGAATCATCTCTTTCACTTTATCTTTCACGTTATGCTTTATCCCGTAAAGGCCCGCCACGAATGTAAGATACTCTTTCACGTACATGTTCAGGTAAAGCGGGTTGTTCTCGGGCAGGTACCCGGTAATTCTCCTTATTCCCAGGGAATTCTTCAAAACATTTATCCCGTTTATCTCGACCTCCCCCGATGAAGGAGGCAGGTAACCCGTGATGATTTTCATCATTGTTGATTTCCCGGCGCCATTGGGACCAATAAATCCTGTTATCTCTCCCGGTTTCAAAGAAAATGAAACATCTTTAAGGGCGGCCTGAGTACCGTAGTATCTTGTAACTTCCTTAACTACAATCGACATAATAATTGTTTATTGCAAAATTAATCATTCAAAAAGAAATGTCTACCCGTACGGGATTTTTTTTATTGCCCGGAATCGAACACGGCTTGTTACAAAACCGTGCAAAACCATCATGATCCATCTCAACTACTTCGTGTTGCATGTATCTGTATTTGTGTGTTTTACAGAGTTTGGCACGTCTTATGTATTAATGTGGTCAAACATGAAAATAATTAAAACATCAAAAATAATTGTCATGAAAACAAAAAGCCTCCTCAAAACAGTTGCCGTCATTATGTTACTTACTATTATCTCAGTAAATGGGTTACAGGCACAAAAATCCTACAAGAGACAAGCCATCATTCAATCCGTTTTTTATAAGAATGAAATTCGCCATGAGTTTAGCAACAGGATTTTCAAAGAAATGGACAGGATCCAGGAAAATGCATTATACCTGGCCGAATGGATGTACAATCCTTCGAAATGGAACACGGGTGAAACCCTGAGTATCGACACCAGGTTGCAGCCGGATGAAGAAACAGGTTTATATCTTGAACCCTGGATGACAGAAGTACAGGAAATTGCACCATGGGTATCCGAAACAGAACTGGAACTAGAAAAGTGGATGGTAAATCCTGAAAGCTGGAATTAAAGAAGCATTTTTTGGATAAATCCTATATAAATTCAGGAGGGGCAGCCATGTGGTTAGCCCCTTCTTAATTTTCATGCAAGTAAATTATATTTTTTCATCCATTATCCCCTGCATTTAACCTTTCTTCAATGTAAAAGCAAAAGAAGACCCCAGCCCCGGGGAACTGCGCACGTTAATGGTCTGCCCGTGCGCCTCTATAATATGCTTGACGATAGCAAGCCCCAGGCCTGTACCGCCGGAATCACGCGAACGGCTTTTATCTGTCCGGTAAAACCGCTCGAAAATTCTTCCCAGTTCATTTTCAGAGATGCCAATACCGGTATCGGTGATTTCAATGAGAATATTGTCTCCCATGTCCAAAAAAGCGATGGTTGTTTTCCCGCCATTTTTCCCGTAATTTATCGAGTTCACGATCAGGTTATTCACCGCCTCGAATATCCTTTTCCTGTCGGCACGCACTTTCAATGGCTTGTCGTATTTACGCGCGAATCCCAATTCTATATCCCTGCCACTTGCCCGCATCTCCTGCATTTCAATAACATCTTCAATCAGTTGCACGATATTGAACACCTCGTATTCCAGTTGCAGTTCTCCTGATTCGAGCCTGGAAATCGATTCCAAATCTTCAACAATTGAAATCATCCGGTTAATGCTTTTCTCGGTTTTTTCAAGATAGGACTTGTTAATGGTAGGATCTTCCAGGCCCCCGTCGAGCAGCGTCAGCACGTAACCCTGTATATTAAAAATTGGTGTTTTCAATTCATGTGACACGTTCCCCAGGAATTCCCTCCTGTACTTTTCTAATTGCTTTAGTTGTGCAATTTCGCGGGCTTTATTCCTGGCCCAGTTGATAACATCCTTGTTCACCTCGTCAATTACGTCTTTTTCTTCGAGATCGCGACGTAATTTGTTTTCTGGTATATTTATGTTATGAATGGTCTTGTAGATAGGATTTATTTTTTCAAAGATAAAACTATTCAGCAAGTAATAAACGATGAGATAAACGATAATAAATATGGCCAGCAGGGAAAATATCATTACTGGCCAAATATTGCTTTCCTCCATTGTTATAGAGAGAAAAATGGCGGCACCTGCAGCAATGGATGACAAAAAAGCTATCATTACCGCCATCTGCCTGGGTGAAGTTGTTTTCATGAATCCTGGTTTTTAAAAGCAGCCTTTTACCAAGCGCCTCGCGAAATGAGGTTTTTATCTCATCTGCTGTTTTACAATTTTTGCAATATACTTTCCTATAATATCAAACTCCAGGTTCACCACGGTTCCTTTTTCAATTTGATGAAAATTGGTAATTTCATAAGTGAAAGGAATAATGGCTACCTGAAATGTCTTGTCTTTAGAATTAACAACCGTCAAACTCACGCCATTCACAGAAACCGAACCTTTTTCAACGGTAATAAAATCATCCTGTACCGGTTCATATTTGAAGGTATAATACCAGCTTCCTCCTGATTCTGCCACTTCCGTGCAAACAGCCGTCTGATCGACATGCCCCTGAACAATATGGCCATCGATCCTGCCATTCATCAACATGCTTCTTTCCAGGTTAACCTTATCCCCGGGTTTCAGAAGGCCGAGGTTCGACTTGTCCAGTGTCTCTTTCACGGCGGTTACCGTGTATTGATTGTCCCTGATATCTACCACGGTTAAACATACCCCGTTATGAGCAATCGACTGGTCAATCTTTAATTCATCAACAAAGGAGGCGGTAAGCGTGATATGCAGGTTCTCTTTTTCCTTCTGCAAATTTGTAACCGTGGCGGCTTCTTCAACAATTCCTGAAAACATATGCTTATTTTTTTATATTCTGTTCGACAAAGATAAATTTATTTGCATGAGGATAAAAAAAGTCCTGCTAATTTTCGTTCTTCCCGGGAAATAACCTGGCCGTTTCGCGAATAGACTCCTTTATGGGCTTAAAAGATATCCCGGTAGTTTCCCTGATTTTCTGATTAGAAAAATGCACCTTATTAAATCCGGCCAAGGCAGTTTCGCGGGTAATCGCCGGCACGGTGAAAAACAATTTCCCGCGTAACCATTCAGTCCTCCAGGCGAGAGATGCCATGATAGGTGTCGCTTTTATAGAAGGCGGCTTCCTGCCAAGCTCTTTCGCGATAAGGGTGAATATTTCCCGGTAGGTTTTATTCTCTGCTGAAATAATATACCGTTCTCCTGAAATGTCACTATTGGTAAGGGTTATCATGCATTCTGCCACATCGTTAACATCAACGTACCCGGTTACACCTTCCGTGTAAAATCTCATGCCTTTCCAGATGCTCGTGAATAAAGCACTGCTGCTTTTCCCCCAGTTACCCGGGCCAATGATCACGCTGGGATTCACGATCACCGCGTCGAGGCCTTCCATGATACCCCGCCAAACTTCCATTTCAGACTTGTATTTTGATTTGGAGTAAGCAGAAGTATCCCGGGCAGGCTTCCACAGGCAATTTTCATCTACCATTTCACCATTCACGGAAGCGCCAAGGGCTGCCGTGCTACTCACGAAACATAATTTACCCTTTCCTTTATCCAGCATACTGTTTACGATATTCGCCGTGACTTCAATATTGTCCTTTATCATCCTGGATTTACGCGCGGGATCAAAAGACACGAAAGCCGCGCAATGATAAACTATCTCTGCTTCTTCTATCATTTCGCGGACAGAAGGATAAAAATGTAAATCTCCTTCCACCCATTTTACCTGTTGAAATAATCTATCTCCCCCGGCAGAATAGTAATTAAATATTTCACGGGTGATCGTGATATCACTGGATGCCCTTTTGAATGCTCTTACTTTCTCTCCCCCGGATACTAAATGGTATAATAAATGGGCGCCTAATAAGCCTGTACCGCCGGTAACAAATATCATTTTAATTGTTTTAATTGCTTAACGCCCGTACATGAACTGTCCAACGCCGGAAAAAGAGGATCTCGGGTTTACACACATCACGGGGATCCTGGAATTATTGGCAATAACCTGCTGTTCTTCGGCCCCGAGCAGGTAATCCGTAAAATTAATATGCTTGGTGGTATTGATAATGATAAGGTCTGCATCTACTGAACCTGCAAAATTAAGCGTTTCTCTCGTGAATTTCGCGCCACTGGGAGCAGTCTGTATCTCGTATTGCACGTTGTTTTGAATCAAAAACCGAACGGCAAAATTCAGGTTGGTGTTTACCTTCTTCAGCAACGACTTATCTGCAATGGGATACTTGAACAATATAACTTTTGAATTAAAATACCTGGCCAGGTATATGCACCAAAAAAGCTTTTCCTTGTTTTCTGATTTAAAATCGACTGGAAAAATTAAATTTTTATATTGATTGGGTTTGGGAGGTTCCTGAACCACGATAAATGGCACTTTTGAACCCACGATAACTTTCAGTGCCCAGGAGCCGGTAACTTTCTGCATCCCTTTAATACCATGCGTGCCCATAACAACTAACACGGTAGATTCGTTGCTTGCATACTCAGAAATCCGGGAAAAAATACTACCCCGAAGAATAGTACCCACGGGTTTAATGCCATGCTTTTGATAGGTTTTTTCGGCGAGAGATTCCAGGCCCAGCCGTGACTTGTTCTCAACTTCAGCAGGCTCGGCCTTGTCGATCACGTGAACGAGATTGATCTCTTTATCCAACTGTTTGGCTAATATCAGCCCGTGTTCGAGAGCGTGTTCTGCAACCGGGGTAAAATCCCAGGGTATTACTATTGATTTTCCTTCCTGTACCATATCGCGGGTTTTAACTTGCTAAATTAAAAGATTTCTCTGTTTCTTACAAACAAGGTTCAGGTATAATATTAACGACAATTCAACCTGTATTAGTTTACGGGAAACAAGCTTTTCTAATTTTTCCTCGCGATAACAAGCAATGTTGAAGGATTCCCGATACCCGTGGTTTCAATGCGCTCTATCAATTCTTCAAGCCGGGAATTAAAATGTTCGCGTTGCTTTTTATCATTTATCCTGTCGATAGTTTCCCGGTACTTGCTGATCATATCAGGAACATTTTTCTTTTCAGTGGGAACATAATCGAATATTTCGAGCAGCTCCCAGTAGTCAATATTGAACCATTCGATTATTTTCTGTCTCTTAAAAGTATAATTATGCACGATACCCAGGTACCGGTCGATGTCTACTCTAAGGTGATGGAACAGCACGCTGGTTTGTTGTTTTTCATTTTGCTGATCCGCGTACATCTCGTTCACTATAAAGTACCCCCTTTTCTTAAGAACCCTCCTGACCCCGGCTATCACACGCTCCACGTTATCAAGGTGATGTAATCCCCGTGAAATTGAAACTGCTTCAAAGGAATCGTCAGCAAAAGTTATTTTATCAGCGGGCATCGGTAAAAATTTTGCCCCCGGGAATTGCTTTTCAGCTTCCGACAATGCATTTTCATCGATATCAATCCCTGTAATATCAGTGTTTGAATGGAAACTTTCTTTCATGATATGAATAAACTGCCCCGTCCCGGTGCATAAATCAAGCACGCTTGCCGGATCAATTAATCCCAGCGCTTTTTTTATCTTTTCCATGTCTTATCATATTCCTGCATTAAAATTCAATTAACAGCATTATTACAATTGCTCACCGGGAATGTTCAAATCCCAGTTGATGGTTTGTTTCCCTTTTCCGGCGAGGTACTCGTTTGCTCTCGAGAAATGCCTGCACCCGAAGAAACCATTGTTCGCGGAAAAAGGAGACGGGTGAGCTGCTTTCAGTACAAGGTGTTTAGAGGTATCAATAAGATTTTCCTTGGCTTTCGCGTAATTACCCCATAACATGAAAACTACATGTTCGCGCTTATCAGAAATGGTTTTTATGACCTTGTCGGTAAAAATTTCCCAGCCTTTCCCCTGGTGAGATCCAGCATTATTGGCTCTGACAGTGAGGGTAGCATTCAGCAATAATACCCCTTGTCTTGCCCACCCGGATAGATCCCCGGCGCGGGGCGGTATAAAATGAAGATCGGTTTGCAATTCCCTGAAAATATTTCTCAATGAAGGTGGAAAAGTAATGCCACCGGGTACTGAAAAACAAAGCCCGTGGGCCTGCCCATGACCATGATAGGGATCCTGACCCAACAGGACCACCTTCACCTCCTGAAAAGGTGTATGATTAAAAGCATTGAAAATTTGCTGACCCGGCGGGTAAACACGGAACTTCTTTTTTTCTTCCACTAAAAAAATCTTGAGCTGCCTGAAATAATCAGCCCTGAATTCCTCCTGCATCACTTCAAACCAGCTTTCTTCAATTTGAGGTTGGATTTCAGTCATCCTTACAATTTTTCTTCAAAGATAATAACTGTAGTGGAAAATACTACAAGACGGTTACAGGTTAGCTCTCACGGTAACCATTAGATTTCTCCCGGGGGCACTGATGCCGGAAGCGAAAACTTTATAGTAGGTATCCAGAAAATTCTCAACAGCGAGTTGCACGTGTACATTTTCAGCAATTTGATAACCCGTTTTTAGATTAAGCGTGAACCAGCCCGGGAATCCATACTCTGTTGCTTCCTCCATGTTATCCTCGCCAAAAGGCGACATGTCTTCCATCCGTTTCCAACCGCTGTAAAATATATAAAACGACCCGGAAAAATTTTCCCGGCTGTAATCGAGTGAAGTTTTCCCGAATACAGGTGGCACATGGGCCAGTGGTTCATCATTGGTAATATCTCTTCCCCAGGTATAATTCACGGTGCTTAAAATACCCATTTTCCTGCTGAAATCGGATCTGAGATTAAAAGAAAACCCGCGAAGCATGGCCTCTCCTATATTGGTATTGGTAATTATCTTGTAGTTTTCTCCCTGGTAAAATAGAGAATCCCGGCCGCTAAGAGAATAGAAATCCCGGGCAATCGCGTTGGTAAGCCATGTCATGTAGGCAATACCTTCGAACCTGAGATACCCCTCGAATACTCTTGCCACGCCAATCTCCGCGTTATAGCTGTATTCCGGCTCTAATTCAACATTGGGCACGGTAATGAGATTATCCTTGGGCCTAACCTTACCATAGTCATCAACGTTAGGCGATCTGAAACCGGTGGATGCTATCAGGTTGAACTGCCAGGCCGGGGACGGCTTATAAACCATGCTGGCATTCCCGGTAATGGCGCTGTTATTAAATCGTACCGATTGATAGGGAAGCATGTCAAACTGCTGGCTGAATTCTGAACCCAGTCCGGTAAAACTGTATCGCGCACCACTATTCAGGATGATCCCGGGGCTCAGAAACCACTTGTAACTCGCGTAAGCCCCGTATGTTAACAAGTAGCTGCCATTATCGGGATACCTTGTCAACTCGGGTGATTGTTCACCGGTAGTTGTATTCGTGTAAAAAGCCTCGCTCTGCACCTCGTTAAAACTGAACTCGAGTCCATAATTTAACCGGTTTTCCCTTGATATAATCTTTAGGAAATCGAAATTAGCCGTGTATAAATCAACCTCTTCCAGGTTAAACAACTTCTCCTTACTTTTGAATTTCCTGCTGATCCTGTCTTCTTCAACATGCTGGAATGCCAGTGTTGAGGTAAAATTGGTATAGAAAGGGTTATTATTTTTAAAAACAGATCTGACCGATGTCATCAATCGGTTTTGCGGACCATAGTACCACTCGGCGAACTTTGGATTTTCACCGGGTGATTCACTGAGTTGATCATACCTGTCAATTTCCGAGCTGGTTGAATATTGAATATTCCCGGTAATATCCAAATGCTTGCTTGCAGAAAATTTCACTTTTTGTACAAAATCATACTGTTTATACCCGGTATTTCTCTGCACCAGCGGATCAGGATTGGGGAGCAATGTATCCTTCCCTTCAACCTTTTCAACATAATAAAAATCTTTCCCAAAGTCTCCGAGGAATGGACTGCGGGTATTACCCATTCTTATATCACCATATGATGAAACTGTAAAACTGGATATGAAACCTACCCTTTTGAATCCATTATTTAAATCAATATGAAAGGTTCCGGTATTATTGGCTGAAGCATAAGTAGTATACGCGTTTAAACCAAAGTTGAATTTTTTATCAACAGCGAGTTCCGGGTCTTTGGTGTAATAATGTACAACCCCGCCGAGGGCATCACTCCCGTACATTACCGAGGTAGGACCATAAATAATCTCGGTACGTTCGAGAAAGCCGTTATCAATGGTTAAGCTGTTTTGTAAATGACCGCTGCGGTAGATCGCGTTATTCATTCGAACCCCGTCCACTACCAGTAAAATCTTATTGGCCTCGAACCCCCTGAGAATAGGACTGCCCCCTCCACCCTGGCTTTTTTGTACCATCACGTTACCCGTGTGCAATAAAATATCGGGGGAAGTGAGGGCTGTAAGAGATTTCAGCTCTCCAGCATCAATCACGTCGACCTTGTTGGGAATACTACGCCTTTTTTCCCTGAATCGGGTGGCTGAAAAAACAAATTCTTCTATCATGATGTACTTTTCCCGGAGATAAAGATTATATCCCTGCTCTTTCAACCCCTGTTTCGTCATCATTTTTCTTTCGAAGGAAGGATGTTGAAAAATAAGCGTGTCATGTAAGGAGAATTTAAATAAATTAGCCTCACCATCAGGATTGGTTAATGTTGAAATGGTATTGCTCTTGTTAAAAATGGCAACGTTTTCAACCGGGGTACCATCAGACAAACTGAAAACCTTCACCTGTTGCGGGAAAATTGATGGTGTTACAAAACTTAAACTTACGAGAAAAAAATATTTTATGCTCTTCATAAACCCTGATTCAAAAAAAACGGAAATAAAAAACAAAAATCGTTCCAAAAAACAGGAATATACAGACATCGCGCATTAATAACAGAAAAAATTAACGAGCCAGGATGACAAAAAAAATATTGATTACAGTAAGCATCGTGTTGATTCTCGGGTTGGTAGCAGGAGGATACTTACTGCTCAGGCAGTACGCCTTGAAAGATACACCCTCATTAAAAGCTGTTCCGGCAAATGCATCCATGATATTTCAAACCAAGGACCTCGGTCACTTTTTAAAGAAATTAAATGAAAAAAGCCTCATTTTTGATGAATTCAGCAAAACAAAAGAATTAGAACATCTCCATGCAGGCGCCGGCTACTTGTCTTCAGTTATCGATTCATCGAGTATGATTCGTTCCGTGCTGAAGAATAATCTTGTAACCGTTTCATTTCACATCTCCGGTAGAGATAAACTGCCCGCGTTACTGATAATACCGGTAAACCGGATTTCTCACAAAAATAATATTCCCAGGGCAATCGCCGGATTAACAAATGAACCGCTAACAACCAGGAGATATGAAAATGTAAAAGTGTACGATGGCTCTTTTACCACGACGGGAACCGCGAAAAGTTTTTCTTTTTGCCTGCATGATAACCTTTTCCTTTTTAGTCTTTCCTCCTTGTTGATTGAAGATGGTATCAGAACACTTAAAAAAGGAGGCTCGATTAACGGTCACCAGGGTTTTCAGGAAATTGCTTCCACCGCGGGACAAAACGTGGACGGGAACCTGTTCGTCAATTTCAAAAATGCAGGTAATTTTATAAAAACCCTCGCCAACAATGCTCATGCAAAATACGTTGAAAATGTAAAGAATTTAACTGATTGGTGTGCCTATGACATCACTCTGCGGGAGAAAGAGCTGTTAATGAATGGATTTGCATCCACCCCGGGCGACAAAAACTATCTTTCATTATTCAGGAACACGGGACCATCTGAAATTCAGGTATATGACATATTGCCCGCCTCTACTGCCGTGTTACAGGTCACATCGGTTCCCGATTTCAAGAGATACATGCAAAATTTCACGGAACTGTTGTCGGCCAGGGGAACACTTAAAGCATACCAAAATAAGCTGAATGAATTAGAAAACACGTTTAATTTCAACCTGGATAAAGATTTTATCCCCCTGGTTGATCAGGAATTTGGTATATTCCAGACCACTTTCCCTGGTCTGAGCAGGGAAGAAAATCGCTTTGTCTTTTTCAGGGTGAAAAGTGCAGGCCTAACGAAAGATAACATGCTGGATATGCTTTCCGGCTATTTTAAAAAAAACAACATCGAAAAATCGCGACTTGAAAAAATATACCGCGTTGATAATGAAACGGAAATCCCTGTTTATTCATTTCCTGTTCAAAATTTTGCCGGCCTGCTCCCGGGTGATATGTACCGGGATTATAAAACCTCGTGGTTCGGCATAACCGGAAATTACCTGGTATTTGGCAGTTCCTACAAGGGACTTACCAAAATACTCCAGACCAACATGCTGGGTAAAACCCTTGCCCGCGATATGGATTTTATCAATACAACAGAGCTGCTAACCCGGAAAACCAATTTCCTCTTTTACTATAATGCCTCTCTCCTACCCGGTTATCTCGCGGAAACAGGGAATGAGGCTATTACCAATTTCCTCCGGGAAAATAAAATACACGTGCAAAAAATCAGGAGCGTGGGTTACCAGTTGAATGGAGGGAACAAGCTTATTTTTAACAATGCTTTTATCACTTTTTCCCCCGTCGTGAAGGAAGAAACACATACAGTTTGGGAAACCTTGCTTGATACCGTGATTGATTTCAAGCCGGCCCTGGTAACAAATCATAACACGGGAGATAAAGAAATTTTCGTGCAGGATTTAAACCACAATATCTACCTTATCAACAGCGCCGGCCGGATTCTATGGAAAAACAGGATGGATGAAAGAATCAACAGTGAAATTTTTCAGACAGATTATTACAAGAATAATAAACTACAATACCTTTTTAGTACACCTAATCATATTCACCTGATCGACCGGAACGGGAATTATGTAGAAAGATACCCTATTAAAGTAAGGGCCACACTTACAAAAGGTATTTCAGTGTTTGATTATGATAAAAACCTTGATTACAGGATTTTTTGTGTTGGTAATGACCAAAAAGTTTACGCGTACGATATTGAAGGGAATATTGTTCCCGGCTGGGAATTTAACAAAACCGACAACCAGGTTGTAACACCGGTGAATCATTTCAGGCTGGGAACTCTCGATTTTATTGTATTTGCCGATCAATACAGAATATATATACTCAACAGAAAAGGAGAAATCAGAATTCCCGTGAACAAAACAATCAATGTATCCCATAAAAACAATTTTATTCTTGACAAGGAAAATGAAAAGCCCAGGCTCGTTATAACCGATGAAACAGGCAATGTACATTTCATTTATTTCGATGGCACATTGAGTGAAACAGCAATAAAAAATTACACGAGCAACCATTTTTTCGATTTCCAGGATGTTAATGGAGATGGTAAAAGAGATTATATCTTTCTCGATCAAAATAATCTGGAAGTATATAATGAAGATAAATCAAAAATTTTTAGTGCCCGGCATGAAAACAATTTACATCAACCCCCGGATTTCTACGTGTTTTCTTCCTCGGATCGAAAAATTGGTATCGTGGAAAAAAAAGCCGGGAAGATATTCCTGTACAATAACGATGGCAGCATCTACGACGATTTTCCCCTGCCGGGAGTAAGCAGGTTTAGCATCGGGATTTTTAATTCTACCGAGAGCAGGTTTAACCTCATCGCGGGAGGAAAAAACAACTTTTTATTTAATTATTCCGTAAAATGATCTATATTCAGGTGAATTTTTGTCCATGAACCACGTGGATTTATAAATTTGTATTTTTTTGATAAAATCTCTAAATGAATTGTAATTTTACCTTGTCAATAAAATAAAATGATAATATCAAAAATTATAATATGGCACATTCCAAGCGGGGATCAGTAGTTTTCTTCCTCTTCCTGATAATAACTTTGCTTTCTGGTTGCGTGAAAGAGGAATATGATATTGACAAAATTTCAAAGAAAATTGAAAACGAGTGGAAGTTTCTCGGACCATTACTGAAAGGTAACCTAACCATCAAAAATGCCTTGGAACCCAGTGATACAATCCAGTTTTACGGCGAGAATAATGATTCTGTCATGTTGGTCATTAAGCCCGACACTTTCGCTACATTCCAGCCACCTGATATTTTCACGATCCCGGAACAGGAAATCAATGCTTATAATATTGTTTCTCCCATCAGTGTTCCGGAGTTTCTTTTACCTCCCGTGTACACCGAACTGGATACTATTGAATTATACGAGTTTATTTTCAATGATAATGAAAGGCTTGATTCTATTATATTCAGCCAGGGGCAAATCGTGATAGATGTTGCTTCCACCTTTCAGCACGAGGGAGTACTGATAGTGAAAAGCCCGGGTGTATTAATCGGCGGGGAACAACTCCTGGATACCATCCCCATCAGTTCATCAGGTGGTTCCTATACAGGCTCTGAAATTATTGATCTAACCGGCGAGACAGTGGTATTTGCCGATTCCCTGGAAGAAACAAATGCCATTGCCGTGGTATTCGAACTGATTTTAACAAAAACTCCCGGCCAGGGTATTGATGCTGGAGATAAAGCATCCATATTGTTCAATTTCACTAACCTGGAATACACCGAACTATATGGTTACATTGGTCAGAAAGAATTCAATATTGAAAAAGACAGTATCGAGGTATTTCTTGATAATTTCGATTTCCTCTCGGGAACTTTCACACCGGCAGACCCCCGCTTGAGAATTGGATATACCAACTCATTCGGTGTACCCATGGGCGGAAGCATATCGCTGGGTGGAAAATTCGAAAGCGGCAGGATAGTGCCCGATGATTCAGCCTCCATTTCAATCGAGGCTCCACTGGAACCTGGTAGTGCCGTTGAAGGAGAAATTCTTATAGACAGGAATCTCATAACCAACATGAATGACCTTATAACTTTCCCGGCTCCCCGCTTCGTGTACACGTCGGGACGTGCCATTTCCAATCCTGACGGGGATATCACCAGAAATAACTTTATTACAAGGAACAGTCAGCTCGACGTGGAGGTAGAGATTGAAATTCCGCTTCATTTTGCCGCGGATCTTACCATAACAGACACCATGAATTTCGATCCTGATAATATTGAAGAACTGGAAAGCATCGAATATGCCAACCTTCACGTTAAAATGAAAAATGAATTCCCGGTTGGTATCAACGCGAACCTTTTACTTTACGATTCAACAACATTTACCATTCTGGATACCCTGGAAGTTGATTTTCTCCGGGCCGCCCCGGTTGATAAAAATGACCTGGTAATTCTTGAAAACGTGAATGAGGTAAAAACGGTAATTGCCATGGATAAAGATATGATTGATAATTTCTTTAACCGGATGAATAAAATCATCGTGATCGGCCACCTTGAAACTTTCAAGCAGGATGGAACCCCGAGAATGGTAAAAATACTCACTTCATACAACCTTGATTTCAGCCTGGCCCTTGATGCAAAAGCAACCATTTCCACGAATTTAGATTGAGATGCAAACCCTAAAATAGATATACCGTGAAGAATACCCGGATTATAGCGACCTTGTTCACCATTTTTTCTGCCTCTGTTCTCCTGCAGGCTCAACCCGGCAATACCACGTATTTCATGTTTGGTGTGCCACAATCACACAAGTTTAACCCGGCAACACAGCCCCAATGTCGTTTTTACCTTGGAATGCCGGGCCTTTCACCATTGGCGGTTAATCTTGAGCACAGCGCCCTCTCTGTAAGTGATATTCTGCAATATGATGCCGGGCTTGATTCTCTCGTGTTACCCCTGCATAATATTTCTTACCGGAACAAGTTCCTGGATAATTTCAAGAATGTAAATTACCTGGGCACGGAATTATCTACTGATATCGCTTCCTTTGGATTCAGGGCCGATGATTTGTACTTTTCATTCGACATAACCCAAAGAGCATTGGTTGATTTTTCCTATCCTGGTGATTTAATGAAAATGCTATTCTCAGGGATAGGAAAAAGTGAATACGATTTAAGTGGATTAGGTTTTTCATCACGCCTTTTCAGTGAATTTTCAATGGGTGTTTCCAATAGATTCAGTGATGATTTTTTCATTGGGGTCCGCGGTAAAATCCTTTTTGGCGCGGCCGACTTTTCAGTTGCCAACACGAATATTACCATACAAGCAGATACTTTTAGCTATAACGTGCATTCAGAATTAACCGGTAATCTAAATGTCCCCTACTTAAATATTCCCCGGGATGAAAACGGTGATTTCGATTTAGCGAACACATCATTCGATGTGGAAGATGCCCTGGTAGCAGATCATGTTAGAAACGTGCTGGGTAATCCCGGGTTAGCCCTCGATATTGGCGCGCATTATGCTGTAACAGACAAGATAATGCTTTCGGCCAGCCTGATCGATATAGGATTAATACGTTGGAGAAGCAATTATTATAATATTTCTCAAAACACGGATTTCGAATTTCAGGGAATTGAAACTTCTTTCATTGATTCCCTGGATATCATGGAAGAATTTTTGGATACCATGCAAAACAGGGTGACACTCAATTACAGTGAAAATCCATACACGACCTTCCTGCCCACGAAAATATACCTGGGCGGGAGATACTTTCTCACGGAAAAAGTAGCCCTGGGCCTCTTATCGAGAACAGAAATAAAAAAGGGGAAACTTCGCGAAAGCCTTACACTTTCCGCTAACTTTTACCCGATTAAAATGTTTTCAGCCACGCTGAGTTATTCTATCATGAACAATACTTATAATAACTTTGGACTGGGAATCAGCACCAAGCTGGGACCACTCAACCTTTACGCGGTGAGTGACCTGGTACCTTACCAGTTTGCTCCCGAACCAGAATCGGGTGCACCCCTTATACCGCTCGAGGCCAAATCATTTAATTTCAGGTTTGGACTGAACCTCATGTTTGGATGCAGGCAAAAAATTAAAGATTATCCTCTTATCGATTAGTGTTATCTCAGGTGTACTTTTCAACAGTACTTAAATATTGTAATATCCTGAACTTATTCCCGTTTATAAAAGAGATGTGTACATCAGGAGTTATAATAAAAATCGTACCTTTGCAAAATTAAAATACTGTTATGATTGGATTCATCAGGTTACTTTTTTTACTATTACTGATATACTTTATGATAAAGTTTGTCACGAGAATAATTATGCCTTTCCTTTTAGGCAGCAAGTACCAGTCGATGAACCAGGGCAGAAAAAATACCAGGCAACAATATTATAAAAAGAAAGAAGGAGAAGTAACCATAGATTATATACCGAAAAAGAAGAAAAAAATAGGAAAAGAAGAGGGTGAATACATTGATTATGAAGAATTAAAATAAAAAGCTTACTTTTCTTTAATGTCTAAATCCAATTCCAGATCCCAGCCTTCCTTTATTTCAACCTCTTTTTCATGGAACCAAACTTTTTCAGGCTGCCGCCCTTCAAGATAATTGCCTGTATCCCATTCACCATTCCCATTGCGGTCGAAAATAACCTTGAGCCGGTATGATTTTGGTTCAATGTAATCGAAGACCGCTTTTTCGCCGGCCCCGCTAATTCTCTCGTATACCACTTTATCATTTTGAAGAAGCTGAATAATACCATCACCCGGCATGCTAACAATCAATTTCCCGTATGAATCAAGCAAACGAGTGGTAAAAGAAATATCAGTGGTGTCATGTCCCAACCTGTAAATATCACGGAAAGCTCCCGTGTTCATCACGAACCTGTACTTCGTTCCCTCTTCAACCTTGAAATGGAGATGATATTTTCTTAATTCAATAGAATCCTTTTCCAGTTCGTAGCGAACCGGGACCTGAATTGTATCTTTAAACCTGTAGAGATGAACAAATTCCGGGTATAGCGTGTCAACCGGGTAGGTACTTTTTATAACTACATGACTGTTGAGATGAAATTTGCCGGATCCAGCATTAACAGATAGTTTATTATTTGGATTTCCCGGACTGCTATCTTCTCGATCGCGGCGTCTATTTTGTTTTTTCCCTGCAAAATTGAAAACGAGCGTGTCCGTGGCAGGCTCCAGTTCGCCCATCGAATCTGTTTTAAAATATTCTACCCCGATTCGCAAGTTTTCCTTCTTGTATAATGATGAATCCGTTAACCAGTAATCAATTGTATCGCCCACCACGTGATGCTCCGGTAAAAACCAGTCCCCTTCCACCGCGGTGTCCGCGAGAAAAATGTTTATTTCCCTCGTAAGAGGTTCATTAAAAATGAGTCTAAGCCTGTAAGGAATACTTCTGGAGTAGTCAGAAAGATATTGATTGAACACATCCTGCTCGAAAAGATAAAGATCCGCGTATAAAGCATAGGAATACTTCGCGCTCTTATAAAGGGAATCGAGCATAAGGGTATCACTCAACAGCCGGATCGAATCCGTTTCCGGGAGCGGGTTAACTAAAGTATCAGCCAAAGTAGTATCTTCCACGGGCGCTTCTTTTTCTTCATAGGTAAAATAGGATGATTTCAGGTGTATGATCGTGTCAAGGAAAGCAATCATCTCGGTGGGCTGATCAAAAATAAGATTCCGGTTGGCATCTTTCAATGCAAATAACCTGAAAGAATCAGAAGGCAGGTTATTGATCGCGTAAAAACCCTCCGCAACCGTCCGGGTAAGAAAAGAAGGTTTTTCCAATAAAGGAGCACTGTCATTCAGGTTTTCATACAACATCACGAACAAGGGTTCTTCCGGTTCTTCGAGATTGAATGCATGCAAAACCTGGCCTCTTACCGACAACGAGTCGATGTGCGATCCCGTTGAAAAAACAAACTCGTAGTTTGGCAGCACGTTTCCTTCTGTATAATCGGTAATAGCATTCCCGAAATTAAGGGTGTAGGTTGTATTCTCCTTCAATTCATCCGCGGGCAAAACAATTTCAATATTTTTACCTTTTAATTTTACTTCCGGCTCAGTCTCCAGGAGCGGTGAAATAACAAATTCCTGATTGATATCTTTCAGCGTAAGATACTCGTCAAATGAAACGACAATTTTAGAACCGGTAAACCCTGTCGAATAATTACCGGGATTTGTTTCAACCACAACGGGAGGGGTAATGTCTTTTTCTCCCCCGGTTATTGTCCCAACTTTGGCACAAGAATAATGAAGTAAAAAACACGCAATTATTGCTGCTGGTATAATGAATAAAATCCGGGGTTTTCTGGACATTTCGAGTAATTATCAATCCCTTTTTTGATGACCCGGGAATTCCCGGGATAAATAAAGTGGGCCCAGCTGGGATCGAACCAGCGACCCCCTGATTATGAGTCAGGTGCTCTAACCATCTGAGCTATGGGCCCTTTAATTCAAAGATACTGCTTATTCAAACGATGTATCCTTTTAAATATTTTACTTTCATCAAAAAACGAAAGAAACCTTTTTAAAAGGGATTGCAATATTACATATTTGTAATTTATTTTTCAACATTAAATTTAGATTTTTTTTATATGATTGAACTAAATAATATCAAAAACATCATCTTCGATTTTGGCGGGGTGGTTATTAATATTGATCATGATGCGACAATTGAAGCTTTCCGTGAACTCGGTATTCAAAATTTTGAAGAAATGTTTACCCATCTGCAGCAAATTGATCTTTTTAAAAGACTGGAAGTTGGGATGATTACCCCGGCCGAATTTCGTGATGAACTCCGTCGTATTTCTGGATTAAACGCTTCAGACAAAGAAATCGATACTGCCTGGAACGCGATGCTACTTGATTTCCCGGTTGAAAATCAGGAGCTACTGCTCGAACTCAGGAAAAAATTCAATCTCTTTCTCCTGAGCAATACCAATGAAATACATATCCGGTACTACTTTAATTTCCTGAAAAAAGAACACGGGATGGACAATCTTAACCATCTTTTCAAAAGAATATATCTCTCTCATCAGATACAACTAAGAAAGCCTAACCCGGAAGTTTTCAAGCACGTGTTGGAAAAAGAAGCCCTTCTTGCCGGGGAAACCCTGTTTATTGATGATACGCTGCAACACGTGGAAGGTGCAAGAAAGACAGGAATAGCGGGATATCACCTGCGGCCGGGAGAAACCATCAGAGATCTTTTTAAACATTTTGTTTTCTAATTTTGTCCTGCTTTATCATGAAAATATTCAATGATCCATGTACTTTTTATGAAAGAATCAGGTTAAAGTATTATCTTTAACAATACAAGGACTTTTTTACAAACTAAAAAATATATCTGATAATGAATAACAACAGTAACAAGAATTATTGTATTATTATGGCCGGGGGAGTAGGGAGCAGGTTTTGGCCTTTAAGCCGCTCGCACAAACCCAAGCAATTTCTTGATATTTTAGGCACCGGGAAAACATTCCTGCAGGAAACCTACGAACGTTTCAGGCAAATAATGCCAGCCGCAAACATTTTGGTTGTTACCAACGCTATATATGATCATTTGGTAAAAGAACAAATTCCTGAACTGGATCCCGGGAATATCCTGCTCGAACCTCTTCGAAAAAATACGGCTCCCTGTATCGCCTATGCAGTATATAAAATCAAATCAAAAACACCCGCGGCAAATATAGTGGTTGCACCCTCTGATCATTTAATTATCAAGGTGGATGAATTTATTGAAGTTATTAAACAGGGACTTTCATTTGTAGACCAAAATGATGCTTTACTTACCCTTGGTATTAAACCAAGCAGACCTGAAACAGGCTATGGATATATCCAGGTAAACGGGGAAACAGAAAATTCTCCTCATTTCAAAAATTTCAGGAAAGTGAAAACATTTACTGAAAAACCCGATTACGACCAGGCTAAAATGTTTGTAGAATTGGGTGAATTTTACTGGAATTCAGGTATTTTCCTGTGGTCTTTAAGCAGCATCCTGGATGCTATAGAAAAACACCTCCCCGACGTTAATTCCTTATTTGCCGAAGGAGCAGACAAGTATTATACCCCCGCGGAGGAAGAATATATCGCGGATGTATATCCAAGATGTAAAAATATATCTATAGATTACGGTATCATGGAAAACGCGGATAACGTTCACGTTCTTTGTGCCGATTTCGGTTGGTCCGACCTGGGAACATGGAGCTCCTTATACGAGCAATCACCCCACGACCAAAACGGGAATTCAATCAGGGGCAACAACGTTTTCGCTTACGAGCTGGATGATTGCCTGGTGGATATGCCAAAAGATAAGATCGTGGTGCTACAGGGCCTGAAAGACTACGTTGTTGTCGAATCTGATGATATGTTACTTGTCTGCAGCAAAAAAGACGAACAAAAAATCCGGCAATACGTGAACGATATCAAGATAAAAAAAGGAGAATCTTATATTTAATGCATGTCGCATTTGATGATGTCCTTGCATATTGAATAAATGCCAAAAATCAACCAACATTTTTTTCAATGAAAAGACATTATATACAAAAATTTAACATGAAAAAATTGACTTTTGCCATATTTTAATCTAATTTGCAAACCTTTTAAAGAAACCAGACAGTAAAAATTTTTACATTTCTAAATGCCTGGTTTTTACATCTTTTGTGAATAGCAAGAGATAGTCCTTGGGGTAGTTTTTGTAACTAAAACCAAATTGAGCGATTGTTCCGCTTAACTTGAGGTAAATACTTGAGTAATAACTAAAAATGTTTGTTATGAAAAAGAATGGTTTCGTGCAGGAGAATTTATCAGGAAACCCGGTCCTTCTCGTGCAGAGAGAATTTGATGTCCCGGTTTCCACTCTCTATAATACCTGGTCTGACAAAAAAATACGGTGCATGTGGTTCCCCTGTATTGCATACAAGGTAACAAAAGAAATACACCGCGATCTTGCAGAGTTCTCCTTATCTTCCCCGGCCGAAAAAATAATACTGCGGTTTACAACAGCCCCGGGGAGAAAAAGTGTACTTTCCATTTTCCATAATGATATGAAAGATCCCCGGTATACAGCCGAAATGAAAATATTCTGGGAAAGGGTTTTGCACCAATTGGACGAGTATATTGACAGTACCGTATACCATAACGTGATACTTGACTACTAATCTTCCTGAAATTTATTATCCCGGTCATTATTTTACCCCGTGATGATTTGCTTCCAAGTTGAGCGCCCGGAGAGAACCGAACAAGCGCTTTTCGTCAATTGACGGGTAGCCCCGGTAGAGGTTGTTGAATTTCACAAACGAATTGCCGTGAAATACTTACAATATCTTCATCGATTGAGCAAATCGCTCAATTTGGGTTGCTATGTTTTACACGTGTCACAAGTCCTAAATACAAGGAAGATCCCTCCTCCAGTAATAATTGCAAGGAATCACCATGTTAAAAAACATGTTTTTTCTATTACTATTGGATGAATTGTATTAATATTGCACTGGAATAGGAAAAGTGAATCCCCGGTATGGCAAATAAGCGGGCCGTGTAAAGATCAAACAAAAAGCAAAACTGAAACGTGATGAAGATAGAAATAATGGATACCACTTTGAGAGACGGGGAACAAACCTCGGGCATCTCATTTTTAGCTACTGAAAAACTAAATATTGCCAAAATATTACTGGAAGAGGTAAAGGTCGATCGTATTGAAATTGCTTCAGCCAGGGTATCGGAAGGTGAATTCAAAGGAGCCAGCAAGGTTATCGATTGGGCAGCAAAACACGGGCATGATGAAAAAATTGAAATTCTCGGTTTTATCGATGAAAAATCTTCAATTGACTGGATCACGGAAGCGGGTGGAAAAGTAGTCAACCTGCTTTCAAAAGGTTCTCTCAACCACGTGCAGGGACAGCTTAGAAAGACCCCTGAAGAACATGCTCAGGATGTAATCAAGTCAATTGAGTATGCATCGGGAAAAGGCTTGGTTATCAATTTATATCTGGAAGACTGGTCCAACGGAATGAGGAATTCCCCTGATTATGTTTTTTATCTCATGGATCAACTAAAGGATACAAAGGTAAAACGGTTTATGTTACCCGACACCTTGGGCATTCTCAATCATGAACAAACGTACGCGTATTGTTCGGAGATGAGAAAAAAATACCCGGATCTTCATTTTGACTTTCATGCCCACAACGATTATGACCTGGCCACGGCCAACGTGTATGCCGCGGTGAAGGCAGGCATGAACGGGATACACACCACTGTAAATGGCCTGGGAGAAAGAGCTGGTAACGTGCCCCTAACCAGCGTGGTAGCCATTCTGGATGATCACCTGCATGTAGAACTTTCGGTAAATGAAAAGAAAATATATAACCTGAGTAAAATTGTCGAATCCTTCTCGGGCATCCGTATTCCTGCTAATAAGCCGGTTATCGGGGAGAATGTATTCACACAAACCTGTGGTGTACATGCCGATGGTGATAATAAAAATCAGTTGTATTTCAATGACCTGCTTCCCGAACGATTTGGCCGGGTAAGACAATATGCCCTCGGGAAAACTGCAGGAAAAGCCAACATCCTGAAGAACCTGGAAGACCTGGGCATCGATCTGAATCCTGAAGAAATGAAAAGAGTCACGGAAAGGGTCATCGAACTCGGTGATAAAAAAGAAACCGTAACCAAAGAAGATCTTCCCTATATTATCTCCGATGTACTGAAAAGTGAAATTATCAAGGAAAAAATAAAGATAATAAACTATTCACTTAGCCTGGCCAAGGGGTTAAAATCGGTTGCCACCCTGGCAATTCAAATCGGGGATAAAGTTCACGAAGAAACCTCTGCCGGCGACGGGCAGTATGATGCTTTCATGAATGCGCTCAAAAAAATCTACGGGCGCCTCAAAAGGAATATCCCACGCCTGCTTGATTATAACGTGAGTATTCCCCCTGGCGGGAAAACAGATGCACTTGTTCAAGCCGTGGTAACATGGCAGAATGGTAGCAAGGAATTTAAAACGCGGGGACTGGATAGCGATCAAACTTCAGCGGCTATAATCGCCACCATTAAAATGCTGAATATTATCGAAGAATAATAGTGTTGATAACTTTTTCGTCACTTGTTACGCGAAAAATATTATTTTTGATATTACGCTTTAACGAGTATCAATCTTTTATTAACTGAAAAAATTTAAGCTTTTTATCAATGCTCTATGATTTTTCCAGGATAAGCCTGTTATTTCATTTGACAGCCCTAACGGCAATCTTATTCGGAATCGTCATCTATAAACGTAAGCCTGCTCCCGGCTCAATATATCTTGTTCTCTTCGAGTTTTCTGTAGCAATTTGGTCGATAGGTGTAGCCATGCAGATTGCCTCTGTTTCAGAAAAGACAAGATATGCCTGGGCCATGTTCTCTTATATTGGCGCTGCTATCGGACCCGTGGTTTACCTGCTCTTTACCATTGATTTCGTGCGCATTAAATCTCGGATAAAACCCGTTCATGTAATGCTGCTCTCTTCCTATTCCTTGGTTTTTATTTTTTTCACTTTCACGAATCATTATCATCACCTGATTTGGAAAGAAATAATTGTTACACCGCGTACCCACCTGACATTATTTACCTTTGGGGAACTATTCTGGGTTTTCCTGGGCGTGGGATATATTTACCTCTTTACTGGAGTAATATTACTCGTCATGGCTATCTCGAGAGTTCCTCACCTGTATAAATTCCAAATTGTCATTCTCCTCTTTGCCTCGCTGGTATCCATTGCTGGTAATTTAAGTTATATCACGAACATCAATCCCATTCCAGGGTTAGACTGGACACCCATCGCGTTTACCCTTGCCGGCATGATGATCGTGGTAGGGGTGACAAAATTCAGGATGTTCGATCTGGTTCCCGTGGCACACAGGCAGATATTTGATTCCATTATTGACCCGGTAGTATTGTTGGATCAAAACGATCTCGTTCTGGACGGTAATCCTGCCTTCAGAAAAGAATTCAATCTCAATAAAAATAAGTTGAACAGGCCTGTCAGGGATTTTATTTCTACCCCCGAGTGTATCGAATTAACCCATGATGAAAAACCTTTTGAATACAAAAAAACCACCGGTGCAGAAAAAAAGTATTTTGACGTGTATGTAACCAGGTTCCACGATAAAAAAAGAAAAGTCATCGGTAAACTCGTTGTATTGCGTGATATAACACCCCGTAGAAAAATAGAAAAATCCTTGATTTTCACCAACAACCTGTTAAAAAATGAAATACAGGAAAAGGAAAAACTGATCAGTGATTTAAAGACATTTGCACATTCTGTTGCCCATGATCTTAAAAATCCCGTAAGCAACGTTATTTACTTGCAACAATTAATACAGGACAAATTGCAGGATAACATCCCGGACGAAGTAAAAGGATACCTTGAAACTCTCAGCTACACGAGCCTGTCGATGAATCACATCATCGATGAACTTTTATTACTCGCGACTATACGGTACCAGGAAATTATAATGGATGACGTGAACATGAAAGATGCTGTTAATGACGCGATAAAAAGACTCGAAATCAAAATAAAAGATAGTAATTGTACCATAACTACACCTGATAATTTTCCTGTTATCAGGGGATATTTACCATGGCTCACCCAGGTATGGGAAAACCTTATCAGTAATTCCATCAAGTATAGTGGAACCCCGCCAATAATAGAAATAGGACACGAATCAATAGGCGATTTTATAAAATTCTGGATACGCGACAATGGTAATGGAATTCCTGATGAGGTTAGCCAACAGCTTTCCCAGGGCTCATTTCCAGTTAAAAGAGCATCTGAAGGACACGGTTTAGGCCTTTCAATCGTGAAACAAATTATTGATACGCTCAAAGGAGAAATATATATCACCAATGGCATGGAAAACGGTACAGGCTGCATTTTCAGTTTTGCCCTGCCCCTCCAGTCAAAAGTACCTGTCAGGAAACAAGTCTCCTGAGTGTTTCAAGATTCACCTGATCCATATTTTCTTCTTTTGGAGTTTCCAAAACCTTCGGAATCCGGGGAAAATTGTTCATTATCCACGTGAAAGGTTCCAGGCCTAACATGCCCTGCCCGATATGCGCGTGGCGGTCGAGCCTGCTGCCAACCGGACCTTTGGCATCATTGAGATGAATGCCCTTTAAATGGTCCAGACCAACGACCCGGTCAAACTCTTTAAAAATATTTTCCATTTCACCCTCCTTGCTAATTGCATAACCGGCAGCCCAGGCATGACATGTATCAAAACAACAGGCAAACCGTTCGGTGCCGGTCCCCGATAATATATCTGCCAGTTCCGCGAAACTTCTACCGATAGAATTTCCCTGACCCGCGGTATTTTCAAGCAATACCTTCACGTGAGAACCCGCTGTTTCCTTTTCAACAATTTGCAGGGCCCGGGTAATATTACTGATACCTTCCCTTTTATTGGGATGACTACCCGGATGCAGGACGGTGTAATCAAGCCCCAGGGCAGTACACCTTTTCACCTCCGCGATCAATGAGCCCAGGGATTTATCGAAAAGAGCTGAATCAGGAGAGGCAATATTTATCAGGTAAATCGTGTGCGAGAAAGCGATTTCCACATTGCTCTGCTCCAGCTCACGCCGGAATATTTCAGATTCTTTTTCTTCAACGATTTTTTCTTTCCATTGCCGTTGATTCTTCGTGAAAATCTGAAAGGTATTTATCCCTAATGATTCTGCTTCCCTGAAAGCATTAACCAAACCACCCGCTACCGAACAATGTACACCCAGTAAATTCATTTTCATTCATTTTAAGTTTCTCAAAGATAACTTAAATCAGAAATATACCCACTCCCAAACAGGTTTCAAGGTGTCTTGTTAATGAAAAAAAATAACTGCTGCCCCGTGGCATTTGTTCAAAACGAACGGACATCCTTTCTGCAATATTAAATGTGACGGGTCGCTATGATATTATTGATATAAAAATTGTATTTTTGCATGAATTGTTGAATGATTCAAGTAAAAGGCCAAAATGAGACGAGAAAAGATCAAGGATTTATTAAAAGAGACAAACTTAAACAGGGATGTTCTTATAAAAGGATGGGTAAGAACTAAGAGAGGAAACAAGAATATCGCTTTTATTGCTGTCAATGACGGATCTATTATTCATAATATACAAGTGGTTGCAGAGGTTGCCTTATTTGACGAAAAAATAATAAAGAAGGTGACCAACGGGGCTTGTGTTGCCGTGAAAGGCACCCTGGTAGAATCTATGGGTAAAGGACAAACAGTGGAAATCCACGCTAAAGAAATTGAATTATACGGTTCGGCAGATCAGGAAACCTACCCACTGCAGAAAAAAGGTCATTCACTTGAATTTCTCAGGGAAATTGCCCATCTCCGCTTTAGAACCAATACCTTCGGGGCTGTATTCAGAATGAGACACGCGATAGCCTTTGCCATCCACAAGTTTTTTAACGATAAAGGATTTTATTACCTGCATACCCCGGTTATAACCGGTTCTGATTGTGAAGGCGCGGGAGAAATGTTCAGGGTTTCTACTTTAAACATGAAAAATCCGCCACTCGACGACAACGGGGGAATCAATTATAGTGAAGATTTTTTCGGTAAGGAAACGAATCTAACCGTGTCGGGTCAGTTAGAAGCAGAACTGGGTGCACTGGCATTATCTGAAGTATATACCTTTGGTCCTACTTTCCGGGCGGAAAATTCAAACACCCCCCGTCACCTGGCCGAATTCTGGATGATAGAACCGGAAATGGCATTCTACGATATCCATGATGACATGGACCTCGCGGAAGAATTTGTTCAGTACCTGGTAAAATATGCCCTCGATAATTGTACCGATGATCTAGAATTCCTGCAGAAAATGTATGACAAGGAATTAATCGATCGTTTGCAATTCGTGGTGAACAACCGCTTCGAGAGAATTGTTTATACAGAGGCCATTTCGATTCTCGAAAAATCAGGACAAAAATTTGAATTCCCGGTAAAATGGGGAGTCGATTTACAGGCTGAACACGAAAGATACCTGGTTGAAAAACATTTTAAAAAACCGGTTATCATCACCGATTATCCAAGGGAAATTAAAGCTTTTTACATGAAACAAAATGATGATGGTAAAACCGTAAGAGCCATGGATGTTCTTTTTCCACGAATTGGTGAAATAATAGGTGGATCACAACGTGAAGAAGATTATGACAAGCTTCATAACAGAATTAAAGAAATGGGTATGCCCATGGAAGATTTATGGTGGTACCTTGATACCCGGAAATTTGGAACAGCACCACACGCTGGCTTTGGACTTGGATTCGAAAGAATGATGTTATTTGTAACAGGAATGAGTAATATCAGGGACGTTGTTCCCTTTCCCCGTACACCAAAGAACGCGGAATTTTAGACAGGAATGAACAGATGTTAAAACAAAGATTACAGCAGAAACTATTACAAAAGCTTTCTCCTCAACAGATCCAAATGATCAAGTTGTTGGAAATACCTACCATTCAGCTTGAACAAAGAATAAAAAAAGAACTGGAAGAAAATCCGGTGCTCGAGGAAGGAGACACGCAGGAAGATTCCCTGAGAGAAGCAGAAGATGAAGGTGAAGAAAGAAAAGATCCCGAGCAGGACGAATTTACTTTTGAAGATTACCTGAACGACGAAGAAATACCATCCTATAAACTGCAAACAAAAAATTACTCCCCCGATGATAAGCGGGATGATATTCCTTTTTCTACCGGCACCACTTTTCATGAATATCTCGAGGATCAACTCGGTCTGAGAGTACTTACTGAACGGCAACAACAACTTTCCAGGTTTATACTGGGCAATATTGATGATGACGGGTACCTGAGAAGAAACCTGGAATCCATCGCCAACGATCTTGCTTTTACCTATAATATTCAAACATCAGAAGAAGAATTGCTTGAAATCCTAAGGATTATTCAGGATTTTGACCCGGTAGGCGTAGGGGCACGCGATTTGCAGGAATGTTTAATACTTCAAATTGATAAAAAAGACCAGACAATTCCAAGGATCGAACTGGCAAGGAAAATTTTAAAACATCATTTTGAAGAATTCACGAGAAAGCATTACGACAAAATTATATCACGCCTTAATATCACGGAAGAAGAACTGGGAGATGCCATTCACGAAATACTTAAGCTTAATCCCAAGCCGGGTGGTGGATACAGTGACCCGTACAATAAATCTTCCAGTGCTATTATTCCTGATTTTATTCTCGAGTATAAAGATGGGGAACTACAATTGAGCCTTAATGCCAAAAATGTTCCTGAATTAAGGCTCAGCAAGACTTACAGTGATATGATCCAGACCTACGGGAAAAAATCTGAAAACCCATCCAAAAATCGAAAAGAGGTGGTCAGTTTTGTTAAACAAAAACTTGAATCTGCCAAGTGGTTTATTGATGCTATAAAACAAAGGCAAAATACGCTGATGGTAACCATGCAGGCCATTATCGACTACCAGAAAGAATACTTCATGGAAGGAGACGAAACCAAATTAAGACCCATGATTCTCAAGGATATTGCTGACAGAACTGGTCTTGACATCTCTACCATTTCACGAGTGGCCAACAGCAAGTATATCCAGACCCACTTCGGTATTTATTCTCTTAAATATTTCTTCAGTGAAGGATTACAAACTGAGTCAGGTGAAGAAGTATCGACAAGGGAAATCAAAAAAATACTTGGTGAATGTATTGCAAATGAAGACAAGAAAAAGCCTCTCACCGATGAAAAGCTTGCTTCAATCCTTCAGGAAAAAGGATATTACATTGCCCGGAGAACCGTTGCAAAATACAGGGAACAACTCAATATCCCTGTAGCGAGGCTTAGAAAAGAATTAAATTGAACATGAATATTCTACTATATCTTTCTTTTATGCCTGAAAAAATAGCCAAAATCATTTCCTATATATTTCATCCTCTTTTAATGCCAACCTATGCTTTGCTGGTTTTATTCAACTCCGGAACCTACCTTCAATACATGCCGCAAGGACCAAAAGCAATAATTATTTTGCTGGTTTTCACGGGCACATTTTTAATCCCTGTAAGTTTAATTCCCGTTTTCCTCTACCTGGGACTAACCAGGTCAGTCTATTTTTACCAGCGAAGCGAGCGTTTTATTCCTCTCCTGATTACTACACTTCTTTATTATTTCACGTTTTTTTTCCTCAGAAACAATCATCTATCTGCTTACATCCTGTCGATCTTACTAACAGGTACCATCTCGCTCCTGGCGGCTCTCCTTATTTCTGTCTGGTGGAAAATAAGCCTTCACATGATAGGAATCGGGGCACTTGTTGGTTATATTACAGGATTAATTATTCGGACCGGCACAGCTCACCTGATCCTTTTTATTGTAATAATCTTTATCGCGGGATTATTAGGTACTGCAAGATTAGTACTAAAAGTTCATACAGGACCCCAGATTTATACCGGCCTTTTCCTGGGTATAATAACAGGATTTAGCACGATCCTTCTCTATTGATACCCATCCATTTATCGAAATTTTCAATTGCTAAAAACTCAGACTGTGAGATAAACGTGAATAACGAATGATTGCAAAGATGTTTCGAAAGATATTCCTGCTCCGGTTGCCCTGGAGTAGGTACCAAAAGAGCAGGGCAATTCAATGTATACAAATCCATTATGGTTGAATACCCTCCCCTGGCTACCACGTAAAAAGCGTGTTTCAATAATTGAGCCATTTGAACTGTTCCCGGGTTTTCGATTAGCTGAACAGAACCTGTTTTTATATTTCTGCTTGTCCCGGTTATGCCCCTGAGAATATAACCTGGTAATTCAGAGGAAATAAACTTCGAGATAATCATTTCTTCAAATGCAGTACGTTGTGGCTCAGGACCAGAAACAATGCCCACCAAAAATAACTGGGGATAATGCTTACCTTTCGAAATAATTATATCTGAAAACCTGGACAAAGGCCCGACATAGATGCTTTTCTTAAAAGAAACTACCGGGTGAGACAGTTCCCCGGCCAGCCCGCCGTTATTTTCGTGATCAGGTACCCAACAAACACTAAACCTGTTAATGTTCCTTTTGATAAACCAATTAGCCGGGGTTTGAATCCATTTTAAACCGGGAGGAAATTTCAATTGTAACTGATGCGTAATCAGCACAGAATAAAGGCTTTTATGATAAAAACCGTATCGATTATCTGAAATAACTACCTGGATTTCATGGTTTTTTATTATTTTTCTAAGCTGATAGTAATCCTTATATATTGATAACAAAAAACGGGGTAGCGAAAGAAAAAAAAACAGGTAAGTTAACCGGGAATTCACAGGGTAAGAAACTTTTATTGATAATATTTCTAAACATGGCAGACCGGGATAAGCATTTTTCAACATTTGGAGTGACCTTCCCTTCCCGGCCAGGGTAACCTGGTTATTGTTTTTCAGGAGCATTTGAATCAGCGGGATCAATCTCGTGGCATGCCCCAATCCCCAGTCGAGTGGAGATACTAATACCTTACGGTTCATAATATCCCGGGGTCTTAGCAGATTCATGAATAAACAGTTGCCTTTATTCCAAGCTCTTCAACAGCCAATGCTATATTATTTAATGTTTTAGCAGGGATCTTTTCCAGATTTTTGTAAGGAGTATTTCTCTCTATCGTGTACACCATTACCTCTTTAGGTCGTAGATCATTTATCAAAGCAAGCCAGGCATTAATTTCTTCAAAAGTGGTATTATCAACGTGAATACCACCTGCCATGCCACGCACGAAAAGGGATTGAATAATCAGATTGCCTTCAAACTTTTTAAGATTTTCAACAAGGTTTTTTATAGTAAAATGAGGAGGAGGCTGATTCAGTTTTTGGAAAGTCATCTCTATTGCCGTGTCCAGCTTAAGCATGTTTAAATCTGCCTTTTTAAGCGCCAAAAGAATTTCAGTCTTCCCTGCCATGGTAGCATTTGACAACACGGCAATCCTGGAATCAGGAGAAATCTCATCTCTTGCAGCAACTGTTGCATCCATGATATCACTAAAATCCGGGTGCAGTGTAGGTTCACCATTTCCGGCAAATGTAATAGAATCGGGTAATTGATCCATGGCAGCAGCTACCTTTAAATGTTCCCGAAGAAGCAGGTTTACCTTCTCTGCTTCCGGTAGTCCGGAATTTCCCTGTTCTACTTTCCTGGTTAATCCACATTCGCAATATACGCAATTGTAATTACATATTTTCCTGTCAACCGGCAACAGGTTAACACCCAATGATAAACCAAGTCTCCTGCTTTTAACAGGTCCGAAAATTACTTTATCAAATAATATTGTACTTTCCATCTTGCACAGAATGATTGAAGAAAACCCAAAATTAGTCGTAAAATATGATTTTTACCACCTTGTTCATACCACTCAGGAATAGCCCCGCGATACTAACTCCTTGATAAAACTATTTTCCCGCAAGGTAAACCTTTCGAAATCAAAATTGCCGATCCATAATATGCCAGGTGTTTTCCCTACATCCAGCGACCCCGTGTTTTTATCAATGCCTAATGCAATCGAGGGATTAATCGTTACCCATCGCAGAATTTCAGAAAAATCAAGATGCGGTAATTTTAAAGTGATTTCTTTTACCCGGCTAAATGTTTCTTCTGTATTTTCCCCTGAAGAAAGATTTTGCAGACAAATATCCATCTCATTTATTTCTTTCCCGCCTAGCAGCGATTCCAATTCCTTCCAATCTTTCACAAAATTAAATTTTGTGCCCCGGGGTAATGCTCCCGGGAGGATAAACCCGGGAATCAATATGCCATTATAAAACCGGGTATTCTCAATTTCCCTGAAGACGGGTTCTGGTTTAATGATTTTAACAACCTGTAGGCCCTGAATCTCAATTATCCCGTTATGTACAGGAAGAGAATTAACCGGCAAAACATAATTAGCCGCGTATCTTTTTATGCTATGCATAACCACCGGGATTTCGAAAAGAGAAATGCATCAGTTTTCGGTTTCGGGGTCATAATAAATCCTGATATTTCTTATTTCCGCGTGTTTTTTCCAATGCCCCTCCCTGGGAGTATGATCGAGAATACTTCCTATGAGGTGAGTATAATCAGAACTATCATGTATCTTGCCTGAAATTATTACGGTATGAAATTTTTCATCCTTTTTGATGATTCCCGATTGAAAATTCTCAGGTTGAACAGAAGTGTTGGTATCGCTATTTATAAAGGATGCAGAAATCCGGGGTTTTAAAGACCTGTCATTTTTATATATAAGAATATCTGCCTGAATCGTGTATATACCAGCCCCTTTGAGAGGAACTTTAAAATCAATGGTATTTTTATCTCCTTCCGCTGGTAACTCCCAGTTTTCTTTCCGGTTCCAGAGATTTTGGAGTTTCAATTTCCTCGCCTTTTCCTCTTCAATATTTTTAATATCTCCCTCGAGCCTGCTTAATTTGTTCAAAACCTCATCGTAGACTTTATCATAATCTCCCGGGTGTTCCGAGTAATAAACCAATGTGCTGTCTAATTGCTGCTTTGTGTACCCGTATTCATCGAGAATAGGCCCATAATAGGAGATTGAATCGCTCAGTTTGAATTTTTGCTTCACTTCATATGAAATGAACATCGCATCAGCAAGATGAATATCCGTGAGAACATGTATGAAATCTTCCCGCGGAATTAAATATTTCTTATTTATCTCCTTTTCACCACTACAGGAAAACAGGAGCATGAGAATGAGTAAACCTGACAAAAACCGATAAAATCTCACAGAAGTTTTTTTTAACTGGTATCATGAATCGAACGTCATGCTGGTTTACTTTATTGTATTGAACTGGTAACCAATCATCAGTTCATAGGTACCAGAATTATAACTTCGGATAGCAGTAATGCCAATATCATAAGAAAAACCCAGGTATATTTTCTTGTCATAAACATAACCGGCCAAAACAGAAATGGCATCGCCGGTTCTGAAAGAAAGACCACCCCAGGCCATGTTTTGGTATATCACTTTGGCATTGATATCCATCTGTAGAGGCACTGGGCTAACCTTCTTGAAAATAATAGTTGGTTCCACCGCCCAATCACGATCCAAAAAGTACTTGTATCCACCTGTAAGATAGAAATGACTTTTCAGTTTACTCAAACCAGTCGGGTCCTCTCCAACCTTTAGCTTATTATTTATAAGTTGAACTGCCGAGAAGCCAACATGAAAGTTGGTTGAATAGAGAAATAACCCAACTGACGCATCGGGCAGGAAAAAAGATTGCACTCCCATATCAACGGGATCTTCATTACTAAAAGCAACCTTGGTTAAATCAATTTTATACTGCATTATTCCTGCTGAAACTCCCATTGATAACCTGATTTCGTCAGTAACAGGAAGGTTATAACCATACGAGCCATAGGCAGCAGTTTTACTGGTAGGTCCTGTAATATCACTCAACACGTAACCCCCGTATCCCATGTCCATGTCACGTGAACCATGTGGCCCGTAAATGCTTATGCTGTTTGTTACAGGAGGGTCTGTAATGCCTGCCCACTGGAACCTGTGGTTCGAGCGGATCTGGTAATAATTGTGGGTACCTGCCAGAGCCGGGTTAAGCACGAAAGGATTAAACATGTATTGCGTGTAAATCGGTATCTGTTGGGAAAACGCTTTCCCAATAAATATCAAAACCATGGAGGTAATTAGAAGTTTTTTCATCAGTTACTTTTTTTTCTTGATAATTCTGATGTTGTTTTAAGTTATCTTACTATAGTTATAGGTCCTGTATATACCTGTTCTTTACCTTTTACCTTAACTTTAATCACAAAATAATATGTTCCGACCGGTAATGGTTTTCCCTTGAATGTTCCATCCCATTTTGTATCATATTGCTCAGAATAGAATACTCTCTCACCCCAGCGGTTAAATACTTCCACGGTAACCGGTAAAATTCTTGCCACGCTGATTTCCCACTCATCATTAAATCCATCATCATTTGGTGAGAATCCACTGGGTACCATCACGTCCGTTAGTACAAGAATGTCAAGAGAATCACTAAACTCGCAACCCTGTGTTGAAGTTACTGTAAACAAGTATTGGTATTGTTGTTGATCAGAAACCGGGGTGAAAGTTGGAGCGTCAATTTCAGCATTATTAAGATCAGATGAAGGCTCCCATTGGTATGAAGCAATCATATTGCTGTCTTCTGCAATAATTTCCGGTGCCAGTACAATGGGTTGAGCCCCGAAGGTAACTGTATCCCCGCCTGTATTCACGAAAATAGAAGGAGCTACCTCAATGGTCACGGTATCGGCACTGAAACAATTGAAGTTATTCCATGCTGTCATACTGTAATCTCTGGTAAGGTCAGGAGTAAATACAATCGGGTTGGTGCTTGCCACGATATTGGAATCCGGTATTGTAACCCACTCGTAATTATCAGCATTTGTCACGTTAGCCTCGATTTCAATTTCATCACCCGGACAAATGATTGTATCAGAAACAGGTATATCAACATTCACAAGGTTTTCAGTTTTAAAACCAACATTGAATGTTTGTGTCACGGAACATTCATTATCATCGATTATCTGAACCACGTATGTTCCGGGGTTTAATCCTGTTAAATCCGGTGTAGTACCCAGTTCTTGTCCTATGTTATTATACCAGTTGACAGATTTAGAACCTGTACCACCTGTAATCGTGATATCTATGGCTCCCTGGTCAGTATTACCGGGAAGAAGAAATTTACAGTTGGCATCAGTAATATCGGCAGTAGCCCTTATTTGATCAGGCTGGTTTATCACGAAGGTATCCACGTAATACCTGCCAATACTATCAAAAACATTAACAAAATAGGTACCCGCGCTCACGACAAATGAACCTGTTGATGTACCCTCGATAATTGGTTCGTCATTGCCGGCCTCGTACAAGGTGTAGAGAACAGGCGGCGTGCCATCAACTACCGTAACGGATATCGTGCCATCATCGCCATCATAGCATTTCACATCTTCAGACGAGGTAATCGCGTTCAACTCCTGCTCTTCAACAACCCTCACTGAATCAGTAAACAAGCAATCGTTAGCATCTTTCACGGCGATATAGTAGAGTCCGGTATCAAGTTCCTGATAAGATCCAGTTGGTTGCCAAGTTTGCATGCTGTCAATAGAAAACTGGTAAGGTGTTGTTCCGCCGGATGCCGACATATTTATCGCACCCAAAAATTCTCCCCTTACATTGGTCACGCTGACATCAACCGTCAATGCATCGGGCTGGTCAATTGTTACGGTTGAATCCAGTACAACACTGCACGATGACGTGTCACGCACGTAAACCGGGTATTCTCCCGCCGGAACATTTACAAATTTCCCGCTATCCTGCACGGTGGAAAAACTATCAATACTATATTCGAGTATTCCCCTTCCACCGCCGGCAGTAATTGTTATCGAACCATTGGCATTTCCAAAACACCCGGTCACGTCAGTTTTTTCGACATCTGAAATAACAATTGGGGGGGGACTATTTAGTGTAATTGTATCTCCAAAAATAGTACACCCGGCTGAATCCCGGGCAGCGGTATAATAAGTTCCCTCTGATAAATCAGTAAAACGGCCAGAACCTTCCCAATTAACACCGCCATCAATGCTGAATTCGTAAGGCAATGTGCCACCGGTAAGTCTTATGTCAATTAACCCGGATGATTCACCGCTACACTTAATGCTATCCACTTCAATATTACTGATCTCGAATACAGGCGGTTCAATTACCTCAAGTGTATCGGTAACTTTCGTGCTGCAACTATTGGTATCAGATACATACACGAGATATCTGCCTCCTTGCAGTTCGTCAAAAATTCCCGTGCTATTGGTATAGGAAGTATCCGGCTGCAAGCGTTTCAGCAAGTAGTCAAGTATTGGCGTTCCAGAAGTATAAACCCTTATAAATCCATCGGCCTCCCCGTAACATGATATATTCTGAACATCAACGCTATCGATGGTAATAGATACTGAATCGGGTTGAATGAGTGTAAGAAGTGAACCATTTTCTGTACATCCCATGGAATCTCTGACAACAACCTGGTAGTCACCCGCTGGTAATTGAATGAATTTACCACTATCCTGGTAGGTACTTCCATTGTCAATACTGTATTCCAGTGATCCGGTTCCACCGGTTGCTTCAACGGTAATTGTCCCGATAGAATCACCATAACATCCATCAATATTGGTCTTTTCTTCTTTTGTGATTACAATTGCCGGTGGTTCGGTAAGATTGATAGTATCACCGATAATTTCACACCCACCTGCATCACGTGCTCTTATGTAATAAGTACCCGGGCCTAAATCTGTAAATCTTCCCGTGCCTTCCCAGGAAACACCATCATCTACACTAAACTCGTAGGGGAGTGTACCACCCGTAAGACTAATATCTATGACTCCTGTTTCACCATTACAAATTATGGTATCAATATCAACGTTCGAAATTTCAAATACAGGAGGTTCAACAATACTAAAAGTATCTGTCAATACAGTATTACATAAATTTGTATCAGAAATTACCACGAGATATTTTCCTTCAGCCAGACCGGTAAACAGGCCGGTTCTGTTGGTTACCACGGTATCGGGCTGAACATGTTTCAAGGTATAATCCAACACCGGTACCGAAGAAGTAGTATAAACCCTTAGAATACCATCAACCAGTCCATGGCATGTAATATTATTCACCTTTACACTATCCACGATAATAGATACTGAATCTGGCTGTGTTATCGTGAGCAGCGAACCGGTTAATGTACATCCCAGGGAATCTCTTACAATTACCTGGTAATCTGCTGCTGGTAAATCCGCGAAATTCCCGCTATCCTGATAGGTTATTCCGTTATCAATGCTATATTCGAGAGGTCCGGTTCCGCCAGTTGCCTCAAGAGTAATGGCGCCAGTAGTATCCCCGTAACAACCTGTAACATCAGTCTTTTCCTCTTTTGTCAGCAGTATAGCTGGTGGGTCAGAAAGGACGATAGTATCTGCAATAATCATACAGCTATTGGCATCAACCATCCTAAGGTAATAAGTACCCGGTAAAAGATCGCTGAAGGTTCCTGACGGTGACCAGGTATTGCCATCGTCAATACTGTAAAGGTAAGGATCTGTTCCACCGCTAACCTGAATTTCAATAGCGCCTGTTCCGCCATTACACAATATTGTGTCGATAATAACTGTATCTTTCACGAATTCCGTGGGTTCGGAAATAGTTAGGGTATCTGTATTTCTCGGTCCACACCAGTTGGAATCATATACAGATACCACGTATTCACCAGGTTCAAGATTTTCAAATATTCCCGTTTGATTGGTATCCGCGGGGGTTGAATTCAGTACATATATGATAGGAGCCGTGCCACCATTAGCACTCACTTCTATTCTACCATCGTTAGCGCCGAAACAGCTAATTGATTCTGCCAGTTCATAAAGCAGGTTCACCGGATCCGGTTCGGTAATTTCAATGGCTGTATCGAGCAGGCAGTCATTATCATCCTTAATGGTTATAATGTATTCTGCTGCTGTCAGACCAGTAAAGTCGCCCGTGGCCTGGTAAGGTCCGCCGTTCAGGGAGTACTCCTTAACATCAGTACCACCGGATGCCCAGATATGAATTTCTCCCGTTGAGCTACCATTGCATAGAATATCGGTAGTTCTAATTGAATCCACGACTACGGGAGTTGGCTCCAGAATCGGAATCCAGGGTTCCAGATCAATACAACCATTTGTATCCATCGCGGCAACATGGTAAATGTCGGCTCCCAACCCGGTAAATAACCCACCATTATCAACAAAAGTTTGAGCACTGTCTATTGAATATACCAAATCTCCGGAACCGCCGTCCGCGAAAATTGAAATTTTCGCATCATCATTGCCATTACATTTTACATCATCACTAATCACATTTATAATATCAACGGCTGACGGCTCAGTTATTTCTACTGTATCTCTTTTTACACATCCCAATGCATCTACCACTTCTGTATAATAAGTTCCGGCCGGAAGTCCAGGGAAGTAATTACCGGCGTGATATGTAGAGCCATCATCAATAGAATACTGATAACCACCATTTCCTCCTGAAGCAATTATTTCGATTTCACCTGAGAGATCGCCATTACAAAGAATATCTTTTTTATTGATGGTAGTCGTTAATATAGGAGGTTCATTTACTACCATGCTGCTATTAAGGGTAACTACACATGTTGGAAATACAGCATCTCTTATCTGCACGTTATACGTTCCGGCTATAAGGCCACTGAATTCAAAACCTGATTGCCAGTTTATTCCACCATCAATTGAATACTCGTAATTGCCTGATCCCCCGTTAGGATTCGAAATGATTATTTTTCCATCTGAACCGCCAAAGCAAGACACGTCAATTGAATCAACGTCGGCACTTAATTGAACCGGTTCATCTATTACCAGGTTGCCATCAAGCGTGATTTCACAATGTGTCTCTACAGCATCCCTGATACGTACATCATAAGTTCCTGCATACAGATTCGGGAAGTTACCGGAACCCTGCCAGTTAGCACCTCCATTAATCGTGTACTCGTAATCACCCGAGCCACCGGATGGGCCTGTAATATCTATCTCGCCATTGTTATTGCCGTAACATTCGGTAACGTCAGTCTTGTTGACCGTGGCATCAAGAACCGCGGGTTCATCAATAACCAGGGCTCCATCAAGGGTAATCTCACAATTGATATCTGCCGCGTCACGTACACGAACATCATAGGTCGCCGCCACGAGGTCCGGGAAGTTACCGGATGACTGCCAGTTCCCGCCACCATTGATGGTGTACTCGTATGTGCCCGAGCCACCCGAGGGATTGGTGATATCTATCTCGCCATCATTCCCGCCAAAGCAGGTCACGTCTGTTGAGGCAACGTCACCATCCAGCACGGCGGGCTGGGTAATTTGCAGGTTGCCGTTTAATGTTATCTCGCAGCCGGGGGCATTGGCATCACGGATACGTACATCGTGGGCGCCCTCGGTCAGGTTCGGGAAGTTACCGGAACCCTGCCAGTTCGTGCCGCCATTTA
>CAYRRV010000036.1:0-39895 GCA_964426725.1 uncultured Bacteroidales bacterium | reverse complement strand
CAAATGAATGGCAGGGAATTACTCGACCATGCCGGAAAAATAAGCCACCAGATGGCATTGAACAAGTCGGGCGTAGAGTGCGAAAAATTCAAGGAAGAACAAAAGAAACTCTCCAAAGAAGCCAGTTTGAAAGAGATTGAGGAGGATATAAAAAAGTTGAAGGGAAAAAAATAAAAAAAACCGCATTTCGTTGAATGCGGACCGCAAATTACGGTATTGCGGCAACCGGTACAATTACCCTTTGGGCAATGAAGTTGTAAACTTGATGATTATTTTGGTATTTTCCAAAAGCTATTAATAATCTCTTAACTCATTATTGATGTAATATACTATATGTCAACCTATTAATAAATTATTAATAATTAATTTTTAACAATAGTTGGTAAAATCATTTGCATTTTGGTTTACATTTTTATATTTTTGTAGATATTTGTAAACCAAATTATAAAAAATAATGAAAGAGATATTTAGCAAACGGCTCAAAAGTGCCAGAACCCTGGCTGCCCTTTCTCAAGACGAATTAGTTGAGAAGATGGGTAATATTGTGTCTAAAAACGCTATCTCTAAATACGAAAAAGGTCAAATGATGGCAGACAGCAACATTCTGCTTGCCCTTTCGAAAGCATTAAATGTAAAACCCGATTATTTTTTCCGCCCATTCACTGTAGAAATAGAGAAAGTCGAATTTCGCAAAAAGCAAAGGCTTACCGTTAAAGATGTGAATGCCATTAAGCAAAACGTAACCGATTTTGTGGAGCGATATATCGAAGTAGAACAATTTCTAAATATTGCCTCCTCTTTTGTTAATCCGGTTAAAGACATGGCTATTTCTACCATACAGGATATTGATAAAGCAGTATTACAGGTTCGCTCCGAATGGAAATTGGGATTAAATGCATTACCAAATGTAATAGACCTTTTAGAGGACAAAGAGATAAAAGTTATTGAAGTGGAAGCCCCCGATGATTTTGATGGATTTTCGGGCTGGGCAGATGGCAAAATTCCGATTATTGTCATTAATAAAAACTACAATGTAGAACGCAAGCGTTTAACCGCTTTACATGAGTTAGGCCACTTAATCCTGAATATCAATGAAGACATTTCGGATAAAGAGAAAGAAAGACTATGCTTTCAGTTTGCAGGGGCAATGTTAATCCCGGAACCAACTTTTCGTCAGGAAATTGGGGATATTCGTTCTCATTTTTCCTTACCCGAACTGGTTGCAGTAAAGGAAACCTACGGTATTTCAATACAGGCAATCATGGCAAGGGCAAAGGATTTAGGCATTATAAACGAATCGCAGTTTATTGCATTCCGTAAATGGATAAGCCATAATCGCACCGAAGAAGGTTTGGGAGCATACAAAGGCAATGAACAGGCTTTCCGTTTCAAACAATTAATCTACAGGGCAGCAGCCGAAGAAATCATTTCATTAAGCAAAGCCGCCAATTTGTCTAACCAGAAATTAGCAGAATTTCGCAAAGAGTTTGTAGCCCTGTGAAGATTATAGTCAACGATGCAAATATTTTAATAGACCTGGTAGACCTGAAAATTCTACCCTGGTTCTTTCAGCTCGAATTTGAGTTTCATACAACGGCAATTATCCTTGATGAACTCTTTGAAGAGCAGAAAGAAGCCTTGTTTCCTTACATTGAAACAGGTAGTTTAATCGTTGACAATATTTACAGAAGAAGATTTAATTGAAATATTGATGATTAGGGCAACTAAGCCCAATTTGTCCGAACAGGATTGTTCAGCTTTTTACCAGGCACAAAAACATACGGCAGCCCTTATCACAAGCGACAATACCCTGAGAAAATTTGCACAGGCGAACAATATTGAAGTTCACGGCCATTTATGGGTATTCGATAATCTGGTAAATAATGAAATCTTAACAGGTATAACAGCCATCAAGAAACTGGAAGAATTATGCAATGTGGTTAATCCAAAGCTGGGTTTACCTAAGAATGAATGTCAAAAGCGAATAAAGTTATGGAGTAAATAAAAATAAAGCCTATGTCCGAACAGAATCTATATTTTAATATACTAACATTCGATTTTCCTTCGGAAAAGCAAGTTTTCTACTTTTCCAAAGAAGATATTGCCAAAAGTCATAAAATCCATAAAAGTATATTTCCAAGAAATAGATTCATTATTTCCGGGGATAAGCAGCAATTGCACCGATTTTATTTACACCACTTTTTCGGGCGAACAGGAAGGGTTTATGCCACAAACCATAGACTTTAAAACCGAGAATCAGGATTTCATTAAAAGGTACTACAACAGGCAGATAAACTTCTATTTCCGAAAAGTTAAAGAGCAAATCGTTAAAGTAGGTTTTATCAAGGAAAACCAGGTATGGGTTCACAGTCCTAAGCTATCTACAAGCCAATGGGATGTTTATATGAAATTCTCATTAAAAGTGCAGATTGCCACAGTAAGCAAATATCCCGAATTATTGGTTTCTTACGATGGTACATCAAAAGTTCTTAAACAGCCTGTATCTGAATTAATACAGGAAGTATCGCCTACGGCTTTTAACTGGGTTTTAAAAGATAAAAAACTGGATAAATTCGACCAAATTTCGGAAGGAGATATCCCCGATTATTCACAATATTACCCGGTATTAAACAGGAAACTTCAAACTGCTTTAGGTATTCCCACAGAAGCACCTGCACGGGGTAATAAATACCCGGATTACCTTACTAATATTGATACTTTCTACAAAAAATTTCTGAATACAGCGGAGTTTAAAGAAATTATCCCGATACATAAAGAAGGTTTTTTAAATGTTAGTTCTGCAAGGATTAACAAAACCAACGAAGAAAGTAATTTACTGGTTTTTGGAAGTAACAATACCGGAATAGTCCCCAAGTTTGGTATCCGTGATTTTAAACCATTTAAAGCAAGCCCCTACAAGAAAGGTCCATTTGTTTTTCATTGTCCACAAAGATGATGCTCAAATGGCATTTACTTTAAAGGATTACTTCGAAAAAGGGTTTCAATGGTTTAAAGGCTTATATAAATATGCACATATCCTGTTCCATACCGAAGATGGCTTCAGCATTGTATTTCATGATAAAGACAATCCTATTTCTGAAATTGAAAAAAAGCTATCCGACAGAGAAATAAATCCCGATGTTAAATACATTGCCATTTATGTAACGCCTTTCACCAATGGAAGGGCTGCTACATTGTGTCTGAAACCTGGCAAACAAAACTAAAACTTGTATTTTTTGCGGTATGCCTGGGCTTCCCTGGCCATCTTCCCGAATTGCTTTCCTTGCATTTTCTTGTCATGGATGGTTGTATGAAATCGTTTTTGTTCCTTTACCAATTTCAGGTAGCTCTCGTACACGAATGGATCCAATTCTCCCTGTTCCATGGCTTGAATAACGTTGCATCCTTCTTCATGGAAGTGACTACAATCCTGAAATCTGCATCCCTCCGCGAATTTACTGATGGCGGGGAACTGTTCACCAAAAGTTGCATCTTCCTCAAAACCAACACCAAATTCTCTCATACCCGGGGTATCGATGACGATCGCGCCATTTTCAAGCAAAAACAAATCCCTGGTTGTTGTCGTGTGTTTTCCCTTCCCCGTTGAATGACTGATTTCTCCGGTTTTCTGGTCTGCACCTATCAATTCATTGACCAGGGAGCTTTTCCCTACTCCTGATGAACCAATTAAGACACTGGTACTAGCGGTGACAAAGATTTCCTTTTTCAACTTGTCAAGCCCCTCTCCTGTTTTTACACTGCAGCAAAAAACAGGAATCCCGCGTTGCAGTTTTTCAATCTCCCTGATATAACTACCTGTATCATCCACGAGATCGCTTTTATTAAGAATGATAACGGGGTTAATATTACAGGTAATAACCTGCACCAGATACCTTTCAATCCTGTTTAGGTTGAAATCGTTGTCAACACCCTGTATAATAACAGCTTTATCCACATTCGTTACCATCACCTGTTTTGAAGTTTCCTTCCCTGCGGCTTTTCTGTATAACTGATTATAACGGGGTAATACATCTTCAATTAATGCCGATTCTCCATAATCAAGATATTTGATCCAATCACCCACCTTGGGTTGTTCACATTTTTCATAACTGAACAACAGTTTCCCAAGCATTTCTGCCTTTTTATGTCCACGTGGCGTGTGTAGTTCAAAAATATTTCCCTTGATGGATGCTACCCTTCCAATGTTATCGGTTTTTTCGGGTATGGGATGTTTGATTTTTTTGAGATACTTCGTCCAGCCGTATAAATCTAATTTTTCCATTTCTCCTGGTTATAATAATAAAATATGGGTAAGAACGGGTCTTACCCTTTAATTCAGAATATTGTGAAGTATTCACGGGCCTCTCAGGGGCTTACATTACAATATCCGCTGCTGATATAAAAGAAATGGTTTTCATACAAGTGCAAAGATACATGAAATTTGTACATTCCAAATTCAAAACCATAAATTTATTTTGAGACGCAACCCATTTTATGTCGTTGATCATTTGAGTTTTAAAAAAAAAATTATAACTTTAACCGTTAAAACTAACCCGGCTATGAAAACAATAAAATATATCTTTTTACCTGGATTATTCCTGTCACTTTTTACTACTTGTATTTTCTCGCAGGAAAATTTTAACCAGGAAGTTTACAAAACATTCCTGGAGAACAATAACAACTTTACCACGAAGCAATTGATGGAGGCCAATCCCCATAAGACTATTTATTATAGCGACAGGCAGGAACATACTAATCTTGATAATGTTCCCTGGTTTGATTCCATTAACCAACATTATCATTTAACCGGTTATGAAAAAGCTCTGATTTCAAAAAATCATTTCATGGTCACGGAGCGATTAAAAAACGCTTCCTGGGCCTATGCATTTATTGATATTTACAGCAATGACCTGCCCCTTTTTATCAGTTCTGATTTTGTATTACATTCACTGCATCAATCCTATAACTCAGTACTAAAGTACCTGGAGGTTGAGTTACTGGAACCTAATTTAATTAAGCTTTTAGGGGCCATGTACAATAAATATGAAATTTTACACTCGAAATACAAGGATGATGCAAATCTCGCCGCGGCCCTGGGCGATGTAGACCTTTATGTTTCAGTGGCTTACTCATTGGCTTTGAATGACACCATATTACCTCATTTTTTTGATGAAACATCTTATTATGAGGTAATTGATGAAATTAAGTCAGAGAAAATGACAACCATGACCCTGTTCACGGATAATAGGATGAGAAAAATCGATTTTAGCCAGTTTAAACCCCGTGGTCATTACACGGAAAATATTTACACCTCAGAAGGAATTAAAAACCTGGAGAATTATTTCAGGGCCATGACATGGTTGGGAAGGATTGATTTTCTTTTAACCGCTCCACCTTCCAATCCATGGGAAGAGGATTGGAAACCTGAAGAATTACAGCGCATGCAGGCCGGTGCCTTGTTGCTCAATGAACTTCTGAATTCATGTGGTAGCAGGGATTTGCTGGAATTACATGAAAAAATAATTACCTATCTTGTTGGTCCGGATGATAATCTTACACCCGACGAATTATCGGGTTTAGCTGACAGGCTGCTTTCTTCTCCTGCCGATATTTATGACAATGAGATTTATCTTGAATTCACTGATTCGCTCAATTCATCGGATGATTACGGGCAGAAAATTATGTCAAATTTCTTCTACGTTGATCCATCCACCACCGACCCGGGCAATTTGCCGGTCTCTTTTAAATTGCTGGGTCAAAAATTTTTACTGGATTCGTACATTACTGCAGAGGTAGTGTATGATCGCATCGTCTGGAATGGAAAAAAAATTCACAGGGACTTACCGGATCCACTTGACGTGCTTTCAGTGCTGGGCAACGAAAATGCCATGGAATTGATGAAAGAAGAAATGGAAACCTACCATTACGCTTACAAAATCAATGAATTAAAAGAATTGGTAAGTTACTATGATGATGATTTTTGGGAACAATCACTTTATAACACCTGGTTGTCTTCCATCAAAACACTTAACCCACCCTCTTATTCTGATAATATGCCGTATTTCATGCAAACCACGGCATGGCATCATGAAAAACTGAACACCCAGTTGGCCTCATGGGCAGAATTAAGGCATGATAATATTCTTTACGGTAAGCAATCATACACTGGAGGAACAGGCTGTTCATTCCCTTATACCTACATTGAACCCTATCCTGACCTGTATAATCAGATTCAAGTATTTGCCAACAATGCTTCTTCATTTTTCAATGAAATTCTCGGACCGGATGACAGGGTAACCTCTTTTTTTGCAGAATATGCCAATATAATGGGAAAATTTAAAAAAATTGCTGAAAAGGAATTATCCGGCACTGCATTCAATGATGATGACATAACCTTTCTGAAAACCATGATTAATAATATGATGGCATCCGGACCATTTATTTCAGGGTGGTATAACGACCTGTTTTTTGATCCGGTGAAAGGCTTGGAAGAAGACTTTATCGTGGCAGATATTCATACCCAACCCACTGATAAGCATGGAAACGTGGTTGGACATATATACCACGTGGGTACCGGTTTCATGAACATGGGTGTTTTCCTTGCGCCTAACCCGGTAAATCCCGGTCAGCTTATGGCTTTCACGGGCCCCGTTTCATCCTTCATGTACGAGGTTACCAAAGATTTCTTCAGGTATACCGATGATGAATGGAAAGAAAATTTATGGTCAAACGCGAGTCAGGCAAAACGACCTGACTGGGTTGCCGAGTATCTTGCCAGTGAAAACGGTGAAGCCCTGCCTGAAGGAAGAAAACTAAAAGGCACCACTTACCTGGGCACGGGCATTGAATATCAATCCAAAACCAAAAATCTGGATTACATGATCGCGTTTCCAAACCCAGCCACGGATATTGTTCACCTGAGATTTATTTTGAATCAATCCAGTAATGTCACCATAGAATTATTTGATTTGAAAGGTAGTTTGCTCAACAGGGAATACCACGGGAATCTTTCACCTTCAGAACATGATATTCCTTTCAATCTCTCACATTTACCAAAAGGAAATTATCTTATCCGGGTATTATGTAATGGTGAATCCATCATAAAAAAAGTGCAAATAAAGTAGAATTCGTTTCCTGCAATTTTTAATCACATTTTGTATTTTCGGTTTACTTAAAAATTGTTTTTCCGACTAAAAATAGCTTCCTCATTACATTCATCAGGAAAAAAAATATATATTTGTTTTTTCCTTGCAAAAGAAAACGAAGAGGTGTAAGTATTAGCTATCATTTTTCATGAAACCTTGGAAGGTGTCATGTCAATGATAATATAACAGATGATTTGTACCAAATGGACAAAAGAGAGGGACAATCTTCTGCAATATTTAATCAGATGCACCACGCGGGTGAATTAGATGTTAAATTAAATCACCCTGCAAGGAGGACAATTAATAGTAAAACACCAAAAATTTTTAAAACATATGGTTAGAACTTTTTTTTCGCTGATCTTTATTTTGTTTTTTTGCGCGAACACGCATCCACAAAGTATTTCAGGAACTCCAGAATACGAGAATCCCCGGGTAAACGGCATTAACAGGATGGACGTCAGGGCTACTTCGGTAAGCTATGGCAAGAAGGAACTGGCATTACAGTCAGAATTAAAAAAATCGGACAGAATTCAGTACCTGAACGGGGAATGGGATTTTTTTTGGTCTCCTACCCCGGAGGGTGCACCGGAAGGTTTTCATAAGACCGGTTTTAGCACAAGCGGTTGGGATAAGATTACTGTTCCCGCGAACTGGGAAATGGAGGGATATGGTATTCCCATTTACACGAATATAACCTACCCGTTTGTACCTGTAGACCCGCCCTGGGTGCCTGATAATGATAACCCGACAGGTTGTTACAGTACCACCTTCAAGGTACCATCAAATTTCAAGAACCAGCAGGTAACCCTGCATTTTGGAGGTGTAAGTTCTGCATATTACGTTTGGCTCAATGGTGAATTTGTTGGATATAGCGAAGATAGTTATTTACCCGCCGAATATGATATCACTCCCTTTCTGAGAAAAGGAGAAAACATGCTAGCGGTTAAAGTTCACCGGTGGTCAGATGGCAGTTACCTGGAAGATCAGGATCATTGGCGTATGAGCGGGATTCACCGGGATGTTTATATAACTGCAGCACCAAAAATTCAGTTATACGACTTTTTTGTGCAGACCGACCTTGATGAGGACAACAAAGACGCGGAACTAAAAATCAGACCTGAATTTAAAATATTTGATAATATCGACTACAAGGATTATACCCTACATGTTCAGCTTTTTGATCCCAGCGGTGGTGAAATATTTACAACACCGCTTTCCCTCGATATAAGCCAGGAAATAGATGAACAGTACCCACCCCGCGGAAACGTTAAGTTTGCATTGATTTCTGCTAATGTAAACAACCCTCTGAAGTGGACGGCTGAAACTCCTCATCTTTACACGGTTTTATTTGAACTGAAAGATCCAAAAGGAAAAACGACAGAATTCCGGAGCGCGAAGATTGGATTCAGGGAGATTCAACTTGCTGATGGTGAATTATTAATCAATGGAGAACCCGTGCTGCTTTTCGGTGTTAACCGCCACGACCACAACCGGTATACCGGTAAATACGTGAGTGAAGAAAACATGCGCAAAGATGTTGAGCTGATGAAGCAATTCAATATTAACGCGGTAAGAACTTCCCATTACCCTAATAACCCGAAATTCCTGGAACTATGTGATGAATATGGATTGTACGTGATTGATGAAGCGAATATTGAAACACATGGCATCGGTTCGGTTCTTTCCAATGATCCTGCCTGGCATGAGGCACATGTTGAAAGAGCTGTTCGCATGGTTGAAAGAGATAAAAATCATCCCTCAATAATTTTCTGGTCATTGGGTAATGAATCGGGCCATGGACCCAATCACGCGGCCATGGCTGGATGGATCAATGAAATTGATCATACCCGTTATATTCATTACGAGGGTGCGCAATCAGGACCCGGTGCGAGGAAAGCCAGAAACGGAACCTATCAGGACCCGGAGTGGGTAGATATGAGAAGCAGGATGTACAATCCTATTAATCAGGTAGTGGATATGGCCAACGACTGCAGCGATACACGTCCTGTTGTTTGGTGTGAATACGCCCATTCCATGGGTAATTCAACCGGTAATCTATTTAAATTCAGGGATGCCATGAGGCAAAACAAGAGAATAATTGGTGGTTTTATCTGGGACTGGATGGACCAGGGCCTGATTAAAAAAACTGAAACCGGAGAAGAATACATTGCTTACGGTGGAGATTTTGGCGATACTGCCATTAATGATCAAAATTTCTGCCTGAATGGTATTATCAATGCCGATCAGACTCCAAAACCTGCTATTTACGAGGTAAAAAAAGTCTTTCAACCCGTGGAAATATTGGCCAGGGACCTGGTGAACCCGGAATTTACCATTGTTAACCATCATAATTTTCTAAACCTCGATATTTACTCGATTAGTTGGGAACTTACAGAAGAAGGTAAAGTTATCCAGGAAGGCAACTTGGGTTCAATTGATTTAAAACCCAATGGCAAAACCTCTCTCGATGTAAATCTAACAAAGCCAGATATAAAAAAAGGTCTGGAATATTTTCTGATGATCCGCGTTTCACTAAAAGAAGATACCAAATTTGCAGAAAAAGGTCATGTCGTGGCCTGGGAACAATTTGAATTACCATGGAAAATTCCTTTTGTAGATAAATCGGCAAATCAAACTGATGGAAAGATAATCACCAATGAAAAAGACAATCAACTTGTAATTTCCGGATACGATTTTAAACTTGAGTTGAATAAATCAACTGGTCTGATAACCAGTTATAAAAAGAAAAACATTAATTTAATTCTTTCACCCCTGGAACCTAATTTCTGGCGTCCGCTCACTGATAATGACAGCTTGGGAGCAAAAGCACATATTGATCAGGCAGCCTGGAAAACAGCAGCCGGAAAAATAGAAGTCAGAAAATTTGAAACCTTCAAAAGTCAAGAAGGTGCAATAATTGTAAGAACCGATTTATGGCTGGAGAATATTCAATCTGAATATCATCTTGAATATACAATAAATAATAATGGACAGGTTAAGGTAGACGCGATGCTGATTCCTGCCGGCGGTTTACCCGATCTCTTGCGTTTTGGAATGCAGACTACCGTCCCTGCCGCACTTGACAATTGGACCTGGTTTGGTAAAGGACCTCACGAGAACTATAGTGATCGTGAAAAGAGTGCCTGGGTTGGAAAATTCAGCAAATCGGTGAAAGAAGACTTTTTCCATTATGTTTATCCACAGGAAAGTAATAACAGGATTGGTATTCGGTGGTTTACGCTAACTGATGAAAATGGATCAGGAATAAAAGTGAAAGGTACAGAGCCACTTAGTGTTAGCGCGTGGCCTTATTCCCAGGAGGAAATTGATGAAGCAACCCATACTTATCAACTTGTACCTGGAAATATCACGGTAAATATTGATCACAAGCAAATGGGCGTTGGCGGTGATGATTCATGGTCGATGCAATCCAGGCCTCACCCGGAGTTCAGACTGCCAGCAAAAATTTACCGGTATTCATTTATTCTTGATGCTGAATAAGAACTGATAGGAGTAATACCTAATTGAGCTTCAGGGCATGAGCGGTTGCAACTCAAGCATTGAATTCATGGTACTTTTAAACGTTCCTTGTAAGGTAAGTAAGTCATGAAATCAGCATGGTGAACGATATAGGCTTCAACGCTACGTTTCACGAGATCGCCTTCTCCAGCATGTGATGCAATGATGTGGCACACGGGTGCAGGCACCCCGCATTGCTCGGCAAGTGAAACCCCGGAGAAGGGATGCCGAAGATATTTTCCGTAGTTTCCCTGGATAATTTCACCATCATTTTTCTCATACTCGAGTAATTTACCCACGTCGGCAAGTATTGCACCGGCGATCAATACATCCATGTTCAACTCTAATTCCTTAACCAGGAATTCTTTAAATTTTTCACCAGCCTCCCTGGCAATGTGCACAACTGCTCTTTTATGTTCCATGAAGGTTGTTTTTACATTTGGCACAAGCAGGGTGAAGGGTATTTCATGTAAATCTTCTGCAGAGAGGGCGCTTTTTTTCAGGGCCAGTTCCCAGGTTTTGGCCGCGGTCTCACGAATAATTTTATCCTGTATCCATTCCAATTCAGGCCAAAGGTCAAGAATTTTTTTGTTCATGGTTACTATTTTTATGATAAACAATCTAAAATGGCATCGGTCATCTCAGTCGTGGAGGCAGCTCCATTTTTAATAACATCCGGACTACCTTTCAACATAAGCATATCGTAAGTGCGTACTTTACCTTCAGCAATAACCTTTGCTATGGCATTACGGATATTGGTAGCAATGTTATTTTCCCCGATATGTTCGAGCATCAGGCAGGCAGATTCAATCATTGCAACAGGATTAACTATAGAAACCGGGTAATTGGCATACTTGGGTGCAGAACCATGTGTTGGTTCAAAAACGGCCACATCATCGCCAATATTGGCGCTACAGGCAAACCCAAGCCCACCAATCAATCCGGCAAACCCATCCGAAACAATGTCACCAAACATGTTACCAGCCACGATTACTCCATAATCTTCAGGATTTTTTGTAAGCCACATCATTTGTGCATCAATATTGGTGTTCCAAAGTTCAATTTCCGGGAATTCCTCTTTTTGTATTTTTTTAGCTTCCATAAGCATCATCCCCGATGTTTCCCTTATCACGTTAGGCTTTTCGCAAACAGTAACGGACTTGTAATCGTATTTTCTCGCGTATTGGAAAGCCGCCCTCAGAATCCTGATCGTGGCCTTTCGCGTGAAAATTCGAGTAGAAACGGATATTTCGTTTTTAGGAACATCCCTAAAATTTTTCATGAATTTCGGGTGTGATTTCAGGGCTTCATAGACGTTTTCAGGTGGATCAGACCATTCTACTCCCCCGTATAAACCTTCAGTATTTTGCCTGAAAATGACAACGTCAATATTTGGTTCAATGATTTTACCCGAGGGTCCGTTCTTAATAAAATTCAGGGGATTACCCTTGTATGTTCTGCATGGACGGATACAAATATCAAGGTTGAAATGCTGCCTTAATCCAACAATCGGACTGGAATAAACCGGATTTTGAGCTTTAAGCGAAGGATCTAGTTCTTTTGCCGCATCATCCTTTGGCTTGGAGGTGATAGCACCAAAAAGTCCTATTTTGTGATCTTCAAGTAGTTTTATTGTTCGTTCGGGAAGCGGATTGCCTTCTCTCTTCCAAAACTCCCATCCAATATCCCCTTCAATGTATTCTGCTTTAAAACCTGCAACATCCAAAACCCTGATAACTTCATTTACCACAGTTTGTCCAATCCCGTCACCGGGTAGCACAACAATTTTTCTCATAGAGCATAATTTATTAGTTAGTAATTTAATACAAGTGTTAGTTAAACTTTTATTTTACGATTTACTTATAAACATACCCGTCAATTTATACTCGGTTTTTTTAACTATTCAATCATTTGAATACCATTATTTATAAAGTCTGGCCCGAGGGCAATTCGCAAGAACTCACGTAACTGGAAATCACTTGAACACGCGAGCCTGTTCGTGTATTCAACATGGATGATGCATAGTATGATAAATAAAGATAGAAGAAAAATTACCGGAAAATCTTATCAAGTAATTGTTTTACAGCATCTATATTGTAAAACATATAGAATTAAATAAACTAATCCCATAAATCTGGATAAAATTATTTTTTTTTGGTTGAGAAAATACTCATCTTTAATCCGATAAACAAAAAAACAGATATTTTCTTTAATCAGCATAAAAAGAACAAAAATTTAAAAAAGTTTTAATACTCTCTATATGAAAAACATAAAAGATCTTGCACCTGAAATACTTTGGAAATATTTTGATGAAATATTGAAAATACCCAGACTTTCAAAAAATGAAGAAAAAATCATTGATTACCTGATGAAATTTGGCCAGGATCATGATCTTGAAACAATAAAGGATAGTTCGGGAAATATTGTGATAAAGAAAAATGCCACCACAGGTTTTGAAAATAGAAAAACCGTGGTGTTACAAAGTCACATGGACATGGTTGGCGAGAAAGATGATAAAATAACCCATAATTTCATGACGGATCCAATCAAGGCATATATTGACGGTGATTGGATTAAAAGCGAGGGAACAACCCTTGGTGCTGATGATGGTATCGGCATAGCGGCACAGCTTGCTATTCTTTCCTCGAGTGAAGTAAAACACGGTCCGCTGGAATGTCTCTTTACCGTTGATGAAGAATCTGGGCTCACGGGTGCGAAAAATCTCCCGGGCGATTTTATAAAAGGAGAAATACTATTGAATCTTGATTCGGAAGATGAGGGAGAATTATTTATTGGATGTGCCGGAGGAATGGACACTATTGGCCTGTTTACGATAAACCTGAAAAAACCACCCTCAAAACTCAGGTATTTTAAAATCAGTGTAAAAGGACTAAGGGGGGGGCACAGTGGTGATGAGATTCATAAATATTTGGGAAATGCTATTAAAATCATGAACCGATTTTTATGGGGAATATCTAAAAAATTCGGGGCACGTTTATCCCATTTTTCAGGCGGGAGTCTCAGGAATGCTATACCCAGGGAAGCTACCGCGACAATTGGAATCACTGCAAAAGAAACAGATGATTTTAATGAGTTTCTCGACCAGTATTATTTTAATATTAAAAATGAAATTGGCAAACAGGAACCGGCCTTTACAATGGAATCAAATGAAGTGGATAGGCCCGCTCATTTATACGACAAAAAATCCCAAAAGAACCTGCTGAATGCCCTCTACGCGTTACCTCATGGTGTAATTTCCTGGAGTCAAACCATCGAAAACCTGGTGGAAACATCAACCAACCTGGCTGTTGTTCAGCAAAAAAAAGATATTCTAACCATAACTACAAGTCAGAGAAGTTCGCTTGATTCAGCTAAAAGAGACATTTCAAACCGTGTAGAATCTATTTTTACTCTTGCAGGCGCACATACAGAAAAAAGTAATGGATACCCGGGCTGGGTACCTGATAATGATTCTGAAATTCTTGCTATTACAAGGGAAACATACAGCCAGTTGTTTAATGATGATCCCAAGGTAAAAGCCATACATGCCGGCCTGGAATGTGGTCTTTTCCTGGAAAAATACCCGAATTTGGATATGATCTCATTTGGACCAACCATCAAGGGCGCTCACACCCCCCAGGAAAGGTTGCATATAGAAAGTACCAGAAAATTTTGGGAGTTATTATTGCACGTGCTGCAAAGAATACCGGAATAACTATTCAACTGGAATAAAATCAGATTTTGCCACTCCACAAACAGGACAACTCCAATTATCCGGAATTTTCTCGAAAGGAGTACCAGGCTCTATTCCACCATCAGGATCACCTTCTTCCGGATCATATACATAGCCACACACTGTGCATTGATATCGCTGCATAATTTCATTGTTTGTAAGTGCAAATATGACATTAAAAATTTAATTTTGGAAAAAGAAATAGAAAAATAAATAAATGTATTGAGAAGTTGTTCTTGGTTATTTGTAGTTATTAAATAGTGATAAAGTTTTGTTATGTTGATAGATCCAGGTCGAATATTAAACAGTTTTTTGAAGTTTTTTCACTTGAAGATATTGCTCGTTCGGAGCTATTGAAGCTTGCTCATCCTGAAGTCACTAAAAAGAGTAATTGTTTTAAGAACATCATGATAAAAATTAACAAGATTGCTGATGAAAACCCTATTATTTAATTTAATAGCCTCCTCGGAGCTCTTCGGAATCGAATTTATCGATATAGAAGATTTTACCGAATTGATTGTACGATTCATTTTCAATATTTTGATTGTACTTTTTATTGTAAGGTATCTTTATTATGTCAACGCGAAAAGCAAAGATTATTTTTTCTCTTATGTCATTATAAGTACAATTGTATTCTTTTTATGCTTTCTCCTCGAAAATGTAAAATTACAATTAGGTTTTGCCCTGGGGCTTTTTGCCATATTTGGGATCCTGAGATATCGAACCTCTACCATTCCCATTAAGGAGATGACCTATTTATTTCTCGTGATTGGCATCAGTGTCATTAATGCACTGGCCAACAAAAAAGTGAGCTATGCTGAATTGCTAATAACCAATTTTGCTATCCTGACCCTTACCTGGGCTGGTGAAAAATTCTGGAAATACAAGTCAGAGTCACTCAAAACAATAACTTTTGAAAAGCCGGAGCTTATACAACCAGGGAAAAGAGAAGAATTATTAAAGGAACTCAATAAGCGCACCGGAATCAAGATTAATAGAATCAGGATTGGCAACATTGATTATCTCAGGGATTCCGTTAACATTACAATTTATTATTACGACAGAGATAATCCTGATAATTATTCCGGGGAAGTGTAGAAAGCAGTTACTGGTTGATTTTGTAAACAGAATCGAGCAGAGTACCATCCACCCACTTGACCACCGCCACTACATCATCTGAAAATGAGGGTTTTTGAGGGTTACCACAAATCTTACCTGCTTCTTCTTTTAAATCATGTATAGAACAAACGGGCAGCCCTGCATCTTTAGTGGATTCAACTAAATCTTTTCTCAGGGGATTAATGGCAATACCTCTTTCTGTTATAATTACATCAATTAATTCACCTGGACCACAGAGTGTTGTTACTTCATCCACTACAACCGGGATCCGATCCCTGAAAAGCGGTAAAGGAAGTATCACGGTTTTCGAAAAGAGGCAGTTTTGCCAACCTCCAATACCATGCAACAGGTAACCATCGGAATGGGTAACCACGTTGCCGTTAAAATTGACATCAACTTCTGTAGCCCCCAGAATCGCAACATCCACGAAAGAGGCAAAATTTCCTTTACCATGATAATTATAACTGGTAAAAGGACTGGTCCAAACGTGGGCCGGATTTAAGGCCATTGATCTGACGCCATCAAGGTCGAAGGTTTGTCCGTCAAGTATATATTCTACCAATCCTTCCTCGAGCATGGATACGAGGTACTTGTTACTTCCTCCCCGGGCAAAACGTGCTTTAATTTTCTTCTTTTTCATGATTTCCCTGAAATATTCTCCCACAGCCAGTGAGGTACCTCCTGCCCCACTTTGAAATGAAAAACCATCTCTGATAATACCGGTAACATCACAAAACCTCGCCGTTAATTCAGCGAGGTACAATCTATCCGGGCTTTTTGTAATTCGCGTTGTACCGGAAACAATCTCTTCCGGGTTACCTATTTTATCTGCTTTTACTACCTGATCCACGTAATTGCCCTGGATTTGCCATGGTACGCACGGGAAATCAACAAGATTATCGGTCACAACGATTACCTGATCGGCGTATTGCGAATCGGCCAAAGCGAATCCCAGCAAACCGCATGCAGAAGGTCCTTCCAGCCCGTTCGCGTTGCCAAAGGGATCGGCCACCGGCGCCCCGATAACAGCTATATCAATTTTTACCTCACCATCCTGCACCGCCTGGTATCTTCCACCATGAGAACGCAGCACCCCTACTCCTTTCATTTTTCCCTCCGAAGTAAATCTGCCGAGTGGGCCATTCATACTCCCTTCTATATGATGTATTGTACCATCTTCCAGGTATTGAATAAGATGCTGATGGCATGGAAAAGAAGCAGATGGAAACCATCGCAGGTTTTTCACGCCCAATTCATTGGCAATATCAAAAACCATATTGGCTACAAGATCACCGTTACGAAAGTGATGATGGGTGGAAATAGTCATGCCATCACGCAGGCCAGCCCTTAGAAGAGCTTCTTTAAGGCTACCGGCGAGCTTCTTTCCATCGGCAGGATAATTCGCGTTTGATGGAATACGGGGACCATGTTTTGTTCCGGTAGGTAAATGTTTTCCAATTCCCATGAACGGGATTTGTTTTTCACCATTCACAGTTTCCGGAACCTTTCGGCCAAGCGTGTTTTGTATCATAGTTGTCATATAAAGGTACAATAGTCATTCGATAGTTATACAGTGGTCATGCATCCCGTCCTCGTTACCTCGGCCGGGAGTTATATGATTGTTATTTATAGTAATTAGTTGTTATTGATTGTTATTTGTTGTTATTTGTTGTTATTTGTTGTTTTAATTTGATAGTTTGGAGGGCTCTTTTGACGACGGGTGGGTCGATCATTTTAGAGCCAAGTGAGACAACGCCCTTTCCTTCTTTTTGTGCAGTTTCCCATGCTGCTACTATTTTTTCTGCTTTTTCGATCTCATCGGGTTTTGGTGCAAAGGCGTTTCTGATCACGCTGATTTGTCCGGGGTGAATGCATCCCATCCCTTCAAAACCCAGTGATTTCGAAACTTTTCCTGTTTTAAGAAGGCCTTCCGGATCATCCACATCACTAAAAACAGAATCAATTGCCTGAACGCGTGCTGCCTTGCAGGCATTTACAACTCGCGTGCGGGCATATAATGTTTCATTCCCCTCCATCGTACGTTGAACACCCAGGTCGGCTGTTAAATCTTCCAGTCCCAGGGTTAGGGCTACAACATTATCTGAAGCTGTAGCAATTTTGTAAGCATTTTCAACACCCAGTGCACTTTCAATGATGGGCATGTAAAAAACTTCACCGGTAACATTTTTCTCCTCCCTGATTTTCAAAATGGACTGATCTACCAGTTTGACCTGTTCAGCAGACTCGCATTTTGGAATAAGAATAACATGCACGTTATGAGGCACAACAAATTGCAGGTCGTTTAAACCTGCCGGAATCTGGTTTATTCTGACCATGCGTTCTGCACCATAAAAATTGACCTGACGCAATGCATTTCTCACCAGAAACCTTGCTTCATGTTTCCTTGGTGGTGCAACAGAATCTTCAAGGTCCAGGATAATCCCATCAGGGTGGTGAATCCCGGCATTCAGCATCATCTTAGGTGTATTGCCCGGCAGGTACAATCTTGAAAACCGGAATCGCTCGCGGGAAGTTTCATACCTGTTCTCCTCCAAAAACTCGGGAAGAAATTCATCGTTCGTATCCAGTAATTGTTTTATGGCTGCTTCCACTCGGGCGGCGATAACAAAGGGCAATGCTCCTGCATCATTTATCACCAACGTGGCAACATGGATGTTAAAAAAAGTAAGAATTTCTTTAGCCAGGTTTTTAATACTTTGCCCGTAAAGAGAGGCCACCTTGCTATTGATTTCAATGGAAAGTCCTTTTTTGCTGTTCATCGAGAGTTCAACGAGACAATCGGATCGCGTCCCGGGATCGTGGTAACCTGCAGTTGCTTTATCCATATGAAGGAGTTTTCATACAAATATAACAATCAGCCCGATGAAAACAGTCAGGATATAATATGTTTAAAAAAATGGGAACAGGTGCATTTATATTTCTCAACAGTGGTATCCGATTAAAACCCGGAATATTTATCATGCCCTCATGACGGGCAGGCATTTACCTTTTTCAGTTGAAAAAGTAAACAACCGAACGAAGAGATCCCGTGAGCATCTTAATAAATTAACAAAAAAAACCGTCCCTGAAAAGGACGGTTTTTACTTAAAACACATATTCATTTATTGTTGTACTTTTACCGATATATCCATAGTACCAGCTGCTCCAGTATCAATACTCCCAATTTTCACAAGACCTTTTTTACCATCTTCTGTTTCAAAAGCAATGATATCGCCCTGTGCCAATTGATTCACTTTCGTTAGGTTGGCTCCTTCCGCTTCGGCAACGATTACTGCATCATCATCAACATCATCAAAATCTGAAGCTGCAAGGGTCGTTTCTTTAAACCTGGTTGCATTTTGAGTATCCCAGCCATCTAAACCTGTAAATACACTTTCAGCATCAGAGTTATCTGGTGCTGCCAATGTTGCTTCGTTGGTTGCTCCATAAAAATACAAGAAATCAATTAATTCTGAATTAGCCGTTGCATCAGCCCAGGTATAAACCTCTCCGTTTGAAGTGGCAAAAGAACTACCAGTATTACTATCATATGATCCCAGTGTTTCATTCCATGTATTAATGGGTCCGGCAACTTCTCCACCATGATTTATGGTAAAGTTTTTTGAAGCAGTTTGGTTATCCTTATCAGTTGCCTGAATTTTAATAACAACATCCTGGGTAATATCATTTATTCCAAACTGAAAATTATACGTTACATCATCAGATGTTGTAATAGCACCAGATTTAAAAGATGTAATGGCGGAACCTAATTGTGTTTCACCTACATCTGTTACCTGGAAAAGTTTAACTTCATCAAGGCCTGCTTCAGCGGTAATTGAACCGGCAATAGAATAGGTCGAATCACCGGGCTCCAAATCAACTGAAGAAATACCATTCAGAAAATTAATTTCCGGCGCCGGGTTTGTTTCTTCCTCACAAGACTGAAATACAGCCATGAAAGCGAGTAGTGATGCTGCAAGGATTATACTACTAATTTTTTTCATTTTCATCTTTTATAAATTTTGGGTTAAACAATAATATGTTAAATTAAGATTTTGATGCTAACAAATTCCATGCCTGTTATACATAAAAAGCATATCATTTGTTTCATTCATATATCAAATTTAAGCTATTTTTAGTATGAAACAAAAAAAAGTAAGGGAATTCAGGTTTTAATACAAGAAGCTGAGCATGATTCCGGCTGCCACGGCAGACCCGATAACACCCGACACGTTAGGGGCCATCGCGTGCATGAGCAGGTGATTAGAAGGATCGGCTTTCAGTCCCATGCTTTGTACTACCCTGGCGCTATCGGGCACGGCAGAAACGCCTGCCGCTCCAATCAATGGATTGATCTTATTATCTTTAGACAAGAAAAGGTTCATTACCTTGGCAAAGATTATACCTCCAGCCGTTGCAATCATAAATGATATTGCCCCCAGTATAAAAATCAATATTGAATCGTTGGTAAGAAATACGTTGGCCTGGGTGGAAGCACCCACGGTAAGTCCAAGCAAAATCGTAACGATGTCTATCATGGCATTTCTGGCCGTATCAGCCAGTCGCTTTGTCACTCCCGACTCTTTTAAGAGGTTCCCGAAAAACAACATCCCCAGGAGTGGCAGGGAGCTGGGGGAGATAAATGCTGTCAGTATCAATCCAAATATGGGAAATAGAATTTTTTCCAGTTTAGATACAGCCCTGGGAGGTTTCATTCTTATTCGTCTTTCCCGTTTTGACGTTAACAGTCTCATTATGGGAGGTTGAATAACTGGTACCAGGGCCATGTACGAGTAGGCTGCAATGGCAATGGGACCAATTAAATCCTTAACAGTAGTTCCATCCGGGAGAATATTTATCCCATTGGCCAGTTTGGAGGAAAGAAAGATAGCCGTTGGACCATCAGCTCCCCCGATAATACCAATAGCACCTGCTTCCGGCGCCCTGAAACCGAGAGTAAGCGCCCCGAGGAACGTTAAAAAAATACCAACCTGCGCGGCGGCCCCTAAAAGGATAAGACGCGGATTCGAGATAAGCGAGGAGAAGTCGGTCATGGCACCTATGCCCAGGAATATCAATGGGGGATAAATACCTTTGAGTACCCCAAAATATAGATAATTCATTACGCTCCCTTCCTGGTAAATTCCCAATTGAAGATTGATGTTCCCTTCAGAATAAAAGGGGATATTCCCGATAATTATTCCCACGCCGATAGGTATCAATAAGAGAGGTTCATAATCAAAACGGATAGCGAGAAAAATAAAAAACAGCCCTACCACTATCATGATGATATAATCACCCGTTAAATTACGAAACCCGGAATAATCATAAAACTTCTTCAAACCCTTTACAATACCGGAGGTAATGCCTTCATCTTCAGAAACATGTCTTTCTTGTTCAAGGGATACATCGGGGTGGATTGTATCCTGGAGAGCCGTCCTATCATTGCTGAAAATGTTATTGCAGGTGATTATGGTTAATCCAGCGAGTAAAAAAAAGATAGTCAGTTTATTCATTCCCTTTTTCCTCCAGTTATACCATTTCAATTAAAATATCTCCCTGCAAAACCGAATCACCAGATGATACCTTGATATTTTCAATCACGCCATCTTTTTCTGCCAAAACAGTATTTTCCATTTTCATGGCTTCCATTACTAGTAGTTTATCTCCTTTTTTCACGATATCTCCTTTTTTTACCATAATTTGCATGATGGTGCCCGGCAATGGCGCAGTAACCGGTGAAGTGGAACCGACTTCCCGTTTTTCAATATTTTTTTTATCAGGTTCACTAACCATTGGACGCAGGATAGTTGGTGTTTTTGTTTGTTTTACTTCCCTGTGAACTTGAACCTCGTAAGGGGTTCCGTTTACTTCAATACTGGCAATGTCGTCATCCATTGATTTAATCTCCACCTCGTATAAGTTGCCATTAATGGTGAACTTGTATGTCTTCATTTTTTCAAGTACTTATCAGATTCTGTTAAAATAGTTTCTCACCCCGTAAATTTTGGAACTCCAGGGGGAATATGCTTTTGATGTACGGCGAATGGTTACCACGTTGCTTTCCTCGTCATGCAATTCTTCGAGGTAAAAATGCAGGGCCATCCCGATTGCCGCGTTTACTTCACCTGTTAATTCACCTACTTCCGGTTCCAGTCCTTTTTCATTATCCCTTCTTATTCTCCGGGTTTTTATTATCCTTGGAAAATAATAAAACACAAAATACAGCAGAACCAGCGCGGCGAATACAACCAGGTAACCAATAATGGCCAGGGTGAGGGCGCCAGTGTCAATAGCTGATAAATCAAATGATACTTGTAATAATTTCATGTTCTCTGCATGGTCTTAAAAAATCATTTAACCTATAAAGGAATATTCCCGTGTTTTTTTGGCGGATTCAGATCTTTCTTGGTGGCGAGTGTCCTTAATCCCCTGATAATTCTAAACCTGGTATTGCGGGGTTCGATAACATCATCCACGTACCCGTATTTAGCCGCCTCGTATGGATTGGCAAATTTATCCCTGTATTCTTGCTCTTTCAGATCAATAAACTTTTTTCGTTCTTCAGTATCTTCTATCATGGCAATTTTCCTGCCTTCCAGTACTTCAATAGCTCCCCTCGCCCCCATTACGGCAATTTCAGCAGACGGCCAGGCATAATTAATATCTCCCCGGAGTTGCTTTGAACTCATCACATCATGAGCTCCACCATATGATTTACGAAGTGTTATGGTGATTTTAGGAACCGTTGCCTCCCCGTAGGCGAACATTAATTTAGCTCCATGAATTATGATTCCACCATATTCCTGGGCGCTACCCGGTAAAAAACCCGGAACATCAACGAAAGTGACAACCGGGATATTAAATGCATCACAAAATCTTACAAAACGGGCCGCTTTTCTTGACGCGTCAATATCAAGAACACCAGCCAGAAATTCAGGCTGGTTGGCAACAATACCCACGGGCAACCCGTCAAATTTAGCGAATCCTATCACGATATTCCTGGCAAATTCGGCTTGAATCTCCAGGAATTCATTATAATCAACAACAGTATATATAACATCTTTTACATTATAGGGCTGATTGGGGTTTGCAGGGATAATGTCATTGAGGGTATCATCCGCCCTGTCGACCGGATCCCGGTTTTCAGTTATAAAGGGATCTTCCAGGTTATTTTGTGGCAGGTAGCTGATCAACTTCCTGATAAGTAATAGCCCTTCTTCTTCATCATCTGCGACAAAATGGGCAACCCCGGATTTAGTTGAATGTATTCTGGCCCCTCCCAAATCTTCTATTGAGATAGATTCACCTGTCACCGTTTTGGTTACCTTTGGACCTGTTACAAACATGTAGCTTGTTTTATCACTCATGATGATAAAATCTGTAAGTGCCGGCGAATATACAGCACCTCCGGCGCATGGACCGAAAATAGCAGAAATTTGAGGAATAACCCCTGAAGCCATGATATTTCTCTGAAAGATTTCTGCATAACCGGCTAAACTTCTGACACCCTCCTGAATTCGAGCACCACCGCTATCATTAATTCCTATGACCGGGGCACCAACCTTCATGGCCTGATCAAGAATTTTACATATTTTTTGCGCAACTGTTTCAGAGAGGGAGCCTCCAAATACTGTAAAATCCTGCGAGTACACGTACACCACGCGCCCGTCGATCGTGCCATGACCAGTAACTACACCATCGGAAAGATATTGCTCGTCTTCCAGACCGAACTCACGGGTACGGTGGGTACGAAACATGTCATATTCTTCGAAACTACCTTCATCAAGGAGCATGTTTATCCTTTCCCGGGCCGTGTGCTTGCCCTTTTGGTGTTGTGCTTCAATTCGTTTTTCTCCTCCACCCAGCTTGGCCCGCTGGCGAAGTTCTATTAGTTCCTTGATCTTCTTTTGGCTATCCATTGATAATATCTGGTATTAAGTCTTATGGTTTACTGCAAAATTCTGTTAATACACCCAGGGTCGATTTCGGGTGAAGAAAACCAATATTTAGTCCTTCTGCTCCTTTCCTTCCTTTCTTGTCGATAAGCCTGGCTCCTTTATCTTCAGCATGGGCCAGGGCCTTGTCAACGTTATCCACGGCAAAGGCTATATGGTGTATTCCCTGTCCTTTCTTTTCGATAAATTTTCCCACGGGTCCTTCGGGGTCAGTGGATTCCAGCAATTCAATTTTTGTATCACCTACCTTGAAGAAGGCAGTACGCACTTTCTGATCTTTCACTTCTTCGACTGCATAACACTCTAATCCAAGTACTTCCTCGTAATATTTTCTTGCTTCATCCAGATTCTCAACTGCTATTCCAATGTGCTCAAGGTGTGTCGGTTTCATGTTCATTAATTTTTTAAAGTTCGAAATTATACAAAAGTAGGGATAATGGTGATGAGTTAAAATATGTTGTACAATAAAAAATTGGAATTGTGAGGATTGTTTAAGAACATGTAATGATACGGAGGATAAAATTCTGATTGTCCTGGCGGCGGGCGAAAGTGATTGATAGATATGATAATAGATGCGTGTAACAGAAGAAATTACCTGGAAATTGCAGGAAAACTGGTAATCAATCGTTCCTGGTTTTTGTCAGGATATTTTGCAGGGTATCGCTCTTATCCAACATTAATTCATACACAACTTTTTGTATATTGGTGCGGAGGTCGAGTTCCAGGAGTTTCTTATTGTATTGATTTGGATGTATCCGGTTTGAAAGGAATACATAAACGAGATTGTATTCCGGGTCGGCCCAGGCCAGTGTACCCGTGAACCCGGAATGACCAAAGCTGCTATTGCTGGCAAGTTTTGTACAAGGACCTGAATCTTCCCTCTTGAGTGGAGGCTTATCGAAGCCCAGTGCTCGCCGGTTTTCATTTTCTACAAATGGTGTTTCAAGAAAAACATCAACCGTTTTATGATCAATCAGCGACGTGTCGCCATAATAGCCTTTATTGAGGAATAATTGCATCATTTTGGCCACATCATTGGCGCACCCGAACAAGCCCGCGTGCCCCGAAACTCCTCCCAACATCGCGGCGCCCGGATCATGGACATGTCCCTGCAATAATTGCCTTCTAAAATAAAGATCATCTTCTGTCGGGACAATTCTATGTTTATTAAATTTCAAAAGAGGAAGGTATACCATATCAGAAATACCCATGACATTATAAAAATACTTTTTTAACAATGAAGGATATGGCCGACCGGATATATTCTCTATAATACGATAAAAGAGGTAGTAACCCAGGTCAGAATACCTGTAATTTTTTTTCTCGGAAAGCTCCGAATTGTAAATCGTATGATAAATAGTATCGATATAAGTTGCATTCATGTACATGTTATCAGCAACATTAACCGAGTATTCCCGGCTGAACTCACGACTAAAGATATTATCCCTGTACGAAATATTTCTTATAAGGTAAAAGCCATTATCTATTTTATAGGGATATTGATCGGATAAACATCTGTCGTATATTGCTTTCCCCGCGAACATGGATTCAAGGGTGGTCAGGTAAAAGGGTATCCAGGGCAGAAGCCCTGCCTGGTGCGCGAGTATTTCCCCCAGGTTTAATTCACCCTTGGCACAAGTATCCAAAAAAGGCAAATGTTTTTCGAGCTTATCATCAACCGACATTTTTCCCTGGTCCTGCAATTTCATCATGAGTGGCACAGTTGCCAAAATCTTTGTCAGGGATGCCAGATCATACAAATCATCTTGTTTTACAGGAATTTCTTTTTTATAGGTATGATAGCCATATGATTTATTAAAAAAAACTTTTCCATCTTTCGCGAACAGTACCTGACAACCAGGCATGGCTTCCTGCTGCATGGCATCATGTACCATTGAATCTATCTTGTTCAGACCGTTTGAATTGATTTCCACTTCTTCCGGGATGGTATATTTTAACCTGTTAAGATAAGATGTCATGTGTCCATTCCCAGCTATAAATTGCTCAGAAGCAGTAACCGGCAATTTGCCCAGGGCCGGAAAAGCGCCAAAAATCAGTTGCGCGCTTAATTCTTCTGTAATTCTGTCATCCTGGTAAGAAACGATGACTCCCTTCAATTCCCGGATATTCTCAAAAAGCTTTAGGCTGTATGGATTGGCGAATACATTCAGGATAACATTGGTTTCGCGCGCCAGTTTATGTATTAATTGAACTGTCTCGGTTGTTATACCAAAATTCCTTGATGGACTGTTTGAAGTACCATGAATGCTAACAATTACGAGGTTATAACCGGATAATTTTTGTATTGTATTTTCCAGGGTTAAATCGGTGGAATTTTTATCTAAAGTAAAAGAATCCAATGATTTATAAAGTTTCAGTGTATTTTGAAATAAATTTTCCCCTGGTTTACCAATTGCCAGGGAGGCCATATGCAAGGTATCCAACCTCTTTAATGGTAAAATATTTCCATCATTTTTTACAATGGTAAGGGAGTTTTCGACCAATTTCCTTTTGTTCAATATGAATTCAGGTTTATTCAAATCCTCATGAAGATTATTCAGGTCAATGGCACTATACCGATCAAGCCCAACCCATTGTTTGGCGGCAAGAATTTTGCGTACTCTCATGTCCAATTGTTCCATGGAAACATCTCCATTTTTCAAGGCCCTTTTTATGGCATTTCTTGCTTTCTCAAGGTCCCCGGGCATAAGCAGAATATCGTTACCGGCTTTGAAGGCTTTTGCCTCTAACTGTCCCGTGCGAAAATGATCGCTGGCCCCTCTCATATTCAAGGCATCTGTTACAATCAAGCCCCTGAAACCAAGCTTATTTTTTAATAACCCGCTTACGATTTCATTGGACAGACTTGAAGGTAACGAGAGTGTTGAATCGAGTGCCATGACATTCAAGTGGGCGGTCATGATTGCTGAAACGCCTGAATTAATAAGATGCTTAAAAGGAAAAAGTTCCACGGAATCAATTCTTGCCCTTGAATGGTTTATCACGGGAAGCGCGTGATGCGAATCTGTATCCGTATCTCCGTGGCCGGGAAAATGCTTGGCAGTAGCCAGGATTTTATTATCCTGCAGGCCTAACATGTAAACCATTGATTTAATAGCAACATTTTCTCTATTCTCACCAAATGACCTGCTGTTAATAACAGGATTACCAGGATTATTATTCACGTCGGCCACGGGTGCAAAATTCATGTGCACGCCCAGTCTTTTTAATTGCCGAGCCATGTCGGAAGCCATTTTATAGATGACTCTCTCATTCTGTATGGCACCCAGCATCATTTGCCTCGGGTATTTGATGGTACTGTCGAGCCTCATGGCCAGACCCCATTCTGCATCCATGGCAATAAGCAGTGGGATCTTTGAATTTGCCTGCAGGTTATTGGTGATCTTTGCCTGCCGGTACGGACCTCCCTGGAAAAAGCAAACACCACCAATGTGGTAATCTTCAATCATTTGAATTAGTTCGGGTTCATTATAGGACTGATTTGAATACCCTGCCACCATGAAAAGCTGTCCGATCTTTTCATCAACCGTCATGGAATGCATCAACGTATCAATCCAATTTGAATGGTATCCAAGAAAAGGAGGCTGAATAACATCATTTTTTTTGTTGGAAGGGTTTTTTATATCACTAAATCCAAACAATACAAGAAGAAATAATAAAAATATCGCTTTGTAATACCTCATATAATATGCTATAAAACAATTATCACGGCAAATGTAATTCAATGGCCACTTTCATAAAAGTCATGTTATCGAGAACTTTTGAACATTTATAAAATATTCTTGTTCAAAAATTAAATCTTTTTACATTTGTGTTCAAAGTTCATATAAATTCTGACTAATTATGAAAAAACTAACTGTATTTTTTCTTTTTTTCTTCATGAGTATTTTTATATACTCCCAAGATGAAGCCAGACTATTAAGATTTCCTTCAGTTCATGATAACAAGGTTATATTCTCATACGGCGGAGATCTTTATCTTGTTTCAATTAACGGGGGAATAGCCCGAAAAATTACCTCCGATCCCGGATATGAAATGTTTGCCAAATTTTCTCCCGATGGTAAAACCATTGCCTTCACGGGCCAGTACGATGGAAACACGGAAATATACAAAATGCCTTCTGATGGAGGAATTCCGGTAAGACTCACTTACACGGCAACACTGGATCGAGATGCAATTACCGACAGAATGGGCCCGAATAATATTGTAATGGATTGGACTGCAGACGGCAAACACGTGGTATACAGGAGCAGGAAGGAATCTTTCAATCCTTTTAAAGGTCAGTTATATAAAGTACCCGTTGAAGGAGGATTATCAAAGGATATTCCCATTTCGGAAGGAGGATTCTGTTCATTCTCTCCCGATGGCAAAAAGCTTGCTTTTAACCGGGTTTTCCGTGAATTCAGAACCTGGAAATATTACGAGGGAGGTATGGCTGATGATATATGGATTTTTGACCTGGAAACAGAAGAAATTAAGCAGGTTACTAAAAACATTCACCAGGACATTTTTCCCATGTGGATTGGTGATAAAATATATTTCCTCAGCGACAGGGACAGGAGAATGAACCTTTTCGAATACAACACGACCACTGAGACTATTGAAAAAATCACTGATTTTCAGGATTATGATATTAAGTTCCCATCACATGATGACAAAACTATTGTTTTTGAGAATGGTGGATATATTTATAAATTCGATACACGAAACGGGGAAACGGAGAAACTAACCATATTTATTAATAATGATTTCATTTATGCCCGAAACGGTTTTAGAGACGCTTCAGAATTGATTCGCGATGCTTCCCCCTCGCCTAATGGTGAAAGGGTTATCTTCAGTGCCAGGGGTGAGCTTTTTAACCTGCCTTCAAACGAGGGTGTTACTTATAATATTAGCCAAACACCCGGGGTACATGAACGTGAAGGGAAATGGTCTCCTGACGGGAAGAAAATTGCCTGGATTTCGGATAAAACAGGTGAATATGAAATCTACATGGCCTCCATTGATAATTTGGATGAACCAATACAACTCACTAAAAATGCAAACACTTACAAATTCACGATTAAATGGTCGCCCGATAGTAAAAAAATACTTTGGAACGATCGGGAGTTACGCTTGCAATACTTGGATATTGAGACGAAAAAAGTTGAACAAGTGGCAGAAGGGAAATATGGTGTAATCAGTGATTTCAACTGGTCGCCGGATAGTCGTTGGATTACATACACGTCGTATAGTGAAAACCGCATGTCAGTCATTTCGATTTATAATCTTGAAGATAAGGAAGTCAACGTGGTAACCGACGACTGGTTCTCATCCTATAATCCAAATTTTTCACGTGACGGGAAATACCTGTTGTTTACTTCAAACCGGGACTTTACACCAATTTATAGTGAAACAGAATGGAATCATGCCTATGCTGACATGGGCAAGCTGTTCATGATTACACTCCAAAAATCCACTCCATCCCCTTTGGGTCCAAAGGATGACGAAGTTAAAACAGAAGAAAATGGAGAAGAAGAAGATAAATCAAAGAAAGATAAAGATGATTCGGGTAATAAAGTAGAAATTGACTTAGAGGGTATTAAAGAACGCATCATTCCAATTCCCGTGGATGCCGGGCATTATAGTAATATTGAAGGAGTTAATGACGGTTTGTATTACTATTACTATTCAAGAAAAAAAGGAGAACGGGTAACGAAGTATTTCGATCTGAAAGAAGAAAAAGAGACAGAACTTGGTAAGCAATTACGATTCGCTATAACCGCCAATAACAAAAAGATGTTGGTCGGTAAAGGAAAGTCATATGCTATAATTGGCCTTCCAAAAAAACCCGTTTCTCTTGATAAAACAATTGATCTATCGAACATGAAAGTATGGGTAGATTACAGCAAGGAATGGAAACAAATTTATGATGAAAGCTGGCGTCAAATGCGGGATTTCTTCTACGTGGAAAACATGCATGGAGTAGATTGGAAAGCAATGCATGATAAATACAGTGTTTTGGTAAAACACGCTCGACATCGCGCAGATCTTACTTATATCATCGGAGAATTAATCGGGGAATTGAATGTCGGACACGCTTATACCGGTGGTGGACAGGTTCCCGACGTTGAACGTATAAAAACCGGATTACTGGGTGCAGAGGTAAGTAAACATTCATCAGGCTACTTTAAAGTTGACAAAATTCTTGATGGCGCCAACTGGAATGAAAACCTTGTATCACCACTTAACCAGGTCGGGGTAAACGTGAAAGAAGGTGATTATATAATTGAAATAGATGGCAATTCAACGAAAGAGGTAGATAATATCTACATGTTACTGATTGGAAAAGCAGGCAAAACAGTAAGTCTGAAGGTAAATAACAAACCGGAAACTGATGGAGCAAAATCCACTTTAATAATTCCGATCGGGAATGAAGCGGAGCTTTATTACTATGAATGGGTTCAAACCAATATCAAAAAAGTAAATGAGGCCACGCGGGGCCAGGTAGGATATATTCACATTCCCGACATGGGCCAGGGAGGACTCAATGAATTTGTCAAGCATTTCTACCCACAATTGAACAAGAAAGGCCTGATTATAGATGATAGAGGCAATGGCGGGGGTAATGTATCACCCATGATAATTGAAAGACTGCGCCGAGAGGTTACAAGAGCCAACATGCGAAGAGGAGTTGAAGTACCATGGCATACTCCCAGGCAAATGATGCTTGGACCGCAGGTAATGCTAATTGATAAATACTCTGCTTCAGATGGCGATTTGTTTCCTTACAGCTTCAAGAAACATGATTTGGGAGTTGTGATTGGCGAACGCACCTGGGGTGGTGTAGTAGGTATTACCTCTTCCCTACCCTTTATTGATACTCATGAATTATGGAAGCCCGAGTTTGCCAGTTATTCAGCCGAGGAAAGCAAATGGATAATCGAGGGATATGGAGTAGAACCTGATATCTATGTTTCTAATAATCCGGCTCTGGAATACAAGGGTGTTGATGAACAATTACAAAAAGCAATAGAGGTTATCATGGAAAAACTGGATGAATATAAAGAAATTCCACCAATACCTGAGCCACCGGTGAAAACGGGGGAATAAGTTATTGGTTGTTGGTGATTAGCTGGCAGTGTGAGCATTGAAAGAGATTGTTTTTCTAATCATCTCCAGCAAATGCCTCTTTCTTTATAGATAGATATAAAATTATCTACAGATCTGTCATATCCGCTTTCAATATCATCGGGAAAATAACAGGCAGGAAGTTGTCCCGAACGACGGTGATAAGTAATACAATCGCAGCACATACCTTTACGGCTGCAGGGATAGCTACAATTACAGTTATTTTTGTTGGTGTCTTTTTTACATTCCATGGTCATGTATACATTAATTCAATTATCAACCCTGGGCAAATATATAAAAATGAAAATCTAAAGCAAAGTTCAATCAGGAATGATTCAGAAAAGTATGAAGAATTTTAAATAAGTCATCTTTTTTTACCGGTTTAGGTAGATAATGATTACAACCGGCGTTGAGACATTTATTCCTGTCTTCGGTAAAAGCATAAGCTGTATGAGCAATGATAGGTACCTCCTTGTTAAAGGTTCTTATTTCTCTCGTGGCATCAATGCCGTTTAATTGAGGCATCCGGATATCCATTAATATTACATCTATTTCCGAATTTTTCATGATATCAACAGCCTCTTTCCCGTTTTTAGCATGAATAATGAAGACTTTCGTCTCGGAAAGAACTTCTGACAGGTAAAAAAAGTTATATTCCTCGTCTTCAGCAATTAATATTTTTTTATCCTGCCAGTCCATAAATAACTTTTTATCAGGGCTTTAGTATATAATTTCGAAATGTAAAAAACAATACATTCATTATTATTAAAGATAAGAAAATTAAGGGAAATTACATGCTATAAACCGGAAAAGAAACAGCAAAAACACTTCCTTTTCCTGGTTTGCTATTCACGGAAACAGTCCCACCGCATTTCTCACAAAACTCTTTCACCAATAATAATCCAAGACCTGTTCCCGGTTCATTATCAGTACCCGGGTTGGAAATCCTGTTATCAAAATTAAAAATCCTGTCCAATGTGGCATGGTCCATCCCGATTCCGGAATCCTGAATATAGAGTTTAACCAGGTTCTTGTTCCTTTCTGCCCATAATTTAATCTCACCACCCTGGTGAGTGTACTTAATTGCATTCGAGATCAGGTTTCTTAAAACCACGGATATCATCTCTTTATCGGTATTAATCCTGTAATCATTCTTCACCTGATTAGATAACCTGATACTTTTTTGTTTGAAATTATTTTCAAACAGGTTAAGTGTTTGCCGAACCTGATTGGTCAGTGAAAAAACCTCTTTATTGACTTTAAGACTACCCAACTGGTTACGCGACCAGTTTAACAAATTTTCCAGCAAATTTTTACTTTGCTCGGCAGAATTAAACAAATCGTTGAGTGAAGTTTTCAATTCATCTTTTGAAAAATCAACCAGGTTGTTCTTTAACAAGCCAATCATGTTTAACATGCTTCCTAAAGGGCTTTTAAGATCATGTGCCAGGATGGAAAAAAATTTGTCTTTGGCATGATTTGCCTGCACGAGTCTCCTCTCGGATTCGGCAAGGGCAAACTCCGTGTTTTTCCTTGCCGTGATGTCACTTACAATAGCGGCAAACCGGTTCATTTCTCCATCTTCATGAATAGGAAATACTCTCAGCCACACCCATATTATCTCATTATTTTGATTAACAAGTCGGATTTCTTCTTCTGCAACACCCATTGGTTCTGCATTCCAGAACAAGGAGAACTTCGTTAAATCTTCGGGATAAACAGAATGAACCAGATTATCAGGATATTTGAAAATTTCAATTTTATCACAGTTCCAGATATTAGCAAAAGCCGAGTTCAGGTATATAATTTTACCCGCGGTCTTAATAAGAAATCCTTCGCGCGAATTCTCGGTAAACTGCCTGAATTTCATTTCGCTTTCTTTCAAGGCTTGCTCCGTGAGTTTCATCACGGTAATATTTCTGCCAACAGATTGGTATTCAACTATTTTATCCTTTTCAAACAGGGCTGTAATCTTCCAGTTCACCCACCTGAAAGATTTTTTTGAACCCAAAATTCGGGAAGTGTAGTCTACCGAAGGTCTGTCAGGTCTGATTTTTTGAATTCTATCCAGTAATATTTTATCTTCTTCTCCTATATATTGAGAAATATCATGTCCTAAAATCGGTATATCTTGTCTGAATAATTCACGGGCACGTGAATTTAAAAATGTAATCCGTCCCTCTGCATCAAAACGAATGATATAATCTAACTGATCTTCAACAATTCGCTTATACTTTTCTTCACTTTTCAGGAGGGCTTGTTCAATTACCTTTTTTTCCGTGATGTCCCGGGCAAATTCAATTAAACCTGATACTTCATCATCTTCATTTAAAACCGGCGTACCCCTTAAAAGAAGCGTTTTGCCGTCATTGAAAGTGAGTTCGGTTTGCTCAATTCGCCTGGTTTGTAATGATTTTAAGGCAGGGCAACCTTTACAGGGTTTATCTGAGTTATGCCATACATGGTAACATTTTTTGCCGATAATTTCATCTTTTCTTTTTTTCAAGGAATCAGCAGCGGCTTTATTGCACCATCGCACGGTAAGTTCCGTGTCGAAATATATCATTCTTTCGAGTAATCCATCGAACAAGGTACTACCCTTGGAAAGAATACTCTCAAAATCCTTCCCCGGAAGTTTTTCAGAAAAACCTATTATTTTTTCTTCATGTTCCAATTTAATCCCCGATCTGATTGTCTATAGGTTTAAACCGGAAAATGAAGGAAAAAGTTACAAAAAAGTCAGATAATTTTTATTTGTCTAATATTTTAAATTCGGTTCTCCTGTTGAGGGCCCTGCCTTCCCTGGTATCATTAGTGGCCACTGGTTGGGTTTCGCCATATCCCTTCGGGACGAGTCGGGATTCTTCTATATCGTTATCAATAAGATAATTAACAACTGCCCCTGCCCGGTTAAAAGACAGATCCAGGTTATATTCTTCGGTACCCACTTTATCAGTATGACCAGCTATTTCAATTACAACAGATTCATTTTGTTGTAGAAACTGAATCAGCTTGTCAAGCTCAACTTTCGATTCAGACTTGAGCTGATAGGAATCGGTTTCAAAGAAAATATTTTTCAATATAACAGTAACCCCTTCTTTTATGGGATGAAGGGGAATATCCACGAGAAACGGGTCAGATATCTCGTGAACTCCTTCAAAGGCAAAATTTTCAGAATAGAACATGTACCCGGGGCGAGAAACATTAAGGGCATAATTATTATCAGCAGGAATGCATACCAAAAATTCGCCTGTCGTGGGATCTGAAAAGCTATTAAATATAGTTTGCCCGGAGTGCAATTCTATTAATTCGAAATCGGCACTTAATGGAAATCCTTCCCCGGCATCATAAACAATACCTTTCATGTAAGATACTGGAGTTGGTCTTAATTTTTCGGGTAAAACAAATGAAAAGAGGTCATTTCCCATCTTCTCATCCCGCGTAGACGAGTAGTAAGCTCTTTTACCCGATGAATTAACAATCAAACCCATTTCATCATTCCAAGTATTTATCGGATATCCGAGATTTTCAGGTATCTTCCATTTACCGGAATCCAATCTGCTCGATTTAAAAATATCAAATCCACCCATTCCCACGTGTCCATCAGATGTAAAATAAAAGGTTTCATTATCAGCATGAATAAAAGGGGACTGTTCATGGCCGGTGGTATTGATAGTATCTCCCAGGTTTCTTGGTTTACTCCAGTTATTACCCTTCGCGGATTTCGTTGTCACCCATATATCATAACCACCTTTACCTCCCGGCCTGTCACTTATAAAATACAGGGTGCGTCCATCTGGTGAAATAGAGGGTTGCTTTTCGCTGAAAGATGAATTTACAGATGAACCCAGGTTGGAAGGCCGGGTCCATTTATTACCAACTTTCTCACTGTAGTATATATCACACTTGCCGAAGCCGCCAGAGCGATTACAAGCAGTGTAATACATCAATCGCCCGTCAGCAGAAATGGATTGAGCTCCTTCATTCTCAGGAGTATTCAAAGGTGGTCCCAAAGGCTCGGAAACAGTCCATTGATTATCTTTCCAATAACTGATATAAAAGTCTTCCTGCCTGTTATATCTTCTGGCCTCATTCCCGGGATCGATTGGAAGCAAAACCGTGTAAACAAGTATTTTACCATCAGCTGAAATACTTGGCCAATACTCATCAAATTCTGAATTCACGTTCTCTCCCAGGTTTTCGGGATGAAAAGGCACCGGGTTTTGTACAGCATTCTCTGCAAAAGAACAGCTTTCCAGGAGTCTTTCCGCTTCTTTAATTTCTTTTGTTTCTTTCGCGTATTTTTCCTTGAATAACCTAAGATTTTCCCGTGCCGATGTATATTCTCCCAGGTTAAAATAAGCCCGACCCAGGTTCAGGTATCCCCGGGGATAAAAACCGGGTTTAATGTTAAAGGCTTTTTCATAATTCTCCTTCACTTTTTCATGTTCCTTTTGCACGGCATATAAATCGGCAAGCACTAAATATGCTTCCACGAACCGGGGTTCAATATCAATGGCCTTTAATAGATCTTGTTCAGCAAGATCGTAGTAATACAAACCAAAATTACGCGTGCCCGACTCAAAAAACCTGATGGCTCTTTCAGAATCGACAGTAAATTGAGCATGACTAATACCCGGGAAAAGAAAAGCCAAACATAATGATACCGATATATAAAATCTTTTTGTTCTCATTTTCACTGAATTGATAGTATGAACAATAATCTAAAGTAATAATTATTTTCCAATAAGTTACACCCGGTAATAATTACCAGGGACATAATGTTAAGGAATATTCATGAATTTATGTGCTTGCAGGGAAATATTCCACGAGGGATTTTTTTTCACGTAATCAATTATAACCGGCAATATTTCGTTATGTTTGCTCCATTCAGGCTGCAAATACAACTTACACTCATGAGATACTTCTCCTGAGACTTGTATTGCCCAGTCAATGTCATCTGCCTGTTGAATAATTACTTTTAATTCACGCGCCAGGGAATAAATACCACGTAGCGGTGGCATATGCTTTTTGGGCGACAAACATATCCAGTCCCAATCACCCGAAAGCTCATATGCCCCACTGGTTTCAAGAAACGTTGCAATTCCTTCATTCTTCAGTGAAGCGGTAAGATAATCGAGCGGGTAAATCAAGGGTTCACCCCCGGTTATAACGACTGCTTTTGCAGGGTAATTTGCAGCCTTTAATACGATTTCATCTGCTCTCGTTAGTTGGTGTAAATCCTGACGCCACGAGAATTTTGTATCACACCAGCTACAACCGATATCACATCCACCCAGGCGGATAAAATAGGCGGCTTTGCCCATGTGATAACCTTCTCCCTGTATGGTATAGAAGTCTTCTATTAGTGGCAAAAGTTTACCATTTTCAAACATTGCTTTATCTTCTTCACTGAATAGCATGCTCGCGAATTATTGATTGACATGTAAAATTAAGAAAGACTTAACACTTGAACGGTATTAGTCTGAAAAAATTACTTCCGGAACCGGTGTTTCCCGAATAATCATAAATTCAGGATAGTCAGATCGATTCGGAAAATATGACCGGGAAGCCTGTTTTTCTCAGAAGATAAATACAACGCATGATCCTTACCGAAAGTAATACCTTCCGTCTGGGCCATTTCAATATCAGAAAAATTAAAACGATATACAGAACCTTTATTTACTTTATATGGACTAAAGGAGTTGAAATAAATAACAAAAGGGACAAAATTCTTATAACCCAAGAGAGCAAGCTGATTTGTAGATTTCTTGTATGTAGCACCGGTAATTAATCCCCTTGCATTTAACACGGCAATTTTTTTAGCTTTATAATTACCGGGTTTAGCAGGTAACCTGTATATTGTCGTGAATTCATTTACCCAATCCTTGGTAAAAAGAAAAATGCTATCATTCATAACGATCATGGCTTCACAATCATAGGCTGTTCTATGCAGGGATTTATTGAAATTATCCTGATCTTCATAAGAAAAGGATATTTTATCTGCAGTCAATGAAGTATCACCGGTTGCTGAGAGAAACTCACCGGAGAATTTATAAATACAAAGATCTGTTCTTATTCCGGAATTATTTCCAAAATCACCAGTATACCAATAATTCCCATCGGTAGTGAGTGCTTCCCAGTCGTGATTTTCAGCATTTTCTAATGTAACCGTATGTACAACATTTCCAATGTCTTTACTTAACCCGAATATTACAGGATCACCCCCGCTGTCATTGATAGTCCAGAATAAATCGTTATGCAATACCAGGGCCGATGATTCAGATACGAGGTCAGGTAAATTACGGATGTATATATTTACAGGTACTTCGAGATGTTTCCATGCAATTTGCAGGAGATCAGAATCTTCAGCATTTTTTCTTCCGCATTTTCCACTGGCAAGTAAAACTAAAACAATTAGTAATGCCATGAAGATTTTCACCCGGTTGATGTAGTAACCGTTGGTCATTTACTAAATCCGAAAGATTCCATCATTTTGTCAAAAATTCCCGTATTATGATATATTCCTGAAAACTTTTCAGCTCCAGGCCCATAGGCAAATACAGGGACCATAATTCCAGTGTGCCCGTCGGTTGTGAAAGCCGGGTCAATCATGTTTTGTCTGATACTCCCCCCGTTAATTGCGAGTCCGCCTGTTTCATGATCGGATGTAACAATAACCAGCGTATTACCATCTTTTTCAGCAAAATCGAGTGCTTTTCCCACTGCTTTGTCAAAATCAAGCATTTCAGTTGTTATAAAATCAATATCATTCGCGTGTCCCCCCCAGTCAATTTGAGAACCTTCAATCATCAGAAAGAAGCCTGAATTATTTCCCGACAGTTTATCGAGTGCAATATCCACTGAACGGGGTAGCATGTTTCCTCTCCCGTTTAAAATGGAAGGAGGATGATTCATGTAATAGAGTCCGGCGTATTTATTTCCTTCAGGTTCATATGTTTCAATAAATGTATCCTGTACCTCGTACCCTTTATTTATTAATTGATCCAGCAAATTCAACTTATCTTTCCTGTCACTGAAATATTGCCTACCCCCTCCCATGAATACATCCACGTCTGTTTCAAGAAAAAAAGATGCAATTTCTTCATTCATGCTCCTGCTGGTAACATGAGCTATAAATGAAGCGGGTGTAGCATGGGTTACAGAACTTGAAGCTACAAGCCCGGTTGAAAGTTGATTATCCTCTGCATATTCAAGAATAGTTTTAACTAAATTACCGGTTGAATCCACACCAACAGCTCCATTGGTGGTTTTCACTCCAGAGCTTATGGCAGTACCCCCTGCTGCAGAATCGGTTATGTAATTATCGGATGAGTTGGTTTTGATAAGACCCACGTGAGGTAATTTTTCAATGTTCAGTGCATCAGGCGTAACAGTCATCGCAGCGTGGAGATGAGCCACACCCATGCCATCGCCTATCAGAAGTATAATATTTTTTGCATTCTTGTTAGTTTCCGATTTCTCTTCATTTGTTTTGCAGGAAATAACAAGTACAACAGCGAAAAGGAAAATTATCGTCTTTTTCATTCCGTATAAAATTTATTTTCAAAGCCGGATGGAACCCACATTCCTCAAGTTCAGTAACATTTATTGCCCTATTTTAGATTTTATTCATCCGTCTTTGTATTAAACATATTTAACATGTTGTGGGTTTCATAAGATTTACATTTAATTATTGGAATAGCAAAATTATGAAAAAAGCTAATCTTTTATATTAAAGTTTTCTTAAGATATATTTATTAATCTTTTTAACAAAAGCTGGTCCCTGGTATATAAACCCTGTATATAACTGAATTATGGAAGCTCCTGCCTGTAATAATTGCCATGCATCTTCCTCAGTCATAATACCTCCCACGCCAATAATAGGCAACTTTCCATCTGTTTTGGATGAAATGTAACTTATAATCTCCCGGGCTTTTAAAGTCAATGGTTTTCCACTTAAACCGCCCCGTCCAATTTTCCTTATTTTATCATCTGATATATGAAGGTTATCTCTAGTAATCGTTGTATTTATCGCGACAATACCATCTATTTTCAAATCACGAACAATCTCTAAAGTATTATCAATTTGTTGTTTATTCAGATCAGGTGAAATTTTAAGCAATACAGGCTTTTTTATTGTATATTCATTGTCACGAACTTTCATAATTGATTCCAGTATCTGAATCAATTTATCTTTATCCTGTAGTTCCGAGAGATTAGTGATATTAGGACAACTAACATTAACCACGAAATAGTCCACATGGTCATACAACATTCTGAAGCAGTACAGGTAATCGTCTACTGCCTTTTCATTCGGGGTATCAGTGTTTTTGCCAATATTGCCCCCGATAATAATATTATTATTCCTACGGTATTTTGTAATATTTTCAACAGCTTTATCGACACCGATATTATTGAATCCCATCCGGTTGATCAGGGCTTTATCTTTAACCAGTCGAAATAATCTTGGTTTAGGATTACCAGGTTGTGGACGAGGTGTAACGGTGCCTATTTCAATAAATCCAAAACCCAATAAAGAAAATTCGTTAAAAATTACTGCATTCTTATCAAATCCGGCAGCCAGTCCAACAGGATTCCTGAATTTCATATCAAGAAATTCTTTTTGAAGCCTTGAGTCATCCACAGTAAAAAGTTTATGAAAAATAGCAGGAATTCCGGGAATTTTAAATAATCCCTTAATAGTATAAACAATAAGATGATGAACAAACTCAGGTGTAAAAAAGAACAAAAATGGTCGGATGAAAGCTTTGTACATGCAATTTTTTCGCTAATATAACAAAAAGGTATGAAATTAATCAAAAAATAGCTTTGTTTACATATGTAAACTATGGAATATACTGCCTGAATCGACCATTTTTAAAGAAAATAACAATTCTTTCAATCTCGTCATTTCCCAGGTTCTCCAATGAGTCTTTAGTGTTAGAATTTGTGTTGTCAGGTACTTTACTTGCCTCTTTTTCAAATTTTACATCTGGTAGTATATTATCATCTTGTTTTGATGGCTCCTTTTTTCTTTCCTGGCTACTTATATTATCGAATAGAGAGGGTTGTGACATGGTTTTGTACATACTTCCAGTTCCCATAATGAGCCATTCCGGGTTAATTTTATTATATCGCCCCAGAATTTTTTGTATAAAGTCAAAACTCGGCTTATTTCGCCCGGATAATATATGGGAAATGCTTGATCGCTGTACACCAATTTCATCAGCAAAGTGCGTGTAACTTATATTTTCAGTGTTCAAAAATTTTAGCAACCTGTCTTTCAT
>CAYRRV010000035.1:8673-39914 GCA_964426725.1 uncultured Bacteroidales bacterium | reverse complement strand
GTAGCGAGAGAGAGACTTGAACTCTCGACCTCATGATTATGAATCATGCGCTCTAACCACCTGAGCTACCTCGCCGGCTTTTTTTATTAGCGGCTGCAAAAATAAGCATTTTCTTTAAATAAAAAAACTAATAAGATCGCGGTTTTTATCTATTGCACCCCCGTCATTTATTGTTTAACGAGATATCAGTGTGGTTATTGATTATTTGTTGCGCAGGTAAAACCTCCACGATTATGCTTAGAATGCTTAAATCTTTTCCTGTAATCTCTGCTTCTCTACAAAATCTTTGATTTCCCTGAAGCTTAGTTTTTTCACATTGGTAACTAAAAAGTTAGTCTTTATGAAATCTCCATACTGGTTAGATTCTTCAATCGCACGGCGAAAAATATCTTTGATAGAAATATTCAGCGGGATAATGGCCAAAATCGAGGACATGTTCTTCCGGAAACGAATTTCTTCAATCTCGGCATCAACCTTTTTCAAAATATACTCGAACTCGTTCCTGATTATCTTTCGTTGCATCCTGGTGAAATCAGAAAAATTCCTGGACAAAATCACCACGAAGTATCTCAGCTTGAATCCTTTACCACCCAGACCGGTCGAAATAAATATCTGATTCTCATCCAATAGCTTACTTTCAATGAGCATCCTGCTTTCCTGTAAGGCCAACATGGCCCAGTCTCTTAAATCATCTTCCGGTTCCTGCAGGTAACGTTGAATGGTCCGGTATGCTTCGATATTTTCAATTGATGCCAATTCAACAAGCCGATCCTTTTTCTCGGGAACTGAAATGCCCTCGAGAAAAATATCATCCTTCTTTTGAATGATCTCCTCCATCGATAATGAAGTCTTATGATTCTTGGAATGTTCAAAATACTCCATCTGAAGATCAACGTCTATCTCCTCCTCCAGAACATTGAGATTGGCAGGCATGGTCCCAAAAATTTCCTGAATCTTGTCGTATATGTTTTCTTCTTCAACCATTCATCTAATTTATCAAATAAAGATTCAAATTAATTTTTTATTTGTCAAGAAAAATCTTAATAAATTCTATTTATATAAACTAAAAACAATACCTAAAAATTATTCATTAAATAACATAAAAAAAAAGAAAAACCCAATAGGTATTTTTACGCGTTTTCTTTATTTTAAAAAAAAATCAGGCGAGAATAAAATATTTTTGCATCTCTTCTCATTATATAGTATTATTGCAGACTATTTTTATTTAATTTGATTATAAATAAGATGTTTTTATCGGAACTGAAAAACGGGCAGACGGGAATTATCACGAAAGTAAGAGGGAGAGGAGCGTTCCGGAAAAGAATTATTGAGATGGGATTTGTAAAAGGGAAAAAGGTAACCGTGATTAAAAATGCCCCCCTGAAAGATCCTATCGAGTATTCCATCATGGGTTATTTTGTTTCTTTACGAAGAAGCGAAGCTGCTAAAATAGAGATACTTACAGCGGGAATTGATGGTTCTCCAGCCGAGAAAACCAGTAGCGTGCAACTTCCTGAAAAATATCTTGAGATTAAGGCTCGTGAAATCGGGAAGACAATTAATATTGCTCTCGTGGGAAATCCCAATTCCGGGAAAACCACTTTTTTTAACTTTGCCTCCAAATCAAAGGAAAAAGTCGGGAATTACAGCGGTGTTACTGTCAGTTCAAAAACAGCATCATTTGTTCACAAGGGATATACCTTTAATATTACAGATCTCCCGGGCACGTATTCTCTTTCGGCCTACTCACCAGAGGAACTTTTCGTGCGGAAATATATCATGCGGCAAACGCCCGATCTGGTCGTCAACGTTGTAGATGCCTCTAATCTCGAACGAAACCTGTATCTCACAACCCAGCTTATAGATATGGACATCAGGGTGATTGTTGCTCTTAACATGTACGACGAATTGCAAAACCAGGGCGATCAACTGGATATTGACAGTCTTGGTGAACTGCTCGGGATTCCATTCGTCCCCACGGTGAGTTACAAGGGAAAGGGCATCAATGAGTTATTCGATACCATCATTAACGTGTTTGCCGGAAAAGACAAGACCATACGGCATATACACATGAATTATGGTGAAGAAATTGAAGAATCGATTGCTCGCGTGCAAAGACTTATCAAGAGGGAAGAGAATTATAATCTTACCGATACCTATTCATCACGCTACCTGTCGGTAAAGTTGCTGGAGAAAGACCGGGAGGTGAAAAGAATTGTAAATAGTGCTGAAAATAAAGACTTGGTATTCAAGAAAACTGAGGAAGAGATTCACCGGCTGGAGACATTGTTTTCAGAGGATAGTGAAACACTGGTTACCGATGCAAAATATGCTTTTATAGCTGGAGCGCTTAAAGAAACGCTTCACAAGGGTGTTGAGGGGCGAAGAAAGAATACTGAAACGATCGACACGCTATTAACCCATTCAGTTTTCGGGTTTCCTGTTTTTATCTTTTTCATGTGGCTCATGTTTCAGGCCACTTTCAGGCTTGGCCAGTATCCCATGCACTGGATTGAATCGGGTGTGGCGGCCTTGAACAGGGTAGTTTTTGTATTGTTTGCTGAAGGAACTTTCAAAGATTTACTCATGAATGGTATAATTGACGGGGTAGGGGGGGTAGCTGTTTTTCTTCCCAATATTTTGATTCTCTTTTTCTTTATTTCTTTAATGGAAGATACGGGTTACATGTCCCGGGTGGCTTTTATCATGGATAGGTTGATGCACAAGATAGGTTTACATGGCAAATCATTTATTCCGCTTCTGATGGGGTTTGGTTGCAATGTGCCTGCCATAATGGCAACCCGGACTATCGAAAATAGAAATGACCGGCTCCTTACAATGCTTATTAACCCCTTCATGTCGTGTAGTGCAAGGTTACCGGTTTACGTCTTGTTTATAGGGGCATTCTTCCCTGATAAACCGGGTACAATGCTTTTTGTTCTTTACGGGTTGGGCATTCTTATTGCCATATTAATGGCCCTGTTATTAAAGAAAACAATATTTAAAGGTAAAGGGCTTCCATTTGTGATGGAATTGCCTCCTTACCGGGTTCCGACCTTTCGATCCACTGTAAAACATATGTGGAACAGGGCCGGACAGTACATTAAGAAAATGGGAGGAGTTATCCTGATTGCATCCATTGTTATTTGGGCACTCGGGAATTTCCCCGTCAACAGTGATGTGGTTGAGAAACACGATCAGATGAAACAGAAACTTGAACTCTATCATGCGGATATACTTTCGCGGTACACTTTGAGTAAAAAGGAAGATAGCACGATACGGGCAATAAAATCAGCGGCGTTGCGTGAACTCGATCATATTCAGCAGGCAGCTCAACAAGAATACTCGTTCGTGGGCAGAATTGGTAAATCGATTGAACCGATTATCTACCCGCTTGGTTATGATTGGAAAATGGGAGTGAGTCTTATCTCCGGTATTGCTGCCAAGGAAATAGTTATCAGCACACTGGGAGTGTTGTATCATGCAGACGGTCACGAGGATTCTTTACAAGAGGTGCTGAAAGAACAGGAATACGATCATGGGGAAAGAGCCGGAAAAAAAGTTTTCGATCCACTTACAGCTTTCTCGTTTCTGGTATTTATTTTGATCTATTTTCCATGTATTGCCGTGCTGGTGACTATCAAAAATGAATCAGGAAGCTGGAAATGGGCTCTGTTTACAGGTTTTTACACAACATTTTTGGCATACCTGACAGCACTTGTTGTTTATCAGGTTGGAAAAATTATTATTTGAATTATGATATTTAATAGTTTAATCATACAAAATATTCTTACACTGCTACTCGTGGGTATTGCTCTTTATTATACCATTAAAGGACTGGTGATTTCCTTCAGCAAAAAAGATAAAAAGCTGAATCAATATTGTAAAACCACTTGCATGTCGTGTTCTGTTAATAAATTGTCGAGAAAATAGTTTTGTTTTATTTTTTTGATCTATCGATTATAATCCAATTATAATCAAAAGCTTAAGTTTTATTTATCAGGTTAGATGATTTAGATTAACTTCAATGGGTAATTAAAATCATTCTTCCCGGATGCAACAAATAACAGTTTTCCCCGTATTTTAGTAGGAAGACAGTCGTGAATACGGTTAAGTCTCCCTTTCTTCGACAGGCCATAATCGGACACTTTGGCAGGCAGGTCTGACCGTTAAAAATATTATATAAACATATGGAAACACCAAAAAAGAAAATTGAATGCAAATGAAGAGTTTAGAGATTAAGGGAACAAAAAAAACCCCTGGTGTCGAGTTTATTCCCGATAAAGGAATCATGAACATTACTGGTAATTCTATTCCGGAAGATCCTACCTCATTTTATCAGCCCATTGATGATCTACTTGAAGAATACGTGCAAAACGCGCATGACACTACCGTGGTAAATATTAAATTGTATTATTTCAACACGGGAACCTCCAAGTGGTTACTTTACTTATTCCTGAAGTTCAAGGAAATAAATGATAATGGCAAACATGTTGATATTAACTGGTATTATGAGGATGAGGATGAGGATTGCAAGGAGGCGGGTGAAAGTTATAAATCCATTTTGAAGTTACCTTTTCACCTGGTTAAATATCAACCGGAAGAATTTGTTAAAATCAACCAGCAATAGATTATTATAACGACAAATAGGAAAGAGGGAAGATGCTTCCCTCTTTTTCTTTTCATCGGGATTTAATTTCACGTTTATTTTTTATCTCATTTTTTTTTTGTATTTTGTAATGTATGAATCTGAATATTTCTTATTATGATCTTTAATTTTTCAAAAAAAAACCGGGCAAAACCCAAACAAGCAGACACGAATAATAACCTTCAACTCGCGATGTTATTGGAAGATAAAATTAAATTTACCCATTATTTATATGGTAATAAACACCATGAATTGTTTTGGGAAACCCGCGCGTGGTATATAGATACGCTACAACGAGAGGAACCATCTGACTGGCAAAGAATCCTGAAAGATTTCGATGATGAATTGCTGAAGCGAAAAGATAACCAGGCAGATCTTATTCAATATATCAATGAAACGGTGCTGGGTTACTATATTGAAATGACTGCTAAAGGGAAGACTTCCAATCAATGGAGCAAAAAAGAAACATCCGAGTATACATCGTTTATTCAATTCCTGATAGATTCTTCCCGGAAATACCAGGAAAGTGGTCGCGTGCCGCCTAACCTGGGAGGTATTTCTCACGTGGATGTGCCGGGGTGGTTTAAAAAATGGGCTAAAAAAGAAAAACTAACTATTGCAGGTAATTATAGTTAAACAAATCGCTGAAAAAAATGGATAAATGGTTATTTTTGAAAAAAAAATACCTGATATCTTAAATAATGGCAGATTATCTTCTTTTATCCCTTGGCATCGTCGCGATCATAGTGGGTCTCGCTGGTTGTATTTTGCCGGTCATACCCGGGCCGCCTATTAGCTGGCTTGGCTTACTGGCCCTGAAATATACCCGCTGGGCTGATTTTTCCTTTAATTTCATGTTGCTCACATTTTTACTGGCGGTTGTTGTCACTATTCTTGATTACGTTGTGCCGGTGTGGGGAACAAAACGATTTGGGGGAACAAAAGCAGGCATATGGGGAGCCACGATTGGCCTGGTTGTTGGTTTGTTTATTTTGCCGCCGCTGGGAATTATATTGTTTCCCTTTCTCGGGGCCCTGGCCGGTGAGGTTATGTCTGGAAAAGACGGAAGGCAATCACTTCGGGCTGCTCTCGGGTCTTTTTTCGGGTTTTTAATGGGAATTGGTATTAAATTAATTGCCTCATTTTTGATGACTTATTATTTTATAGTGGCACTTATCAAATAAGAAAAAAAATGAATTACTCTTGTAACATGGCAATACAATTATTGCCTCTTGCACACGATAAGAAAAAATCACCCTACATTATCATTGATGAGGTGATTGAACTTGTACGTTTATCTGGTTTGAAATACAAGGTTTGTCCTTTCGAAACAGTAATTGAAGGTTCTTACGATGAATTGACAAGCCTCCTCAAAGTGATTCAACATAAAGCCTTTGAAGCCGGGGCGAGCGAGACTATCATCAATATTAAATTGCACGCGGCTTCTGATAGGGATGTCTTCATCAACGATAAAATGGAAAAGTACGAGAAATAATAACGGAATAATGAAAGCTAAATCTTAGCTTTCATTATTACTTTTGCCAGAAGATTGTTCTCCAAGGTCTTCAAACTCAACACTCGTGTAATCTTCACTGGTGTTTTCATCAGGAATCTCCTCAGTTTTGTGGGTCTCAGGGTTGTTCTCTTTAATGAAATCAATCGATGATGTTAAGCCTTCCAGAAACTTATCAAAATCTTCCTTGTAAAGAAAAACCTTGTGTTTCTCGTAAAAATACTTTCCATCCCTGTTATACCTTTTCTTGCTTTCGGTAATAGTGAGATAGTAATCGTCTTTACGGGTAGCTTTAACATCAAAGAAGTATGTTCGTTTTCCCGCCCTTACTGCTCTTGAGAAAATTTCTTGTCTTTCTTTTTTTTCCGTGCTTTCATTTTTTTCGATTCCTTCTTCCATAGCTAGGTTCGTTAGTAGTTTAGAAACTCCTCTTTATTTGTTCAAAAATAGAAAAATATTTGGATAATGTAAATTATTTACGCCCGAATATAGATATTTTTATTCTTTTAATTTTTAACGAAATAAATAAAAAAGACCTATTTTTGCAATTCTTAATGAAAAATGATTTTTCTATTTTTTGAAATTTTGAGATGATAAACAGAAGATTGTTGCGAATAAAAGTTCTTCAGGAATTGTATGCTTATAATAAAAGTGAAGATAAAACAATAGAAAAGTCTGAAAAGGAACTCTTTCACAGTATTCATAAATCATATCAACTTTATCACTACCTTTTTCTGCTTATAGTTGACGTGGCTGCATTTGCCAGGAAAAAAGTAGAAATGGCCATGGAAAAGAAGATGCCCACCCACGAGGACTTGCACCCGAACACGCGGTTTATAGATAACAAGGTGGTAAAGCAGGTGGAAAATAGCGAGCAACTGAAAAAGTTTCTTAATGAGAACAGGCTTAGCTGGGTTAATCACCCGGAATTAATAAAAGGTTTGTACCAATCGCTTACCGGTTCTGAAATCTACGGGAAGTATATGACAAATCCAAAGTCCGGTTACGAGGAAGATAAGCAACTGGTCATTGATTTTTTTAATCACATTGTAATACCTTACGAGGATTTATATAATGTCTTAGAAGAAGAGAGTATTTTTTGGAATGATGAGGTAGACTATGTAATTGGAATGATTACTAAAACTATTAAAAAGTTTCGTCCTGAAGATCAAACCAATGCCTCGATGATGGTACTTTATAAAAATGACGATGACCGGGATTTCGTGAAAACGTTGTTCAGGAAAACCATTTTGAATCAGAAGGAGTATATTAGTCTCATTGAAAAATTCACGAAAAACTGGGATTTTGAGCGAATTGCCTACATGGATACTTTGTTAATGAAAACGGCAATTGCGGAATTATTGAGCTTTCCATCCATTCCTACAAAAGTGACCCTGAATGAATATATTGAAATATCAAAATTCTATAGCACGAAGAAAAGTAATGTTTTTATCAACGGTATCCTGGATAAAATAATTCATCACCTCCGCGAGAATAATAAGATACAAAAACAGGGCAGGGGATTGATAGGGGAATCATAACATGAGACCAGGGCTGATTCTTTTTTAAAAAAATCGGTTACCTTTGCAATCGTGAAAAGATTGAAAAATAAAAAGTAATAATTTAATTAAACCTTTTAAATGATGAACAATCTGATTTTTATTTTATTAATGGCACCCCCTCAGGAAGGACAGAACCCGCTTGTTTCTTTTCTCCCGTTATTATTGATTATTCTGGTCTTTTATTTCTTCATGATTAGACCTCAGGTGAAAAGACAAAAAGAATTGAGATCTTTCAGGGAGTCTCTTTCCAAGGGAGATAAAGTTGTAACAACCGGTGGTATTTACGGGAAAATTGTCGAATTAAAAGAAACCGCTGCCATTGTTGAAGTTGATGCAAACGTGAAGTTGAAAATTGATAAAAGTGCATTGCTGAAGGAACCAGGAGACTTGCAAAAAAAATAAACGAGTTACCCGTTTCTTGGCTACGGGCGAAACAACGGGTTCATATGAACAATAGTTTTGGTAAGGAAGATAATAAAATGGATTATAGATATTGTTTCCGGTAATAGGAAAATCCATGTTAGCCGGAAAGCAGTTGTATTTTCTTTTTTTGTTTTATTATCTTCCCTTTTTTGGTTATTAAACACCCTCAATAAAGATTATTCAACCAACATATATTACCCGGTAAAATTTATCAATTTCCCCAGGGATAAGGTGCTTACAGGCGAATTGCCGCGTAGAATACAACTGATTGTTGAGGCCCATGGTTATAGCCTGCTGAAATATAAGTTAAGCACTGGCAGGGTACCTGTTGTATTCAATATACGTTCAATTAACCTGAACAGGATCAATGGTACTAATCGTTTTTATTTGCTTACCGGGCATTACAAGGATTTAATCGCGGAACAAATCAGCAATGAAATTTCCGTGGAAGGAATTATCCCGGATACAATATTTTTTAATTTTTCCGATATTGTTTCCGGAAAAATTCCCGTGAAACCAGATGTCAATATTTCTTTACAGCGGCAGTACATGCTTAATGGTGAAATACAAGTAGAACCAGATTCTGTATTTGTATCAGGACCGGCCATGTTTGTTGATACACTCCAAAGCGTGAAGACCGCGTTCAGGAAATTCGACAATCTTAATCGTACTGTTGAAGAAACTGTCAAGCTGCAGGAACTTGATTACATAACTTTTTCAACTGAGAGGGTGAAGGTGAAAATTCCTGTTGAAATGTTCACAGAGGCTTCATTGCAAGTGCCGGTTACAGTTAAGAATGTGCCTGATACGCTCACGATTAAAACATTCCCTGACAAGGTAAGCATAAGCTACATGGTTAGCCTGAGTGATTATGAACGGGTAGTTCCTTCAAAATTCTCTGCTATTGCCGATTTTAAGAACATGGATCAAGCCTCTTCCCGGGGACTTGAGATCGTGCTGGAAAAAAAGCCGGATTTCATCAAGTCTGTTAAGTACACACCACGTCATGTTGATTATGTCATAGAGAAATAATCATGAAGAAAGTTGGGATAACAGGCGGTATAGGAAGCGGGAAGACTCTTGTCTGTCAGATTTTTTATCATCTGGGAATACCTGTATTTAACGCGGATCGGGAGGCAAGGTATTTAATGGATCATGATGAACAATTGAAATACCAGTTGCAGGAAGCATTTGGAAAAGAAATATACACGGGTGGTAGAATAAACAGGAAGCAATTCGCGTCTTTAATTTTTTCTGATAAAAACAGGCTTGCAAGTGCCAATGAGATAATCCATCCTTTCGTGGGGCGATATTTCAAATCGTGGGTTGCAGGGCGAAAGAATGTACCTTACGTTATAGAAGAAGCTGCTATTCTTTTTGAGAGTGGCGCGCATCGTATGATGGACGCGATCGTGACTGTAACTGCTCCTGAAGAATTGAGAATTCAAAGGGTGATGAAAAGAGATGGCGTGAAAAGGAAAGATGTAGAAAATAGAATGAAACATCAAATGACTGAGGATGAGAAGATTAATGGAGCTGATCATGTGATTAATAATGACGAAAATCGATTATTGCTTCCCCAGGTAATTGATATTCATGAGAAAATTAAAAACAGTTAGCATGGGAAAATTTGGAAAATGGATTGCAGGGGGAGTAGGTTGGGCATTTTTTGGTCCTCTTGGCGGGCTGATTGGTTTCGCTGTAGGTTCACTATTTGATAACGCGGAAGAACTGCCCGCGGCCCTGGAAGGTCGGCAAACAACCCCGGGCGATTTTGCGTTTAGCCTCCTTGTATTGATCGCTGCCGTGATGAAAGCCGATGGAAAGGTCATGCGATCGGAACTGGATTACGTGAAAGCACAATTAATCCGGATATTTGGAATTGACTCGGCCAATGAAGCATTACAAATGCTCAAAAAAATATTGAACCGGGACATTCCCCTGGAAGATGTTACCCGACAGATCAGCAATAGACTGGATTATTCAAGTCGCCTGCAAATGCTGCATCTATTGTATGGTATATCCGGTGCAGATGGTAATTACACGACAAATGAATTAGATGTTATTGACAGAATTGCCCACGGGTTGGGTATTTCAACCGCGGACAGAGAATCCATAAGGGCCATGTTCATTCCTCGCACAGATGCTTATTATAAAATATTGGAAATAGAACCCTCTGTTACCGACGAGGAAGTAAAAAAAGCTTACAGGAAAATGGCCGTTAAATATCACCCGGATAAAGTAGCCCACCTGGGAGAAGATTTCCGGAAAATTGCCAACGAGAAATTTCAAAAGGTAAATGAAGCATACGAGAAGATAAAAAATGAGAGAGGGATCAAGTAGGAAGATGTTCTCCGGTAATTACGCGATAGTCATATCTCCTGACCATGGCCGGGGACGATAATTGATAGTAATTCAATATGTCTTAGCCTTCGGTGATATGGGTTATAACCTAAGTTGAGCGTTCGGATTATTGAATTTCACGAACGAAGTGTTGTGTAATGCTTACAATATCTTCATCGAATGCGCGAATCGGTCAATATGGGGATAGTTGATTGCATTGTCATCCGGAGGTTTGGCAAAGAATGGTTAACTATAATTATTTAACCTACGTGGATATGAGTATGAGTGTTCATTATTTTTTTTTTGAAGCAAAAAAATAAAATCGTAATATTGCAGCCGTTTAATGATTAAAGTTAATCACGATGGAATTAAAAGACATCCTTGCAATATCGGGTCACCCTGGCCTCTTCAAGTTTATATCACAGGGAAGAAATGGCATTATAGTCGAGGGCATTGAGACAAAAAAAAGAATGAATGCTTATGCCACGGCCAAAATCAGCTCCATGGAAGACATTGCTGTCTTCACGGAAACAGGAGAGGAACCCCTTGTGGAGATATTCAAAAGAATAAAGGGAAAGGAAAGCGGGCGTGAAGCTATTGATCCTAAATCGAACAAAGAAGCGCTCAAAACATACATGGAATCAGTATTGCCAGAATATGATAAAGACAGGGTCTACCCATCTGATATTAAAAAGATTATCACCTGGTACAATATTCTCCAACGCAATAACATACTGGATGAATTAATTGAGAATGCAGATAAAAAAGCTGCTGAAGATGAGAAAGAACCAGATGAGGCGGAAAAAAAGAGTCAACTTGATGGAGAAGAGAAAGAATCAGGTGAGGAGGGGGATAAGAATCAACCTGATGAAGATAAAAAAGAATAACAGGAAGTGAATGACAAATTGAACTTCCTGCAATTCTGATTATTCAGGCTTTATCTTTTTAAGCCTTCTTACTTTTGGTCCGGGGATATGCTTAAACATCCTCGTCAACTTCAAAAGAAATTTTTGCGTTTACAGCATAGGAAACAATTTTCTGATTTTCTACATTCGCGTTCATTTCTTTAATATAAATTGAACGGATATTCTTAACGCTTTTGGAGGCTTTTTCAATAGCCACCTGGGTTGCTTCCGTAAATCCCTTGTCGGATGCGGCAATTACTTCAATTACTTTAACTATTTTACTCATGATACATGGTTTTATAGGTTTAACATTATTTAGTCGTATACTTAAAAAACCATGCCACCAGGGCGTAAAGTCTGGTTGATTTCTTTTATTGTAAGATATTGAGATACTTATGAGGGTTTGGCACGACTTGTAACGTGTGGAAATGTCTCTACTGGCTCGTGAATGATAAAATACCGGTTGATCTGGGCCACTTGTTCAAAATGAAGGGACATACTGTCTGCAATATATAGCTAGACACGTTACTTATTGAAATTATTATTTTTGCAAGTCGAATTTTTTTGCTTCTTCCCATATTTCATTCATTTCAACAAGGGACATTTCCTTTAGGCTTTTTCCCTGTTTGATGGTTTTACTCTCAAGGTATTTAAATCGTTTGATAAACTTGAGGTTAGTGCGTTCCAGGGCAGTTTCCGGATCAATATCATATAATCTGGCTGCATTCACAAGCGAGAAAAAAAGATCACCAAACTCGGCCTCGGTTTTTTCCTTGCTCATATTGGATATTTCTTCTTTCAATTCATTCATTTCTTCTTCGATCTTTTCCCAGACCTGCTCTCTTTGTTCCCAGTCAAACCCTACTGCACGCACTTTTTCCTGCACGCGGTTTGCCTTAACCAGCGCGGGGAGTGAAGCTGGCACACCAGACAAAACAGATTTTTTACCCTCGCTCATTTTTAATTCTTCCCAGTTCTTTTTTACATCTTCCTGATTATTGACTTTTACATTCTCGAACACGTGAGGATGTCGGTATATGAGTTTTTGGTTTATCGCTTTCAGGACATCAAGAATATCAAAATCACTGGTTTCGGATCCAATTTTGGAATAAAACACGATATGCAACATCAGGTCTCCCAGTTCTTTCTTGATTTCATCCATGTCTCGTTTCATGATTGCATCTGCCAACTCGTATGTCTCTTCTATTGTTAAATTCCGGATTGATTCCAATGTCTGTGCTTTATCCCACGGGCATTTTTCTCTCAATTCATCCATGATCTCCAGCAATTTTCCAAATTCTTTTAATTTTTCATTCATTTTTGTATCGTGTTGTTTTTAAATTGTAATTATTTAGTGCCTTGTCAATGAAAAAATGACGGTGACCTGTGCTACATTGCCGTTATATAAAATATTACGCGTCATTAGTTTATCAATATTATTTTTTTTCTGAATAGTCCTAGCAAGTTCCTGAGGGCGTTAGATAACAATGTAACATATAGGGCAAATGTCATTAACCAAATGGCCAGCAAGTTAAACCATATAGTATCAATATAGCGGTCATTCAGCAATTTAGCGGGGGCGTAAAATTGTGCTCGGCCAAATATATTATCAGGCAGGTGATAAACAGGATCTTTTTTCCGGATCACCTCTTTTTCAGTTTCTATAAACTTAATAAATTCGTTCCTGTCAAGGAGCTGATGAGCGATTCTTTCATTATGATAAGTCTGTTTTAATTGAACTAACTCGCTAAAACCGATATTCTTGGTGATTTGGTTAATAATTGAATCTTTTCTATTCACGGCTATATTGGATTGTTCATTATAATTCAACTTAACATAGGTAAGGTACCCGAGTGTTTCTTCACCTGTTTCCAGGGTAAAGTCATCAATATTCAGTTCATCCTGGAGTTCAAAGGGGAAAATAAAAGGCAAATTAGCGTATTCAGATATTTCATGTCGTATCAGGTTCAGTTCCTTTGCCATTTTTACCTTGTCTGCCTGTCTTTCAGGGTAATTCCTGATAATATTTTCCATTTTTTGCTGTAAATAAGGAATTTCGTAAGCAATTTGATAACTGGCTTCACTGATTTCCATTTCCACATCAAAAAATAATTTCTGGTACTTGTTTTTTTTGAATTGCTCAACAGCAATAGCCTCGTATGCCCATCGCGATGTCATTAGATCTCCTATAAACGGCACGTATTTCTCGTGAGTGAGATGCTTGTTTAGATCATCAAAATTTACAATTACACCACTAAGTAATAATTGGGGTATCAGCAAAAGAGGAATCAGGATATATATAGCGATAATGGAATCGAGCCCGGCGGAGATATTTAATCCCAGCATATTGGCAAAAGCGGCTGTAGAAAAAAGGATAATCCAGTAGCTAAGGGTCATGTCATTTATTTCCAGTACAAGATTTCCAATAAGCACGTATAGCCCGGTTTGGATTGCGGTAAGTCCAAACAGGTAGACGATTTTCGAATTCAGGTAACTGAACCAGCTCAAATTCAGGAAAGCTTCTCTTTGTAAAAGTTTTCTGTCTCTGATGATTTCTTCTGAACTAACCGTGAGTCCTATGAATAGCGCTACCACGATACTCATGAAGAGATATTGAGGTAGATTTTTATTTTCGCTGAAAATATATCCTTCATCGGTTATATACCGTGTAAAAAACGCGAGGATTAGGGCCAGGAGTGGCGCTTCAAACATGTTGATGAGGATATACTGGGAATTGCTTAACTTTGATTTCAGGTTTCTGAGACTAAAAATTATAAATTGCCTGTCGATATCCGGAATTCTGAAGGCTTTCCGGGGGAGGATTTGTTTGTATTCTTTTCTTTGCAGTTTTGATTCGATATTCTTCTTGTATAATTCATGCCATTCCCCGGGCATGCGCTTTCTGACTTTAATGAATCGCCCGTGCTCATCCACTTTTCTGGCCTCAATAATTTTAAGAATTATTTCCGTGTCAATATTCCCGCAGGCCGGGCATTCACTTGCACGGGCATTGGCATGCATGCTGTTCGTCTTGAAATATACAACGGCATCAACAGGATTGCCCGTGTAAATGGGATACCCCCCCCTGTCGAGTACCCAAATTTTATCGAACATTTTAAAGATATCGGAAGAGGGTTGGTGAATATTGGCGATCACCAGTTTACCTTTAATTGTTTGTTCTTTTAACAGGTTTACCACTTTTTCTGAATCCATGGATGACAGGCCTGAGGTGGGTTCGTCAACCAGGAGAATCGAAGGTTCGCGCATGAGTTCAAGCCCAATATTAAGCCTTTTTCTTTGTCCCCCGCTAATATACTTATCGAGTGGATTACCCACTTTCAGGTGTTTTTCGTCTTCCAGATCAAGGTCCACAAGAATTCTGTTCACTGTATCCTGAATTTCCTGTTCGCTATATGTACCAAAGCATAAACGGGCATTATAATAGAGATTATCATAAACTGATAATTCCTCTATAAGCAGATCATCCTGGGGTACATAACCGATCATGCCTTGTAATTTAAACCGGTCTTTCCTTATATCATAGCCATTAATGGTTATCTGTCCTCGGGTTAATTTCAGGTTGCCATTGAGTACGTTCAGAAGTGTTGATTTACCCACGCCACTACCTCCCACGATGCCTATCAATTGCCCTGACTCTTCCGAGAAATTAAAGGCTTGAATACCGTTTTTGCTACCCGGAAAACGAAATTCTACATCTTTTCCATTGATTATAATTTTGGTTTTATGCTCATCCTGCAGAAAATGAGACGCGATTTCCGTGTAATAAATGGGTTCTATATCACTTCCTTTAATGATATCACCGTTCTCGAAGAAATATAGTTTACCCGGGGAAATCTCGTTTCCTTCTTTCGTGTATTTTCCGTCCCCGTTATACCTGAAAACAAAGCTATTAATGCTTTCTATATGAAGAAAAAGGAATTCCCCCTGGAGATTCTCGTGCTTACGTCGATTATTTACCCCTAATTCCCGTGGGCGGTTTTTTTCAACCCACAATCCTTCAAATTCTTCAGAGATAAGATCATCCTGATTTCCTTCTATAATATAAGTTCTCTCGTACGGTATTTTTAACGGGTCATTTTCAACGATCAAGACTTTGGCATCGTGTTGTTCTTCACGAGTAATATCAAATGATTCAGCGATTACCAGCGTAAATTTGTCCTCCTGAGAAGTTAATTTGCCATCATGAAAGACGAATTCCAGTAACTGGAAAAAAACTATCAACCGTTCATGCCTGTTTAATTCGCGGTTCAAATGCCTGCAAATTTTTTTAGCCTGTTCATAAAATACAGGACTTTCGTCATAAGCCCGGGATTCTTTAAATTCTCTTTTGTAAAAATCAACGTAGTTATCGAAAAGGTGCATGTAATCATCAACAAGATAGCCGCTTACCTGTTTTCTTAGAAAGACACGAACCATCTCTTTTTCTTTCAGGCTGATCGCTCCAAGATTTGATGTTGCCACGAAGGCAAACAGGTTCATAAGTGCATTTAATATGGATTCACTCATGCTATTGTTATAATCAGGCTACAAATCATTAATAAATTAAGGATGTAAAAATAATTTTTAAAGATGCAATTTATCAGATTTTATAACACCCTGCAAGAAATTTTGATCAATATAATCGAAAAATAAATAAATGTGAAAAAGGCATCAAGAAAATACAAGATGCTTCAGGAATGAATAGAATATTTTATCAGAGTTTGTTAACATTGTAGAATAAGAGTACTATCACAACTGGACTCAAGCCGTGTGAGAAATAATGTAATACAAATTTAATGTAGTCTATGCAAATTTAAAAGCTAACTTTCGGTAAATCCTGTCGCCGTTGATTTTTAAACAAATGACATGAAATAATGTTTATTTTTAGGTGGAATTAAGTATTTTCCATACTTTCTTTCTTCATTTAATCAATTAGTTTATATTTGTCGTTCATTGTACGTGAAAATGATACAACTATGAATCTTATTTCAATAATTTTAGGTTCCATCGGCTTGTTGATTGCCCTTGTCGGATTATTGCCCCTGCTTGGCTGGCTAAATTGGGTAGCTCTTGTTATTAGCATGTTTGGAATTGTCTTCGGAATTTTTGCAGTTAAGAAAGAAGGCCGTAATCTTTCTGCTGTTGTTTTCGTGCTGGCTATTTTCAGGTTGATGATTGGAGGAGGGATTATTTAAATACCATGAAACAAATTCAAGCAGATTTTTTTTAAACTTAATATAAATTATGATAGATATCAAGGAGAAAAACTGGGGAAGTATTGATGGAAAAGATGTGAATTTATACACGCTTGTTAATGATAAGATTGAAATTAAAATCACGAACTACGGTGGAATTGTTACTTCAGTATTGATTCCTTCTGATCAAGGGCAGACGGAGAGTATTGTTCTTGGGTTTGATAATCTGGAACAATACCTTGGAGAACATCCATACCTGGGCGCGATTTGCGGTAGATACGCGAATAGAATCGCAAAAGGAAGCTTCCGCGTTGACACCCGGGAATACCAGTTACCCCGTAATAATGGAAAGAATTGTTTACATGGAGGTATCGAGGGTTTCGATAAAAAGGTATGGGATAGCAAAGCAGAGAATAACAAATTAATACTGCAGTATATCAGCCCGGACATGGAAGAAGGTTTCCCGGGCAATCTTCAGGTAAAGGTAATATATGAACTCACTGATGATAATGAATTGTTAATTGAATACGAGGCTGTTACAGATAAAACCACGCATGTAAACCTGACCAATCATTCATATTTCAACCTGAATGGTTGTAAAAGGGATGTGCTTGATCATGAATTGCAGTTACATGCAGAAAGATACACGGATATAGATGACGAGAATATTCCAACAGGTAAAATATTTGAAACCAGGGGAACAGCATTGGATTTTACCTCTTTCAGGAAACTCGGCGAACGGATTCATGAAGTTCCTGATGGATATGATCATAATTACGTTCTCGGGGAGGGGAGTAATGAACCTGAACTTACAGCAATACTGAGGGATTCTTCTACCGGCAGGTCAATTGAAATGTTTACAACCGAACCCGGCGTGCAACTTTATACCGGGAATTTTCTGGATGGGAAACTTACAGGAATACAGGGAGTAGCCTACAATAAACAATACGGTGTTTGTCTTGAAGCGCAACATTATCCTGATACTCCAAATCATCCTGAATTTCCTCCTACCTTGTTAGAGCCGGGGGATATTTACAGGCAGAAAACCATTTATAAATTTAATTATTGATGATGCTTTACACGTGTGACATCATAACTTAACTTTATTATTCTTTGATGTCAAAATGATAATTATTTAACAGCAACTTAATTTTTGCCTAATAACCAATTAATTACATTTTAACAGCCTCGAATAATATAATAATGTTCTGCGTTTTAAAAATAAACAGGTCTGATAATTGTTTAATAAATAATAACATTTGTTGAAGTGGCAAGGATGAGATGGATTGAAAAAAAGGTGATTGTTGCATTATTGGCAATAGCCACGCTGGGTGTTCAGGGACAGGGTATTGCTGAAATTATTTATGAAGATGGGGGTTTGAAAGTCGGGGGAGTTAAATTGACCGACAGCAGTTTACTCAAAATTTACAAACCTACTGTGCTTTTTTCATTTGAATTAAACGGGAATATAATATCCTTCAGTGAATTAGAACATGACACAAACGGGAATGATATTGTATTCAATTACAGGAATAGTATACATGGAAGTATCCATAAAGCATTTATTGATTCGTTTCAAACTATTCGGTTGTCCGTTATTTTTGAGAACCCGGGTCAGGATACCCTCGTACTTTCGAATCTCATTCCTTTTGGAGTAAACAAGGGCAATGTCTATACATTTTCGGCCGGGGAGAATTCACGTTTTGTTTCATATTTGGCGCGACCAGCGGAAAAACCAATTTCTGTTTTCCTGCCTGGAGAACCAGGGCAAACAGGTTATTCTTCCGTGACTGCAAATAAGGGATTTTCAGTGATGGCGGTTGTCAGAAAAATTAAGGATGAAATAACACCAGGAGACCCTCGTGTTTCGCTTGCTCCCGGGGAAACTGTTCAATTTTATATTTATTTTGGCATTTTTGAAGGTGCCTGGCAAAATGGGTTGATTTCTGCTTTTAATGATTATTCTCTTTTCGATATGGCAACTGATTTTAGGGATAATCAAGAAAGTAATCCGGTTCGGGGCAGCTATATTTCTGTTGTTCAGTATCCCTGGAACAATGAATTTTATGACGGGTCAGAAAATAAATATACCATCTACAAGTTCCTCGAGAAAGGGAAAACAATTTTAGGAGGATACGATATTTACGGTTTAGATCCCGGTTGGCGGAGAATTGGGCTTGATGACCGTTCCTGGTGGGATTTGTATAATGATTTACCCTGGGGAATTGAGAAAATCAAAGAGCTTTCTGATTATGCCGCTCATAATCATACTTCATTTTTCATCACCTGGCACCCTCAGGCATATGAAACAGGAGAAGCAGCAGATAAATCTTTCAGGGAGATGAAAAATCTCATGATGGGAATAAAGGCCAGGGGAATTATTTACGATACATATGGGGCAAGCCCCGACAATGATAATAATACCCTTGAAAGATTATCATCGGAAGTACCCGTTTATTACAATAAGATGCCCCTTCCATCGAAATTGCAAATGATAAAAGCTGCCAGGCTTAATGAAACGGTGGAATTGAAGCCTTTGCTCAACCTGGGAAAGCTCATGAATCCGTCCTTTCCTTTATTTAATTCATCCCGGCCAGGAAGAGGGCATATGCACCGGGATATCGCACTTTCATTTTTTAACGGGCATGGGACCGAACTCAACATGCTTATGCCCGGTCGGTTCGAATTCCTGGAAAATGAATTATATTTTCTCGGGAAAACATCCCGGATTTTGAGGGAGAATTCTGATGTGTTTACTTCATCATTGTTTCCGCTCGTGAAAACCAACAACGCTCAGGTTCACGTGAACAGGTGGATAAGCGATAATAAAGAGATATACACTATCTTAAACCTGGCTCCTGGTGGCGCTAATGGTCCTCTATTTTCTGTTAGCCATAAATCGAATCATCATTACGTGGATTTATGGAATCATGAGGAGATACAACCCTTGATGATCGATAAAAAAGTTTACCTGCCCGCAACTTGTGATGCCTTCAATAAAAAACTGGTTAGTACAACGGGAGAAGGTTCTGTTGGATGTATCGGGGTTTTTCCTGAACTGATTTCTCTGACCTCTACCCGCGACTCGCTTTTTATAGATATACCCGATGGCAATACTTTGGAAATTTGGAAGACAGAACCCCTTTACAAACTTGAACCTTTGTTTATTAACAACAAAAGTACTGCCTATCATTTTAAGGATATATTACCATCAGGTGGAAAAATTATTTTACGTTTATTAAAAGATGGTATCCTGATGGATGAACGGGTATACCGGCAGTCACCGGGTACTCCCGTGTTAATAAATTCACCTTCTCAAACATCTCCCACTAATAAACCTCCTGAAAGAATGGTTGAAATTCCTGAAGGAATTTTCGTGTTTAACGTGAATTCATTTTCATCTGCTGTTGATTTGCCGGACAATGGAAAGGGTGAAGTGCTAAAAATGCCGCGTTTTTTCATGGATAAATTCCCGGTTACCAATGAGCAGTTTTTTCAATTTCTGCTGGAAACACGGTACAAACCTAAAGACCCGGTCAATTTCCTGAAACATTGGGAAAATGGTATGTATCCGGATGGACAGGGCAACTACCCTGTAGTATGGATCAGTATTGAAGATGCAAAGGCATATGCAACCTGGGCAGGGAAACGCTTGCCTACAGAGGTGGAGTGGCAGTATGCAGCCCAGGGAACTACTTCGAATCGTTGGCCCTGGGGAGAAGAATTTCACGCGACAAAATGCAATAACGGATTCGGGCAACCAACCCCGGTAGATGCTTTTCCGAAAGGAGAGAGTGTTTTTGGTGTAGCAGATTTGGTGGGAAATATCTGGCAGCTTACCTCGAATATTTATGACAATGGCACCAACAGGTTCGTGATGATTAGGGGAGGATCTTTTTATAAAGTCAATGATAAAAAAAATTACCTGGTAACAGGAGGGCCCCGCGCGGTGGATGAACGAGAAATAATGCTACTGGTTTCCCCGGGCTTTAACAGGAGCCCTTCCGTTGGATTCAGATGTGTAAAAGATGCAGAATAAATAAAATTTTTTAAATTTATCGAAAACAAAAAAATGAGAACAATACTTTTCTTTATTTTCTTTTACATGTTAAGCCCTTTGTTTTCGATGCAGAAGATAATAGAACCCTCCATGGAAAAGCGAGAATTATCCACTTTGACAGTGGATAATTCGGGTTATGATATGAAATTTATTTGGTTGGACCTGGAATTAAGTAACCAAAATGCATTCATCAAAGGTAAAGTTACCATGCAGGCAATGGCAACGAGGAACCTGGAACACTTTTTTCTTGAGTTGTCAGACAATTTAACAGTCGATTCTATTCTCCTGAATGGTTCGAAGGTTGTTTATTTGCATGAAGAAGATACTCTGCACGTGGAAGCAGGAAAAAAAATAATGACAGGTGAATTGTTCGAGACTACTACCTGGTACAGTGGTTCTGGAGGTAAAGGATCTTTTTTCGCCGGAATTTCAAACCGTACCGATGGCGCATGGAACGCGAAAGTAACATATACTTTATCTGAGCCATATTCAGCGAAAGAATGGTTTCCGGTTAAACAATCATTGCCCGATAAGATTGATTCTGTTCACGTTTTTGCCACCGTGGATGACAGCTTGAAAGTTGGTTCAAACGGTTTACTCACAGCTACTGTACCTGTTGATGAAAATAAGGTGCGGTACGAGTGGAAATCAAATTACCCGATTGCCTATTACCTGATATCTGTCGCGGTGGCAAATTATCAGGAATATACTATTTATGCCCATCCTGCTGGAAGTGATGGGGACTCATTGCCGGTAGTAAATTATATTTACAACAGGCCGGGTATACTCGAGAAAAATAAGAAAGATATTGACGAAACGGTAATGCTTATCGAGTATTTTTCCCGTGTATTCGGAACATACCCGTTCATGGATGAAAAATACGGGCATTGTCTGGCTCCAATGGGTGGGGGAATGGAACATCAGACAATGACAACACTTTCTAATTTTGGATTTACCCTGGTGGCGCATGAGCTCGCGCACATGTGGTTTGGTAATAATGTTACCTGTGAGAATTGGCAGGACATTTGGGTGAACGAGGGTTTTGCTACTTACGGGGAATATTTGGCCCTTGCTGAACTTGTCTCCGAAGAGGAGGCTGCCAACTGGCTGGAAGATGCACATCAATACTCTTTTTATGCCGGTAAAGGTAGCATTCACGTGCCGGAAGATGAATTGGATAATGAATCCAGGATTTTTAACTATTCTTTAAGTTACAAGAAAGGTGCATCCATATTACATATGATGCGGCATCTCGCTGGCGAAGAGGCTTTTTTTAACACTTTGAAAGAATTTCAGGTGGTATTTGCTGATAGTGTTGCCACGGCTGAAGATTTTAAATATATTCTCGAAGAAAACGCGGGAAAGGATTTTGACCAATTCTTTGAACAATGGTATTATGGTGAATCATATCCTGTATTCAATATTGCCTGGAAACAAGACGGGGATTCATTGATTGTGACCAGTTATCAATATACCAATTCGGAAAAAACACCATTGTTTATTACCCCGGTTGACCTTCAGGTTTCTTTCAGGGAGGGTGGTGATACGCTTTTTACATTTCTTCAGGACAAAAACACGAATCAGTTTGTTTTTCCTGTAACCGGCAAGGTTGAATTGATGCGTGTGGATCCGGATAACTGGTTGCTAAACAAGAGTACAGTTGTTCAGATTGAATCTTCAGCCTTAATGGATGTATATCCAAATCCCGGTTCAACGAAACTCACCCTCGAATTTCCTGATTACACGGAGCTGGAACAGGTTGTAATTTCAAATTTGCAGGGTAAAACCTTTATCGATACAACAGCCTCGGGCAGGTATATTGAATTAAATATTCGTCATCTTCTACCCGGTATTTATATTGTTAACGTGGTAACTGGTAATGATAAAACGTATAATGCCCGGTTCCTTAAATTATGAAACCGGGTAATTTGAATCATCTTTTTTCTCTCAGTTATCCTGCTTTAGAATCTGATTCCGCCTGTTGAAACCTAGTGACGCGGCACATTTGATATTGCAGAAGGGATGTCCCTTTATTCAGGAGACGTGACACAGATCAACCGACATTTTTTCATTGACACGACACTAGCATGTTTCCGATCTTCCTGAATATCCAATCACTCCCGCCTTTCCGGTCGGTACTAATCACTACCTAATCACTACCTAATTTCTCCATCAAATCTTCCTCGTTCCATCACCCACCTCCCCGATATAAAAATCTGCTTCAAGTCCTGTTCTTTTCTTGTAATTCTTTCCAACCTCGTTAATGAAATTATCAATCGCTGCATTTTCTACAATACTTACCGTGCAACCTCCAAATCCGGCGCCGGTCATTCGCGAACCAACAGTTCCTTTAATTTTCCGGGCTTCTTCAACCAGCGTGTCAAGTTCCTTGCCTGTAACCTCGTAATCGTCACGCAGGGAATCGTGCGAGGCATTCATGAGGTCACCAAATTTTTTCAGGTCGTTGTTTTTGAGAGCGTCAACGGCATCGAGTACTCTTTTATTCTCAGAGATAACATGGCGGGCCCTTCTTTTAACTGTCTCATCAGGGATCACATCACTGATTTTATTGAATTGTTCCATGGATATTTCACCTAACAGGGAAATTTTTGTCTTCTGGTTTAGATATTCAACAGCTTTATCACATTCAGAACGGCGCTCGTTATATTTCGAATCGGCCAGCCCCCGACGCTTATTGGTATTGGATATAACGATTTTATGATTTTTCAGGACAATGGGCACCAACTCGTATTCAAGTGTATCACAGTTCAGGAAAATTGCCTTGTTTTCTTTTCCCATGCCAACAGAAAACTGATCCATTATACCACAATTTACACCCACGAATTGGTTTTCGGCTCTTTGCGACAATTTAACCAAGGAAATCATATCCTCTTCAAATCCCATGATAGTTCGAATGGTATATGCTGTAACCATTTCAATGGAGGCTGATGAAGAAAGCCCGGCACCATTTGGAATATCGCCGCTGTATAAAAAATCAAAACCAGTTAAACTTTTCCCCTCTTTCAGGTACTGGTCAATTACACCAAGCGGGTAATTAACCCATTCGTCATTCACTTTTTTTGTTATTCCACCAACAGGGATACTGGTTTCAAAATCAAAGTTCATGGTAGTGAATTTTATCATGTTGTCATCATTTTGTCTTGCCACGAGGTAAGTGCCAAAATTCAACGCACATGGAAAAACGTACCCCCCGTTGTAATCGGTGTGCTCACCAATGAGATTTACCCTTCCCGGTGAGAAAAAAACCTGTATTTCCTTACTATTTTCACCGTATTTTTCTTTAAAGATTTTAATTAATTCTTCTTTCTTCATCATTTGGTTTTTTAATTAAGAGCGCTAAAATTATTAAAAATATTGATACAGGAAAGAGAAAAAGTCCTGAATTTAGCATTTTCAGGCAGGATAAAATACTCAAAAGGCAAGCATGATATAAATCATTTTTAAAAGTTATTTATTTCCTGTATTTTGCGTAATTTACATCGAAGAAGTATATAAAGATCAATAACACATGGTGATGATACAGAAATTAACTTTAATAATTATCACGTTATATTTGATAACTTTTGGCGGATATGGACAGGAAACAAAAAAAATACCGCTCGATTTTACAGTTTATGATGATTGGAACACGTTGGAGAAAGAGAAGATTTCAGCCGATGGAAAGTGGATAAGTTACGTTACAAAACCTCAAAAAGGAGACGGATGGATTTATTTGTACGATGATGACAATAATACGCTCGATTCTGTTGAAAGAGGAGATGATCCTGTTTTTGCTTTCACCTCCGACTTTTTGGCATTTCGGGTAAAGCCTCCTTTAGCAATTTCCCGTCAGGAAAAAAAGGAAAAAGTAAAAGATGAAGAGAAAACCGGTGATTCTCTCGCTATCAGGGTCTTTGATGCAGACACAACCTATTTATTCCCGGAGGTTAAGTCATTCACGGTGCCTGGTAAAGGTTCGAACTGGATAGGATTTGTTCAGAAACTGAAGCCGGTTGAATTGGAACTGGATACTGCTGTTATTGATACTACTGGCAGTGATGGAATTGACAACAAGGAATCAAAGGAGAAGTTGAATTGCCGGTTCGTGTTATTCAACCCGGTACAGCAAAAATCCCTAGAAATACCAGGGGCGGATGAATTTGTGATTTCTGAAAATGGCAAACTCGCTGCTGCTACCCGTCATTATGGTGATTCTATTGACTCTGTGTCGCTTTATATTATCGGGATTGAAACTTTACACGCGGATAGTTTTGTTTTTGGGCCTGGCAAAATTACTAAAATGAAGGCCGATAAGCACGGAGAACAAGTAGCTTTCCTGTTTACATCAGACACGGCCGAAAACAAGATTTATTCCTGCCTGCATTATCATGTTGAAATGGATGAACCTGAAATTATCGTGGATACAAACACGGTGGGAATACCTGAAAAGTGGGCGCCCTCCGAACATGGCAGCCTGTGGTTTGCTGAAGACGGGAGCCGTTTATTTATGGGAACCGCTCCCAAACCAGTGCCTGAGCCGCAAGACACCCTGCTTGATGAAGAAAAAGTAAGGGTTGATGTCTGGAACTGGCAGGATACACTGTTGCAGCCCATGCAAAAAATACAGCTTGATAAAGAAAAGAAGCGTACCTTTCTTGCTTTTTTCGATCTGAAAAAAAAATCTTTTTATCAGTTGGGTAACGAAACTATCCGGCAGGTAAGGGTATATAACAAGGGTATGTCTGATTTCGCGATTGGAATAGATGATAAAAAATACGCGACATCTGCTTCATGGAACTTTCTTTATTACCGTGATTATTACCTGATAAACATGAGGACCGGGGAGTCAAACCTTTTCATGGCTAAAAATACTTCCTTCCCGTCCCTTTCGCCTGGTAATAATTATATTTACTGGTACGAGTACTCGGATAGTTCCTGGTACGCGCATGATATAAAGAAGGATCGCCTAATTTACCTCACCCAGGATATGGGTGTACCGTTCTATGATGTAGAAAACGATATTCCTGCTCCGGCCCGTTCATACGGATCTGCCGGGTGGACAAAAGATGACAGGTTTTTTCTCGTGTATGACCAATATGATATTTGGCAGATCGATCCAAGGGTTAGAAAAGAACCAGTTAATCTTACAGGTGGTTATGGCCGTGAAAACAAGATAACGTTCAGGTACGCGCGACTTGACCGGGATGAGGAATATATTGATCCGGACAGGAAGTTTATGCTAAAAGCTTTCAACCAGGATAATAAACAATACGGTATTTTCTCAATCATGGTAAACCGGGAGCATAATCCCGTTCAAGAATTATACGGGCCCTTCGCGTTACATGATCTTCAAAAAGCAAAAAACCAGGAAAAATATCTATGGCGCAAAGGTACTTTTAATTCCTATCCAAATCTATATTGCTCAGGCGCTGATTTTAACAAGTCGCGGCTCATCTCAAATGTAAATCCTCAAAAAGAAAAGTACTATTGGGGTAACGTTCAACTGGTCTCATGGACCTCCTTCGATAATGAAAAGTTAAAAGGATTGCTATATACCCCGGAAGACCTGGATACGACTAAAAAATACCCTATGGTCGTTTATATCTACGAGAAAAGCAGTGATGGATTGTATCACCATTTTATTCCCAGTCCATCCCGATCGGTTATTAATCGTCCCATGTATACCAGTAATGGCTACGTGATATTCGTCCCGGACATCAACTACAAAATTGGTTACCCTGGTGAAAGCGCGTATAATGCTGTCGTGAGCGGCACCGTGAAAATGATAAATCAATTCCCATTCATTGATCAGGAAAGGATTGGTTTACAAGGACAAAGTTGGGGTGGTTACCAGGTAGCCTATCTCGTTACCCGGACGAACATGTACGCGGCAGCAATGGCAGGAGCCCCGGTGAGCAACATGACCAGCGCTTACGGTGGAATTCGTTGGGGTTCCGGTATGAGTCGCATGTTCCAGTACGAGATGACGCAGAGCAGAATTGGTGGAACAATGTGGGATAAAATGTTCCTTTACCTGGAAAACTCGCCCGTTTTTTACGCGCCAAAGATTGAGACTCCTCTACTCCTTATGCATAATGATAATGATGGGGCTGTTCCCTGGCACCAGGGAATTGAATTGTTCGTGGCCCTGCGAAGGTTACATAAGCCCGTTTGGTTGCTTTCCTATAATGATGAGGAGCACAATCTTACCAGGTACCCTAATCGTAAAGATTTAAGTATCCGGATGATGCAGTTTTTTGATCATTACCTGAAAGATAAACCGGAACCCGTGTGGATGAAATATGGCATACCTGCTATAAACAAAGGGATAGAGAAAGGCCACGAGCTTACAAAATGATAATTTGTGAGACCATTGATGGCTGATTTCAACTTCAATGCTTATCTTTGCGGGCTAAACAAGAAGTTCAGATATTCTATGATAAAGTTAATAAAAGAAAACAGGTGGTATATTGTTACAATTCTGCTGATTGCCCTGGGGGGTATACTGGTTTTACTCTTCATGCCGAAAGATGAAGTACATTTATTAATTAATCGTTACCATGCTCCCCTGGCTGATACTTTTTTTAAATACGCGACATGGTTGGGCGATGGTTTATTTGCCTTGGTAATGTGTATATTACTGTTTTTCTATAAATCGCGAACCGCTATAGTTGCATCCTTATCTGCCTTAACAACCGGATTAGTCGTGCAGGTTTTGAAGCGTGTATTTTTTGCCTTCATGGCAAGGCCAACAGCCTGGTTTGATGAGTCAGTCAACCTGTATATTATTGAAGGAGTGAAATTGTATCACAAGTATTCATTTCCCTCGGGCCATACTGCAACCGCTTTCGCTTTATTTACTTCTCTCGCTCTGGCGACAAAAGACAACAGGATCAAGGCGCTTTGTTTGATTCTCGGTATCATTGTCGGCTATTCAAGAATGTACCTGAGTCAACATTTTTTACCTGATGTTATAGCCGGAATGATTATTGGAGTTGTTTTTGCTTTTTTCTTTACATTCGCCACAAACCGGCATCAATCACCTAATCTTGATTTACCTTTGCATCAGATTCTTAAAAAAAGATGAAAATAAAAAACATCCATATAGACATTCTAATTGTATTAATTGGTGGTCTTATGTTTTTACCCTTTCTGGGAGGGGTACATTTATTTGACTGGGACGAGATTAATTTTGCGGAATCGGCAAGAGAAATGATTAAAACCGGTGATTACCTTACCGTGCAGGTAAATTATCAGCCATTCTGGGAAAAACCCCCTCTCTTTATCTGGATGCAAGTGATTTCCATGAAATTATTTGGTATTAATGAGTTTGCTGCACGTTTCCCGAATGCCATTTGTGGAATCTTGACCCTACTGGTGCTTTTTCACGCGGGCATAACCCTGAAAGATAGAAGATTCGGAATATGGTGGGTAATAACATATGCTGGTTCAATATTACCATTTTTCTATTTCAAGTCAGGCATTATCGATCCCTGGTTTAATTTATTTATCTTCTTGGGTGTGTTTTTTTACATGTTATACACTCTCCCGGGAAAATACCTGCATAAAAACAGCATGATTTTTTTCGCGGGCCTTTTTATTGGTTTGGGTGTGCTCACGAAGGGTCCTGTTGCTTTACTTGTATTTATCTTAACCGGATTGGTGTTTTCAATTTTCACGCGGTTTCGGCATTTCCCCCGTTTCTCAGGGATTCTATTATTTCTGATTGTTTTTTCCCTCGTGGGCGGCTTATGGTTTATTTTGCAATGGCTAAATGGCAATGCTGATATAATTGCCAATTTTATAGAATACCAGGTTCGACTTTTCAAGACCCGGGATGCCGGTCACGGAGGATTTTTCTTTTATCATTTCGTGGTTTTGTTCCTTGGAGTTTTCCCGGCATCTGTATTCGCGCTTCCTTCATTTTATGTAAGAAAGAATGAAGGTGAAAATGACCGCCGGCACCACCTTTGGATGTTAATCCTGTTCTGGACGGTTTTAATTCTCTTTACCATCGTGAAAACAAAAATCGTTCATTATTCAAGCATGGCTTATTTCCCCCTGACTTATTTGGCAGCAATTTCAATTTACCGTATGATTTCAGGTAGACTTCAACTGAAATCCTATGTCAGGATTCTTTATGTAGCATTGGGAATTCTGTATTTTCTGATACCCATTGGCATGCAATTTTTTATTGCTTTCAAACAAGAAATCATTAATGCAGGATGGATCCGGGATGATTTTGCCGTGGGCAATCTTCAGGCATTGCCGGGATGGACTGGCTGGGAATTTCTCATTGGCCTGTTTCCACTCATGGGAGTATTGATTTTTATTTTTCTGAAAAACAAATCGCTGACCAGGAGATTAATAGCACCCTTTGTTACAACTATTCTATTCATATACAGCGTATTGCTGTTTCTTGTTCCCAAGATTGAAAAGTACACCCAGCATGCCGCGATTGAATTTTATAAAGATCTTCAGGGAAAAGATGTATATGTAGAAACGCTTGGATTTAAAAGTTATGCTCATCTTTTTTACAGCCGGAAATATCCTCCCCGTAACGGACAGGTTCCTTCCAGGGAATTCATGTTAAATGGCGACATAGAAAAGCCTGCTTACTTTGTAATGAAAAATATTAAAGCAGAAAAATATCTTAATGAATATCCTTATTTAGAAAAAATAAAAGAAAAAAACGGGTTCGTTTTTGCTATCAGAAAACCGGGTGAAAATGATTAATAATAAAAAAATAGTAGTTGTTCTTCCTGCATACAACGCGGAAAAAACCCTCGAGCAAACATACAGGGAGATTCCCTTCGATATCGTGGACGATGTTATTCTCGTGGATGATGTAAGCAATGATAATACAGTTGACTTGGCCCGCGAATTGGGTATTAAACATGTAATTATACATGAGAAAAACAAAGGGTATGGTGGGAATCAAAAATCGTGCTATAATAAAGCCCTTGAAATTGATGCAGATATCGTGGTTATGTTACATCCTGATTACCAGTATACTCCTCAATTAATACCCTCCATGTGCTCATTGATTGCAAGTGGTACATACGAGGTCGTGCTCGGCTCAAGGATTCTTGGAAAAGGCGCCTTAAAAGGTGGGATGCCGCTTTACAAGTATATTGCTAACCGCTTGCTTACTTTATTTCAAAATATTGTAATGAACCAAAAATTGTCAGAATACCATACTGGTTACAGGGCTTTTTCATCTAAGGTTTTGCAATCTATAAATTATAATGCAAATTCTGATGACTTTGTTTTTGATAATCAAATGTTGGCACAGATTTTTTACAGGGGCTTCGAAATTGCTGAAATTACTTGTCCTACACGCTATTTTGAGGAAGCTTCATCCATTAATCTTAAACGAAGCATGGTTTACGGGTTGGGTGTAATTGCTACGTCGTGCATGTACCTGTTTCAAAAACTGGGATTAGCCCGTTATCAGATATTTTCCGGTGAGTAATCATGATAAAAATCTAAAGAAATGATAATCCAAGCAAAATCTTATCCACGTGCCGCTTTAATAGGTAATCCATCCGACGGGTATTTTGGGAAAACCATTGCTTTTGTTTTTAGTAATTTTTCTGCTGAAGTGGTATTGTATCAAAGTCCGGAACTTGAAATTATGCCGGCAGAATATGATAAAACCATGTTTTACGGGATTAAGGAACTGGTTGCCGATGTTAAATTGTATGGTTATTACGGGGGAATAAGATTGTTAAAAGCGGCTGTAAAAGCATTCTACGAGTACTGCGAAAGAAATAAAATTCAACTGGTTGAGCGAAATTTCACTATCAGGTACAAATCAGATATACCTTACCGGTTAGGATTGGCAGGTTCTAGCGCCATAATTACTGCATGCATGAAGGCCCTGATGAGCTTTTTCTCCATTGATATTCCAGCCCCAATTCTTGCCAACCTGGTACTGAGTGTAGAACAGGATGAACTAAAAATATCTGCAGGTCTTCAAGACAGGGTAGCCCAGGCATATGAATGTCCGGTTTACATGGATTTCGATGAGAAACTCATGCAAAAGCAGGGTTACGGGTATTACGAGCGGCTAAATGCAGATAATCTTCAGAATATTTACATTGCCTACCGCCGCGACTTATCAGAGGGTTCTGAAGTCGTGCATAATAATTTCAGAGAAAGATTTAATTACAGGGAACCTGACGTGCTCACGGCCATTGAAAAATGGAAAAAACTTACCGGAAACGTGAAAGATAGAATTCAATCGGGAAATCCAGACATTAATGGTTTCATTAACGAGAATTTCGATATAAGGAAAGCCGTGATGACTATTAGCAGTTTAAATTTAAAAATGGTTGAACTGGCTCGTTCGGTGGGAGCCAGCGCGAAATTTACCGGTTCGGGAGGCGCTATTATCGGTCTCTATAAAGATGAAAACAATTATACTGCACTTAAGAAACTTCTTAATGAAAATGATATTGAAGTTTTGAAACCTGTGATTGTTTGTAATTAAACAACTAATTACAATCAATCATTCCCGGCAATACCGGTCTGAACTATCATCATCAATTCTCATTAATCACTATCAATTCCCATTAATCACTATCAAT
>CAYRRV010000035.1:0-8573 GCA_964426725.1 uncultured Bacteroidales bacterium | reverse complement strand
TTGCCAATATCCCTGTCTTTTTACTTTTTTCTTGTTTGAATTGATCTTTTTTACTATTTTCGTGTCCGTTAACGGAATGATAACAATACTCGTTTTCAATGATAAAAAAGGCGGTTATTCCTGCAGCAGGATTTGGCACGAGGTTTCTTCCGGCCACGAAGTCTCAACCCAAGGAAATGCTTCCGATAGTTGATACTCCCACGATTCAGTTCGTGGTTGAGGAAGCAGTAGCTTCCGGGATTACCGATATATTGATGATTATTGGAAAAGGGAAGCGGGCCATTGAAGAATTTTTTGACAGGAATTGGGAGTTGGAGCGTCAATTGGAAGAAAAAAACAAGGAAGCTGAGTTGAAGGCTATCCGGTCCGTTTCTGAAATCGCGAATATCCATTTTATTTGGCAAAAAGAATTGAACGGACTTGGAGACGCGGTGAATTACGCCCGTTTTCATGTTAACAATGAACCCTTTGCCGTGCTTTTGGGAGATACCCTGGTAGAATCTGAAGGAGAACCGGTTACCAAGCAATTACTTGACGTGTTTAATCGCTACAACGATTCTGTTGTGGCATTAGAGGAAGTTGATAAGTCAAACGTGAGCAGGTATGGAATCGCCGGGGGTAAAGCCATCATGGATAATGTCTACCTCATTGATGAATTTATTGAAAAACCTTCCATTGAAAAAGCCCCATCTAACCTGGCCATTGCCAGTCGTTATGTCTTTACCCCCGACATTTTCCACTACCTTGCTAAAGTCAAACCAGGGATAAATAACGAGATACAACTTACCGATGCCATGCGGCTGATGATTCAGGATAAAGCCATGTACGGGCTCAGGTTTAAAGGTCAAAGACATGATATCGGCAGCAAGATTGACTTTTTGAAAACTAACGTGCTGTACGGGATTCAAAGGGAGGATATTGGAACTGAATTTAAGGAGTGGCTCGTGGAATTAGCCAAACAATTATAAATATAATATTAAAACTTGCAAGCTATGAAAAAAATAAATTTTTTTATTCTTTTATCCCTTTCCTTAATTGTAATTGGAGGATGCGGGACTCAAAAAGCCGAGTGGACCTACCTTTTTAACGGGAAAGATCTCGGGGGCTGGATACAGAAAAACGGCGATGCACCTTACGAGGTCGTTGATAGCGCCATTGTTGGTATGAGCGTATTGAATACACCCAATAGTTTTCTTTGCACTGAAAAGTACTACGGTGATTTTATCCTTGAGCTGGAATTTAAAGTAGATGAGAATCTTAACTCGGGAGTGCAGATCAGAAGTAACAGCGTTCCTGAGTACATGGACGGGAGAGTGCATGGTTACCAGGTTGAAATAGATCCTTCTCCCAGGGCCTATTCAGGTGGCATTTTTGATGAGGCCAGGAGAGGATGGATTTATGCTCCTGTTGAAAATCAGAAAGCTCAAAATGCATTCAAGAATAATGAATGGAACAAATATCATATCGAGGCCATTGGTGATACCATTAAAACATGGCTGAATGACGTGCAGGTTGCATATCTCGTTGATGATATGACTGATACAGGATTTATTGCGCTTCAGGTACATACTATTTATGATTCATCGCAGGTTGGGGCTCAGGTAATGTGGAAAAATATAAGAATAGCTACCGATAATTTCGATCAGTTTAAAAAGAAAGAGGAGATGACCATCAAACAGGTAAACTTGATCCCTAACACGCTCACGGAATGGGAGAAAGAAAAAGGATATGAATTACTTTTTGAAGATGCTTCTACCGAAAAATGGAGGGGAGCTCACATGGAGGACTTTCCCGAATTCGGTTGGGTTGCTGAAGATGGTATACTTACTGTCCTTGAATCAGGTGGTGCCGAATCGCAACATGGCGGAGATATAGTCACCAAAGATGAGTATACTGATTTCGAGTTTATGCTCGAATTCAAGTTAACCGAAGGTGCTAATAGTGGTATTAAATATTACGTTACCGAGGGTTACGATTCAAAAGGCTCAGCTATAGGACTGGAGTATCAATTGCTTGACGATAAAAATCATCCTGACGCGAAACTGGGTAGCCACGAGGGAAGTCGTACTCTTGCATCCCTTTACGATTTAATTAAAGCTGAGAATAAAAGATTCAGGGGAATTAACGAATGGAACCGTGCCCGGATAGTTTCTAAAGGTGACCATGTTGAACATTGGTTGAATGGTATCAAGGTTCTTGAATACGACAGGAACACGGATGCTTTTGAACAACTCGTGCAGGAAAGTAAATATAAGGAATTTGAAAATTTCGGGAAATGGGAAAAAGGACATATTCTCTTGCAGGATCATGGTAACGAGGTGTCGTTCAGGAGTATAAAGATTAGGGAATTATAAACAATAATATTATAGCTATGAGTTCATCAAGAAGAGATTTTATTAAAAAGAGCGCCATTGGTGCAGCGGGTATTACCATTGGTGGGATTGGTTTGTCGGCCAAAAGTTATGGTAGAATTATAGGTGCCAACGACAGGTTGAATTTTGGTATCGTGGGTATTCATTCAAGGGGTAAAGCATTACTCAGGGCAGCTGCCGCTTGTCAGAACACGTCAATCGCGGCCTTGTGTGACGTGGATTCCAGGGTGCTGGAAGACGTGACCGAAATGACAAAGAAGATAACCGGGAAAAATCCTGAGAATTATGTCGATTATCGCGTATTACTTGAAAATAAGGATATTGATGTTGTTGCCATTGCTTCCCCGGAACACTGGCACGCTCCCATGGCCATAATGGGTGCTCAGGCCGGTAAGCACGTGTATGTTGAAAAACCATGTAGTCATAATCCGCGAGAGGGAGAACTTCTTATTGAAGTGGCTGAAAAAACAGGCATGAAAATGCAAATGGGTAACCAACAGCGATCAGCTCCCACTTCTATTCTTGCAATAAAGGAAATCAAGGAAGGAATTATCGGGGAGCCCTATTATGGTAAGGCTTGGTATTCCTATAAAAGAGGTCCGATTGGCAGGGGACAAGAAGTACCGGTGCCGGAATGGTTGAATTGGGAATTGTGGCAAGGGCCTGCCCCGCGGCAAGCATACCAAGATGTATGGGTGCATTATGACTGGCACTGGTTTTGGGAATACGGAACAGGGGAAATCAACAACAACGGTACCCACGAGATTGATATTTGCCGGTGGGCTCTTGGTGTGGAATATCCTAATAAAATATCAAGCGCGGGTGGCAGGTATCATTATGATGACGACTGGGAATTTTACGACACCCAAATGGTAACTTACGAGTATGATAATGATAAACTGATTACCTGGGAAGGGAAAAGTTGTAATCCATACAAAATTTTTGACAGGGGCAGGGGAGCTGCCATTCATGGTACGGAAGGTACCGTGATACTAGACAGGAATCTCTACCAGGTGTTTGATTTGGATGGTAAGAAAATCAAGGAAGTGGCAGAAGAGGAGAAAAGCGCTACTACCGATACAATGGGTGCAGGTGCACTGGATGTATATCATATGGCAAACCTTTGCAATGCTATACGGCACGATGAAAAATTGCGTTCTCCCATGCACGAGGCTGCTCCTACCAGCACTCTTTGTCACCTGGGTAATTATGCTCAAAAAGTGGGTCGTACCTTGAGAATTAACAAGGAAAACGGGCATATTCTTGATGATAGTGAAGCCATGCAACTATGGTCGAGAGTGTACGAGCCAGGTTGGGAACCAAGGGTTTAAAACTGAATATTTACAAGGCGGCAGGTTTTTTACCTGCCGCCTTTTTTCAACAGATTTATTATGAAGTGTATAATTCTATTGATTGTTCCACTTGTATTTTTATCTTGTAATCATCCGGTTTCTGTTGATGATGAGCTTGTTAGTAATAATATAATTACACTGTTAAGGAATGATTCACTAAATGAAATAAGTGTTTTCGCGGATGATGAACTATTTACCGTTTTCATGTTTCCCTCATCACTTGAAAAGCCTATATTGTTCCCGGTTTATGCTCCCGGGGGAGTTGTAGTTACCCGTGGTTTTCCATTAGATCCAAGACCAGGCGATAGAATTGACCATCCTCATCAGGTAGGCGTGTGGTTTAATTTCGGGGATGTGAACGGTATAGATTTCTGGAATAATTCTTATGCTATTCCTGAAGAACAAAAAGATAAGTTTGGATATATTGTGACCGATTCCGTTAAATTAGTGGAGGAAGATAAAACAGGAATTATAAATTATATCGCGGGGTGGATAACTAATAACAGGAAAGCCTTGCTAAGAGAAAAAACCTCTCTCTTTTTCTCGGCTAATGATAGCATCCGAACGATTGAGCGATTTACTACCCTGACCGCATTGGATACAACAGTTGTTTTTAATGATAATAAAGAGGGTATGTTTGCTATACGGGTAGCCCGAGAATTTGAAACGCCAACGGATCAAAGGCTTATTATTCTGGATGAAGAGCTTGAACCCATGGAAAAACCCGTGATTGATACCGTTGGCGTGAACGGATTTTACCGTTCTGATACTGGACTTACAGGTATAGAAGTATGGGGTACGGCAAATAAATGGGTTACGCTAACAGGTACCAAAGATGGTAAGATTGTATCTATCGGTATCATTGACCATCTTGAAAATCCTGCCCATCCACCGCACTGGCATGCTAGGGACTATGGCTTGTTTTCGGCCTGTAATTTCGGACAAAAATCTTTTATGCCGTCGAAACCGGCAATATCATATACATTGCAGCCCGGTCAAAATTTCCTTTTCAGGTATAAAATGTTGATAAAGAAGGGTTCTGCTTTATCAAAAGAAGAGATGGAAAATGCATCGCGGGAATTTAACCAGCGCTAAAGTATTACAACTGTCATACCAATGAAAAATGACGGTTGATTCTTTGCCACATGCCGCACATAAAGGGATATCCCTTCAGCAATATCAAATGTGACGCGTCACCACTTTTCTCTTGCTACTGCTTTCGAGTGCCGCTTCAATGATATGAATCCCGTTGAGTGATTCCGAGGGATTTACATCCGGCTTTTTTCCGGAGGTGATAGCCTCGTGAATGTCATCGTAAAAAGCAAGGTAATTGCCCGGAATGGTCTCGATTTTACCCATGAAATGAAAACCGCTCAGGTTAGTATTCAGAAAGCCCCAATCATCCTCTTCTTCTTCACCCCATCCGGGTATATCTGGCAGGTAACCATCTTTTAGGCACTGTTCCTGTGGATCGATACCATATTTTAAAAAACTACCACTGGTACCGTGAAGAATATATCTTGGACCTGATTCTCTTACAAGGTAACTTCCTTTCACGGTAACCTTTAAATTATTGTTGTATAGCATTTTGATGTCGAAACTATCGTCCACCTTGCTTCCCGTACGCTGTGCTTTTATTTCAGCAAAAACACCCTCGGGCATGCCAAAGAGCACCAGCGCCTGATCTATCATATGAGAACCCAGGTTATATAGTGTACCTGTTCCCAAATCAGGATTTTCTTTCCAGGTGTCTTTTTGAATGTAATTTCTGAAACGGTCAAAATGTGATTCAAATTCAACAAGTCTTCCCACCAACTGTTCATCGATTACTCGTTTTACAGTCATGAAATCACCATCCCACCTGCGATTTTGAAAAACGCTGAGTACCAGATTTTTTTTCTCGGCCAGATCGATTAACTCGTTACCCTGTGTCGCGTTTAGCACGAAAGGCTTTTCTACAACAACATGTTTTCCTGCATCGAGAGCATTTTTAGTCATTTCATAATGCAAATGGTCCGGGGTATTCACGATAATCAAATCAATATCTTTATTAGCCACTAAATCTTCATATTTTCTGACTATTGTTGCATATTTGTAATTTTCACTGGAATCGCTCCTGTGCCGTTCCAATACGTGGGTAAGATTAAAACCTTCATGCACGTGAAGAAGAGGCCCGTGAAATACTTTTCCTGACATTCCGAATGATGCGAGGGCTACGTTAATTTTCATGATTATTATTCAGCTTTAGTAAATATTAGCACAGAATTATCTTTTCCTGCTAATATACTATTTTTGTGCTATTATTGCAGTTATCTGATAAACCAAATTATGCAAAAAGAAAAGCCAGGGGTATTTTATCGAAATTTTTTTGCCATGGGAACCCGGTTCGACCTGGTAATTCCCTTCATGGATGATGAAAAAGGAAATGAACTATTCAATGAGATTCGAAAAGAAGTTCAAAGATTAGAAATAATGTTAAGCCGTTTTCATGAGGGAGGAAGTACCTGGCTTCTGAACAAGACCGCCTCCACGGGTCCTGTAAAAGTGGATCAGGAGTTGATGGACATCATTCTGCTTTGCAGGGAATATCACGCGAAAACCAAAGGGTATTTTGATATTACCATTGGAGAATCAACTACAAAAGAGAGAAAAAGTAATATAGATGATATTCTTATTAACAGGAAGGAAAATACCATCCAGTTTATATCACACTCGTTATCACTTGATTTTGGAGGGATAGGCAAAGGATATGCCCTGGATTGCATCAAATTGGTTCTCGCGGAACAGGGAATAGACTCAGCTTTCATTAGTTTTGGTGAGAGTTCTGTCCTCGGATGGGGCTCGCATCCTCATGGTGATTCGTGGAACATGGCCGTGGAAAATATATTTGTGCCTGGAGAGAGTGTCTATATTTTTCATTTGACAAACAGCAGTGTTTCCGTTTCTGGTAACCATCCCAAATACCTGAAAAGAAAAGGAGTTGAAGGACACATTTACAATCCTTTTACAAGAGAGGTGGTGAAAGGAAACAGGCTAGTAGCGGTTCAATCCGATTCGGCCTCTGATGCTGAAGTGTTAAGCACTGCATTGATATCGGCAAATAAATTAGCTATACATAATATAATTGCTAATTTTGCAGGGTGTTACTGCGTGGAAATTGTTTTTGGGGATGATAATAGAAACGTGGATATAACCGTTCTTAATACAATATAAATAAAAAGAAGATTTGATGGAAGGAAAATCAAGAAGGGATTTTTTAAAAGCATTTTCTTTATTGGCTGGAAGTTCACTTTATATTTCTTCATTGCCTTGGATTAAAACTTTACAAGCCCAGGATTTTGAATCCGGAAAAACCAATGATAAAGTTAAACTTGGCATTATTGGACCGGGTTCCCGCGGTCGGTTGCTCATGTTGCATTTACAGCAAATACCCGGGGTGGAAATTTCCGCGATTTGTGATACTTACCAGCCTAATTATGATTTAGCCATTGAGATGACCAATGGAAAAGCTAAAGGTTTCAAGGATTACCGCAAGATGCTTGATATGAGGGAACTAGATGGAGTCGTTATTGCTACTCCATTGTATCTTCATGCTCAGATGACCGTGGATGCATTACAGGCGGGAAAACATGTTTTTTGTGAGAAAGCGATGGCAATGACTGTGGAAGATTGTTACCGGATGTATAAAACTCATCAGGAAACCGGAATAATACTTCAAATTGGGCATCAAAGGATATTCAACATAAAGTATATTAAGGGAATAGAGAAGATTAAAAACGGTGAATTGGGGAAAGTTACCCAAATTCGGGCATATTGGCATCGCAATAATGATTGGCGAAGGCCGGTACCTTCGCCCGAACTTGAACGCTTCATTAATTGGAGATTATATCGTGACTACTCGTGTGGATTAATGACCGAATTGGCTTCGCACCAAATACAGGTGGCCAACTGGGTTCTTGGAGAATTACCTGAATCTGTTGCTGGTTTTGGCAGTATCAATTACTGGAATGATGGACGGGAGGTTTATGACAATGTTAACCTCGTGTTCAATTACCCCGGTGGTGTCAAATTAGTGTACGACAGTATGATAAGTAATGCTCATTACGGGTTGGAAGAGCAGGTTTTATGCTCGGAAGGAACAATGGAACTTGAATCAGGAAAATTTTACATTGAAAATCCGCCACCAGCCCCTGGGATTATCCAACTCCTGAATCATTTAGAGCATCAGATATTTGATAATGTGCCGCTTGGAGGGGCCAGTTGGGTACCGGACGATCCCAATAAAGATAAAGGCAACTACATCATGAACAAGGTGATTGATTCGGACGGAACCGGCCCGCAAATGGAGGCCTTCGTGAATTCTGTAAGGGAAGGCAAGCCCATCAAGGGTATGGCGGAAGAAGGATATAATTCAAGCGTGCCAACTTTAATGGGTTATAATGCAATTCTCGGTGAAAAAATCGTGAAATGGCCAGATGAATATAGAATTTAATGTTAAATGTTAAGAAAAATGAAAGATACAATTATAACCGGTAGTCAAAAAAAAAGAGAGCTTATTATCTGGTTGACCTGTTTGGGTGTAGCCTTTATTTTAAATATTCTTGGGATTATTATTTATAAAACTTCATGGACTGAAATATTTACAAGTATCCACATTGTATTGCTCCTGAGTGGTATTTTATACTCACTCGTTTTAATTATCAGGGTATTTGCTTTTTTAGTATCAAGGATCTTCAGTTCAGGAGCATAGGGGGGATTTGTTTTTTGGACCACGCGAAATATATCATTAAGTCAGCTTGTAGAAATTAAAAAGCCCGCGAATTTTCGCGGGCTTCGTGATCCTGCTGGG
>CAYRRV010000034.1:0-40075 GCA_964426725.1 uncultured Bacteroidales bacterium | reverse complement strand
TGCAGGAAAAACACATTAACAGGTTATAACGCCGGGGCTAATGATTTCCGGTTATGACCATTGCATGACCACCCGCTACTCCTTCATCGACAACTGTATCCTCTTCCTTGCCACATCTACCTCCAGCACTTTTACCTTCACGTGTTGGTGTAGTTTGACAATTTCATTGGGATCTTTCACGAAACGGTTGGCCATGTTCGACACGTGAACGAGTCCATCCTGTTTCACCCCAATATCGACAAAGGCACCAAAATTGGTAATATTTGTAACAATACCAGGCAATTCCATCCCCGGCTTTACATCTTCAATTTTGTGCACTTCATTTGAGAATTCAAAAACCTCGATTTTACTTCGCGGATCACGCCCTGGTTTTTCCAATTCGGTCATAATATCTTTCAGTGTGGGTAGCCCTGTTTTAGTGGTGATATATCTATTTATATCGATGCGCGATCGCAAATCTTTTTTCTTAAGGAGATCAGTCACCGTTGCATTCATGTCTTCGGCCATTTTTTCTATCACTCCATAACTTTCGGGGTGAACTGCCGAATTATCCAGGGGATTTTCCCCACCGTTTATTCTCAAAAACCCGGCAGACTGCTCGAATGCCTTGTCGCCCATCCTGGGCACATTTTTTAGTTGTTTCCTGGACTTAAAGATTCCGTTTTCACGCCTGTAATCCACTATATTTTGTGCAAGCGTGGGTCCCAGCCCGGAAATGTATGTCAGAATGTGTTTGCTGGCGGTGTTCACGTTCACGCCCACCATGTTTACGCTGCTTTCCACTACCTGATCGAGGCTTTTTTTCAGCTTGCCCTGGTCCACGTCGTGTTGGTACTGTCCAACGCCTATTGATTTGGGATCGATTTTTACCAGCTCTGCCAGCGGATCCATTAGTCTACGTCCTATAGAAACAGCACCTCTCACGGTAACATCATACTCGGGAAACTCTTCACGGGCAACTTTCGACGCGGAATATACCGAAGCACCACTTTCACTCACCACGAATACCATGATATCCTTGTCGAATTTGATTTTTTTCCGGATAAACAATTCGGTTTCACGACTGGCAGTACCATTACCAATAGCAATGGCTTCAATATTATAAGCATTCACGAGCGATAATATCTTTTTCGAGGCTTGCTTTGTCTCATTCCGCGGTGAATGCGGGTAAATATTTTCATTATGTAACAGGTTGCCCTGCTTATCCAGGCAAACTACTTTACATCCCGTGCGATAACCCGGGTCAATGGCCAGCACGTTCTTTTGTCCGAGTGGCGGTGCAAGTAAAAGCTGGCGCAGGTTGTCCGCGAAAACACGTATTGCTTCATCATCGGCTTTTTCTTTTTCGGCTGACTTAAATTCATTCTCGATAGAAGGTTCCAGTAATCGCTTGTAGCTGTCTTCAACGGCTAATTCAACCTGTTGAGACACATCGTAATAACCCTGCACGAACATCCCGTTCAGGATTTCAATGGCTTTCTCCACGGGCGGTGCAATAGATATCTTCAGGAAACCCTCGTTCTCCCCGCGCCGCATGGCCAGGTACCTGTGCGAAGGACATTTTGTGAGTGGTTCGTGAAATTCAAAATAATCGGAATACTTGTTTCCTTCCTCTTCTTTTCCTTTAGCAACTTTTGACTCGATAACCGCCTCATTAGCAAAAAGATGACGAATAGCATCGCGGGCTCTCTTGTTTTCACTCACCCACTCGGCAATAATATCTCTCGCCCCCTGGAGGGCTTCCTCAACAGATGTTACTTCATCATTCAAAAATTCTGCCGCTCGCTTTTCAATATCAAGTTCTTTTTGGTTCATCAGTATTTTTGCCAGTGGTTCCAACCCCCTCGCCCTGGCAACAGATGCCCTGGTTTTCTTTTTAGGCTTGTAAGGCAGGTATAAATCTTCCAACGCGGTGAGTGTTCCGGCCTTTTCTATTTGCGCTTTCAATTCGGGTGTAAGTTGTCCTTGTTCATCTATACTCTTAAGGATAGCCTCCCGGCGCTTATCCAGTTCGGTAAGTCTTTCCCATTCATCTTTAATGGCCAGAATAAAGGTTTCATCCAAACTACCCGTTGCTTCCTTCCTGTACCTGCTGATGAAGGGTATAGTTGAACCTTCTTGTAATAATTTTAAGGTGTTTTCTACCTGATTAGGCCTTATAGCCAGCATTCCGGCAATTTTATCAACTTGTGATATGTTCATAGATTTAAAATTTTAAAATAAACTCCGTTCCCGACGTCCCTGATTTCACGAGTATTTCGCCCTTGTGCAACCGCATGATCTGGCGGAATAAGCTCAGTCCGATCCCGGAGCCACTTTCCTTGGTTGAAAAGAAAGGTACAAAAATATCATTTATTATTTGAAATACCTTTTCCATTATCCTCCAAGTGCAAATTGATCCGGTTATTCATATCAATATCCGCGAAGAGCTGAATATAAGGAGAGTTAATACCATCCAATGCTTCAGAGGTTTTTCACGAGATTAATCAGTACCTGCTCTATCAATCTTTTATCAGCAAGCAGTTTAATATCCTTAGGTTCTGCCAGGCAGTGAAAGGAAATTCCTATTGCTTCAAATTCTCCACTGAACAATTTATTAATGGCTCCAAACAATTCGGATACTGGAAACAAAACAGGATTTGGACGAGGAATCTTGGATATGCTCCGGTATTTTTTCATGAACTCAATTAACCCTTCTCCCCGCTCTTCAACCATTTCCAGGCCTTCCACTGTTTCCTGAATTATTTCGTCATTAATCTCTTTTATCGTTATTATATTATTCCCGGATTTAAAAAAATTTACCATGGTTTTCACCAGGGTATTGATAGGAGTTACCGAGTTCATTATCTCGTGGGTAAGCACCCTGATTAACTTTTTCCACGATTCCAGTTCATTTTCTTCCAGTTCATCACGAATATCATGTAACGACACGAGCTTAATTTTTCTTTTTCCCAGGATAAATAAAGTAGCCCTTACAGATAATTGATAGAGACGTTATTAGATCACCCGTGTATTGTCAAGGGAAAATAGCTGTTAATCTGATGTATTTGTTCGAAAGGAACGAATGCATCACTCCAATGGTTCATAAATATACGTGTAAATCAGGGTATCTGTACTTCGATTGAAATATTCTTTTTTCATGACCGGGTATCCATCATCATCATACTCGTATTCAAAATAATGCTCCAAGGGAAAAGATGACATTAACGCGGAATAATGATAATACATTGATAAATTGTGTAGTTGGTTGAAATCAACAGGAATTCTATCATAATCACGAACTGGCGCAAAGGTATTGTTGTAGATCAGTCGTAATTCTGACAAAGTATTTTTCTTTGTTTCATCCAGGTAAGATTTTTTTTCTATAATCCGTCCCCATTCATCATTCCTGTAAAAGTGAACATTAACAACCTCATTGCCAACATATTCTTCTGAGCAATAAATAATACCTCGTTTATTGTAATAAAAATATTCTGTCCGTTGATGTTCAGAATCAGTACCTTCCCGGTAAATGATGGTTTTTGATTTTATCCTGTTGTTTTCATCATACTGAAATATTTCATGCTCGTAGGGTGTTAAACGATCACTTATCATTCCCACTTCATTATACATGTAAAATTCTGAATGACCTTGTTGATTTTGGTAATAAAACTTTTTTTCTATCAACTGATCCTGTTCGTTATAAAAATAGCTAAAGAGCGTGTCTCCCTCTTGCAGTAATACCTTCAATAATTTATTGGGATGAAATTCAAAATGAGGATAAGAGGTTGATTTTTCACAACATGTCATGAAAAGACCAACAAATAGAATTGTACTCGTAAAAAGCATTTTCATCTCTCTTAAATATAAAATTCACCTGACTCATCTGTCAGTTTGAAGATGAAAATTTAATTTAAACAGTTGCGCGAAAATTGCAAATCGTCCTAAACCATCATCAATTCCCGTGTTTTCATCCTGCTTAATGCCCTACCGCTTCAACAAAAAGTTCATTTAACTCCTCGGGCATTTGAGCTAAAATATCTTTTATTTCACCCTCGGAGACATACCTGCTTAATTGACCAATTGTAATTTGAACAATCTCGGTTGTTGATTTTTGCCAGTTGAATTCTGTTTCACCATATTTTGCCTGTTCATTTTCAACATACTTGTTAAATTCCTCTACATTGTTCATTCTAACAGGTTTTTCCATGTATTTCCAGTCATCAACATAAATGGCCTTCATGAACATGGGTAGCTGGGCAATCAGATTCAGTGACTCACTAATGGTTATTCTGTCGCGTAATGTATGCAATACAGACCTTAAAACTATATAGGTCCTGTCTTTTTCTTCCGGGTGACCCAATTTTTTTGCAAGTTCATTTAAAAATATATTGGCATCTCGTGCATATTTTTCAAAATTGTGCTTCATAATTATTTTTTTTGGTATTCGCGATATTATTTATCATTTGAAATGAAATAATCCTGCCAGAATTGATTCCTATAGCAATTACATTAAAAAGCATTATGAACAGGATAATTAATGGAGATATACAATTTAAGTATCAACACTCGAAAACCCAATATGTGGAAAGGGATAGACAAAAATGTAGAAAGGTTTTTACACCAGTGACATGTCACATTAAATATTGCAGAGGGAAAGTCGTTTTATTTAGATCATGCAGTATGGATCAATCATTATTTTTTCATTGACATGACATTAATAAGAACCGTAATAATTTCTTCTTGTTGGCATCATAATCCATAGAATAATATATACCAGAATACCGGGGAACGCGGCAGAAACTATACTGACTATTAGATAGAGCAACCTGGTAAGTCCTATATCCCATCCCAGCCATTCCGCTAATCCAGCCACTACACCTGCAATTACCCTGTTATCAGATCTCAGAAGTTTATTTCTTGCCATGATTTCATGCATTTCGTCAGACTAATTTTTATCTACAAAGTTAATTCTTCATTAGTTTATATACAATGGTTGACTACCATTAAAACCCGGTATAAATTTAGCACATATAAAAATATTGACTAAATTAGCATCTTAAATCCCTATTCCAATTGATTATGGTAAAAAGTAAATTTCCACCTCAGATTTTGTCATACTTTTTGATTCTAAATTTAATACTAATTTGTAATTGTAAAAATAATATGATGAATCCTCCAGATGTTGAAAAAAACCCGAAAGAACTTACAATCCACGGGGATACAAGAATTGATAATTATTACTGGTTGAATGAAAGGGATAACCCAGGGGTAATCAAGTACCTGGAGGCCGAAAATGCCTATACCAGAGAAGTGATGAAAGACACGAAAGAATTGCAGGAAGAACTTTACAATGAAATAGTAGGCAGAATTAAACAGGAGGATCAATCCGTGCCTTACCCGGACAATGGCTATTATTATTACACGAGGTACGAGAAAGGAAAGGAATACCCGATTTATTGCCGGAAAAAAGGAAACCTTAATGCTGAAGAAGAAATTCTTTTGAATGTTAATGAGCTGGCAGAGGGAAAAAAATATTGTCATGTGATTGGTATCAATATCAGTCCGGATAACAGGTTAATGTCATACGGGATTGATACCATTGGTCGCCGCAAGTACATTATTTATTTCAAAAACCTGGAAACAGGAAAGATATTCGACACACCCCTTCAAACTACAACAGGTACTGTTGCATGGGCCAGGGATAACAAAACCGTTTTTTATACCCGGAAGGATGAACAAACACTGAGAGCTTACAAAATTTTCAGGCATATACTCGGAACAGAACCATCTACTGATAAAGAAATATATCATGAGAAGGATGAAACCTTCAATTGTTTTGTTTACAAGGGAAAATCGAAGCAGTATATCATGATTGCATCCGTATCTACCTTATCCAATGAATTCAGATTTTTACCCGCGGATAATCCTGATGGCGAATTTAGCGTTATTCAGCCCAGGGAGAAGAATCACGAGTACTCGGTCGTACATTACAAGGATAAGTTTTTCATCAGAACCAACCTGAAAGCAAAAAATTTCAGGCTTATGGAAGCTCCCGTATCCAGTCCTTCAAAGGAAAACTGGAAAGAACTCATACCTCACCGCGATACAGTTTTATTCGAATCTTTCGAAATTTTTGATGATTACCTGGTGCTGGATGAACGAATAAACGGGCTTACTTACCTGAGAATTATTGACCGGAAAAATGATAACAAGGAGCATTTCATTGATTTCGGCGAAGACACATATACCGCGTGGATAGGTGTAAACATGCAGTTTGACACGGTTACCCTGCGATTTGGATATTCTTCTCTAACCACCCCAACCTCTTACTTTGATTACAACATGGATACCCGGGAAAAAGCGCTTTTAAAGCAGCAGGAAGTAGTTGGTGATTTCGATCCTGACAATTACATGGCTGAAAGACTTTTCGCGATAGCCGGTGATGGAACAAAAGTACCCATTTCATTGGTATATCGAAAAGGATTCGAAAAAAATGGCCGTCATCCCCTGTTATTATATGCTTATGGCTCGTATGGCTCAAGTGTAGAACCGGATTTCAGCAGCGTGAGACTAAGCCTGCTCGACAGGGGATTTACATATGCCATTGCTCATATCAGGGGTGGAGAAGAAATGGGAAGATACTGGTACGAGGAGGGCAAACTATTGAAAAAGAGAAATACTTTTTCTGATTTTATTGTTTGTGCTGAACACCTGGTTAAAAACAACTATACCGCGCCGGACAAACTCTTCGCGATGGGACGAAGCGCGGGTGGACTGCTCATGGGTGCAGTTGTAAACATGCGACCCGATCTTTTTAAAGGTATCGTGGCCGGGGTTCCCTTTGTTGATGTTGTAACAACAATGTTAGATGAAACCCTCCCGTTAACCACCGGCGAATTTGATGAGTGGGGTAATCCCAAAAACAAAGAATATTACGAGTACATGCTCTCTTATTCTCCATACGACAATATCGGGGAAAAAGATTACCCCGCCATGATAGTGACCAGTGGGTTGCACGACAGCCAGGTACAATACTGGGAACCCACCAAGTGGGTGGCTAAACTTCGCGACATGAAAACCGATAACAACCCGCTGCTCCTGCATACCAACATGGAAGCAGGTCACAGCGGATCTTCCGGACGTTTTGAACAATACAGGGAAACCGCTCTTGAATATGCTTTCATGTTGAAATTGCTGGAAATGAAGGATTAGTAGTGATCGGGTGTTATTTGTTGTCATAGCATTTTATCCAAATTGAGCGATTACGATCAATCGATGAAGAAAAAGTAAGCATTTCACCTCACTTATTCGATGTAAAGCAACATTTTCCATGTAAGGATTAGCGAGAAGTAAAGCGCTGCTTCACTTCGCACGTAACGCTCAACTCAGGTTTTATTCAAATTATTGTTTCTCCAATAAAACAACGCGATACCCATCAAGATCAATCCCTCGCCAAACCAGAACAAGGGCCAGTTAAACCTCTCAGGAATATATTGTATAGATAAATCGTATAGTGGTTCCGCGGAGGGCAATGACCAAATATCGCGAAGAGAATAATGTTTAAGAATAAAACCTGAATACTCCCAGATAAAGGCAAGAATTAATACAAGCGAACCTGAAATCAACATAGTCCACTCGCGAAAATTAATATAAGTTGACCAGTTTTGATTGGTAAAACGATGTATAAGCAAACCGAAAACAACCATTGTAAAGGCAACAATAACCGGGGAAATTACGGGACCCACCCACGTTACAGGGATCAGGAAAAGAATGTCCCATGTAAACAATGAGTCCGGCCAGTTTAAAAGCGCCTTCAAAAACAGGTAATAAAATATATCCCAGACGCCAAAGCAATAAATGAACCATCCAAATTTTTCAGCTTTTGTACGACCGGCAAGAATACCGGCTCCCAGTAACATAATAATTGTAGCAGCTTCACGAAATAATTCTGTAACAGCCAACCTGGGCTCAATTGGAACAAGAGGAAAATCAAACCCTCCGGGATACATAATGGCACGCAGGTAGACAACCACGGAACTCTCGAGGTAAGCCATCGCTATACTAAAAAGCGTGATCCAAAGAAGAATGCCGGAAATATTTTTATTGTTTACCATGTCCCGATGCAGGCTTTACAAGCTAATACAAACTTAAAAAAAAATATTTCGTAATCAATGGTATCCAATTAAAAATTGGATTGTTTATTTTGACCTCATGCCGGGCAGGCATTATAAAAATGATAGAGCGATAGGGCGATGAAGCGATGAGACGTGATCGCGTGATCGCGTGATAATGATTTCGTAATATGAACCGAGTCAATACAAATTCTTTGACACCTTCGGGAATTATTAATACATCCCAATGCAAAATGAATGCCCGATTTATTGAATCTTCATGCCAACGCTTATTCCGCCGAGAGGTAAAACACCCGTGTAACCAATATCGAGAATCCCGTCATTAAAGTTAATGGTTCCATCCCGGCTATCATCAATTAGCCCGTAACGCGTGGCCGCACCAAGATAAATTCCAAGGGTCATCGATTCTACAAATAAGTACTGGTAACCAATAAGCAGGTCTCCTCCAAATTTAAATACATCAAAATGAATTTCACCGGGCGTGAACATGTAGACATTATTACCATCGAAAACAGAAGTGTTCCAGTCGTGCATTTTCAGGGTCACGTCAGAATACCTGAAACTCAAACCATACGATATATAAGTATTAGTAGTCTTTTTTCTATTGATATAGTACCTGTGATGCAAATCAAACCCGAACCCGGTCATTTTGTTGTACTTTCTTCTATCCCATGTATTGAAATAATAATCTGTTTCTTTTGATGCCTCGTCTAAATAAAACGAGGGTGCAAAAACCAAACTATTAACATTGCCTTTACCCAGGGCTATCTCCAAATCCATTTTAATTCCATGAATTATCATGTACTGGGGGTGGTATCCAATGGAAATTGTTGGTTGCTTATCTTCCTGGGAAAATAATGATATCCCGGGCAGTAACAGGTATGCAAGGCATATAAGTGTAATACTTTTCATTGTTTTGCTTTGGTATTCAAATATAAAGATTTTTCCGGTAATTCATCAGGGAAATAAATTACTGATAAGTTGAATTGAATTATTCTGGTACTTGTATTGAAAAAGACCATCATTACCAATAACCAGTAAAACATTATTGAGCGGGATTACATCATACGCGTCAATATTATCAAAATAGCTGATAAGCCTGATATCATTTTTTCGTGTGACATCGAAAACCTTCAATCCCTCATCACAAACAAAAAGCATATTTCCATCAATCCCCAGTCCTTTCGGATTTTCCATGTCATAAACCTGCACCTCCCTTGGTTGGGTTGGATCAGAAATATCGATTACATGCAATTCATTTCGATCCTGACCACAGGTGTTGTTTTCCGAGCGAAGGGTAACATACGCGTAATCGCCATCGCTCACCACGGGGTCGCAACTATAAACATGCCAGTATTCCGATAGCAAGGAGGGATCGTCCGGGCTTGATAAATCATAAATATACATCCCGTTTCGGGAACCCAGGAACAACATTTCGTTGAGAGCAAATATGGTTTCTATCTCGAAACCCGCGACCATGGATGTAACATTCACCGGATTTTTGGTATTGGATACATCGAAAACATACAACGCGGCATTATCTACCGTGTATAATCTTTCTCCATAGATGGTAAAGCGCGCCATGGAGCCTCCTTTACCCATTGGACTGGCACCATCACTGGCGCTCTCGCAGGCAGCAATCCATACAGATATCACAACTACTACTCCTGCAAGCTGTAAAAATTGTTTTCCCCGGGTATTATTATAAAATCTTTTCATGTCTATTCGGTTTTAATCCATCCAATGATTACAGTATTCACGGGCCGGTTACTTTCGGCAAATTGCGAAGGCATCCAGGTATAGCCAGGCGGATAGGTTTCCGGGAAAACATTGGTAAGCCGCTCGGTAACCACCGGGTTTTGCATATCATTGTAATCTATCGCCACGAGATCGGTAGCATTATCTACATACAATACACCTTCCTTCACTGCTATATCAAGCGAACCGGGCACCTTTACAAAGCCCAGGTTGACAGGATCAGCCGGGTTTTGATTATCGAAAACATGAAATCCTTTGTAGCGATCATTGATAAAGACGTAATCGCCATAAACATAAATTTTACCGGGCTCTTCCAGTTCCCTTGGCCCGGTGAATTTAATGGAGTTGTCCAGTTCCTCCCTTTCCATGAGGATGGGTGAATACCCAACTACTTCCCTGTAATCTACCGGGTAATAACTACAGAAAACAAGGATAAGCAATGTAAACAATGACGCTCTGATCATAACATGGTTTTTAAATTAATTCTTCAAAAATACATTATTCGTAATATAATCGCGTAATTAAAAACGAATTACAATTTAGATGGGCAATTTACAAAAAAGGTTGCCTTGGCAAGGTTAAATAAATGTTAAGGATAACAAGTGCAATGAGAATATCAAATTAATCATTCCCCATCAAAACAAAAGGGGCCCAGTGAAAGGGATTGGGATACTTTGCCATGGTGTTAACTTGTGCTTTTTGCAGTGCTTTTGCCGGTTTGTTCTTTGGCAAGTACTTGTAAAACTGTTGCATTAAAAAGGAAGTACTTTCATCGGCAACGCTCCATAAGCTCACTACTAACCTTGGTGTTCCAGCATACATGAATGCCCTGCTGAGGCCGGTGATCTCATCGCCCCTGGTTATTTTTCCCAAACCGGTCTGGCAGGCGCTCAAAACGGCCAGTTCTGCCTCCAAATCAAGTCCGAATATCTCATGCACCTCCAACAATCCATCGTCTTCATCAGTCTGGTTGAAAAGCAGGAAAGAGTAAAGCGGGTTTTCTTCATTAAAATAACCATGAGTAGCAATATGCAGCAATGAGTAATTTGCCGCGTTTACCTTGAAAAAAGTTTCTGTGCTTTTTTCTTCAATCAATACCTTGCTGCCATCAAATGCACCTGAAATGGATTTTACCTCCTGTAAAGTAGCGGGCAAGCCGGAGAAGCTCCCAAGATATTGGTTGCCCAGTGCCATACCTAACAATTTCGGGGAACCGGTAAGCGCTTCATCACGCGTAGCCAGGTAAACACTGGCCGACGGTAAGATATTAATAACATGCTTTTTTACCATGTATTGTCCATCTGATGCAACCATTGCCTGGAAAGGAATAAAATGTAACGGGCCATGGGGGATTATGGCGAGTTCCTTGTATTTGTCCATATCTTCTTCAAGGGGCGATAAAATAGCACGGGACAATTCCTTCAGGTATGCCATTGCAGAATCCTGATTAAATACCCCGATATGGTAACGGCATAAAGCAACCAAACTTTTTATGGATTCCCCGTCTGATGACAACTTATAATACTTCACGGTTTCCCTGTCCAATAACCATGCACCAGAATGGTTTTCTCCAATCCAATAAATAACCATTGCTTTACCTGTTTCCATATTTTCCTGTACCTTTGAAATATAGACCGGTTCAGGTTTAACCAGGTTAGCATAACCAGGGGCATATAATTTTATTTCCTTTACAACTTCAGCATATTTATCCTGGACCAACTGCAGTTCTTCCATGATTATCTCGCGGGTGCCCCGCGTACTATCATCACCTGTGGCAAAAGCATCTCTATATAGCGTTGCGTTTAATTTTTGTAACCGTTCCCTCAATTCCTGCTCTTCTTTAACAATTTCCCCTGGGGCCCCGGGTTTGCCGGCAATCTTTTTTTTCGCGATCATGTCTAAAAATGCACGTGCCCGTGCCCTTTCGGAATAGTGAAAAGATGCCCCTGTTTTACCCTCTTCCGAAAGAATCCGCACCAGCCTGTCATAAGGTTCCATCCTGTCTTCTATATAACCCGATTTTATTTCATCAATGGATATGGTGTTGCTAACTTCCTCAATAATGTCAATGGCCTTTTTATAAGCTGTTATAGCAGAATCAGTCTTTCCAAGACCCTCGAACGCGATCCCTTTATATAATGACAAGTTCCACTTGGTTTCTGGTGTAAAAGCAAATAATTGAGCACGGTAAAGTCTGTCCAAACAAGCTTTGAAGTCTCCTTTACCCGCTTTTATTCTTCCCAAGCCGATGAGCGATTTTGCCATTCCTTCAGCAATGCCCAGTTTGTAAAAATATTGGTACGCCTGACTATAATTTGATCCAGCATCATGTAATTTTCCTTCATTGAGATGTATACCCGCCATCTTTAGATGGACATTTCCATTCCCTATATCCGATTCATTTTCTGCATAATAAGACAGTGCGCTCGCGAAATTCCCTTCCCTTTGGTATAACGCTGCATCCTGGGCACCGGCAACTTCCATACCGTCGCGAACCTGCATGGCGAGGGAATAATTCTCCAGTGCGGCTTGTTCATTTCCAATCGTTTGATAGATATCCCCGAGGGAAATATACATGGCCATTATCTGTGGTTTAATGTTACTCTTTAATGCCTGCTCAAGTGCCAGTTTTTTGAACTTTAAAGCATCCTGGGGCTTACCCAGGTTAGCATAACCATCGCCCAGCACCATGTATTGTTTGGCAAACGATAAATTTAGTTCCCTCGAAAAGCCGGCTGATTCTTCAAGATAAGAAATGCCTTCGCGAAGATCGCCCCTGTCAATGGAAATAGTTCCCATAATATATAGGGATTCAGCCAGTTTCTCCTTGTTACCGGTACTTCGATAAATATTTGCTGCCTGTAAACAATGGCTATTTGCCTCACTGTATTTCCCCAAAACAAGTTTAGCGCTGGCAAGGTTTAAATGTATTCCGGCGAGAAGCTCTTTTTTACCTTCCTTTACACCACTATTAAAGCCACTCGCTGGATCGAGCAATTTTTCAAAGGCCGCGATCCCTTTTTTAATTTCACCCTTGAATAGATAAGTCTCTCCTGTTTTTATCAAATCAAGGAACATCCCCTCCTCGTGGTTCACCAATGAATCGATTAAATAGGCTTGTTCGAGGTATCCAATGGCCTCCGAAAAGTAGCCGGAATTATTATAGGCATCCGCGATTTTTCTTGCCATACCAGCTTCATTGATCAGGTTCCGGTAATTACCAAGGCTTTTTGAAGCAATATAGCTTTTTTTGTAATGCTCTATGGCCTTACTGTATTCATGTTGGTTATAGTGATAATCACCCAGTTGTTGCTCCCTGGAGACCTGAATGGATGGAGTTGTACACGCGTGCAGGACAGAAAGAACAAAAAATAGTATCAGATGTAAAGGCTCAGTTTTCATCTAAAAAATGTATTGTACCATAAAAATATAACCAGGATCTGCTGATGTATACCTACCCCAGAGTGGAATTTCTACAGATTGCACCACGCGCAAATGGTTAATTTGAAAATAAAGGTAGGGGTGATATGTAAAATTCATGTATTTGATCCCATCTCCTTCACCTTCAATTTCCAATTCACCTTTATGAGAATATATAAATTCGTTGGTAAAAACAATCCAGTCATTCAAATGAAAACTCAACCCACCATATCCCAACCATAAATTACCTGAATTAAATGCAGAAGGTTCTTGAAACGGTTCTAAAACTTTTTCACCACCAAAATAACGTGTATACGACAATGTTGAAACAAAGGCAAAGGGATAGAATATTTTTTTGAAATTCAAGTCAACAGCCAACTTGGGCTCACCAGTTCCCGGCGCCCCGTCGTAATTATTTTCATCAATGATATTGGTTGGATTTTTTTCTGCAGTTGGCATTGTAGCAGTCATTGCTAAAGTCAGATAGGGTTTTACAATATCCCCGGCGATTAACTGGTATCTGAAACCAAAATAAATATCGCTAATTCCAGAGGTTTTATTGCTCCATATTCGAGTTGCAGTTGAATCAAAAAGAGGAAATTCCATATCAAGACTCATATTAGTAGTACTGCGTAAATAAGGAATGTTAACATTAACCTCTAATCTGTCAGAAATCCCATATTGCGCTGACAATAAAAAGAACCAGGATTGAGCAGATAAACTTCCAAGCGATTTTTCTTTCTTCCCATCATCATTAAAATAATCATAAAGAAAGCCATGAGAATAAGAAAGACCGGTTTTCAAAAATCCCTTGTACAGGGTAGGCGGTTCTGTTACAACTGTTAATTGCTTCTTATCGGAAGGCATAACGAACCGCTCTGTTTGCGACAGAAGGGATTCACAAATGAACAGGAAGAAAAAAATACTAGATAATAATACTCTCATGGTACAATTTTTTCTTATTATGGAAATAAAACCATGCTGATTCCGGAATAAATTGAAAAAGGAGCCAATGTATTCCTTCCCCCTAATGAATAATTGATTGTTTCGAATATTCTGACATTGCTGGTTGCCTGAATTTCACAACCTAATGATACCTCGTGTAGCATTTTAGTAGGTTCTGCTATCCTGATCCCTGTTTTTCCATCCCACCCTGATGAAGAACTGTAATAATGATAACCTCCAAATACGGCAAACCATGAAAAAGCCTGATAATCTACCATTACATCCGAGACAAAAACATCAGGTAACTGGTAATCATAATTAATCTTCTCATATTCAAAATTCAGATTATTATTCCTGTAAATATATCGTTCAGCTATCCCTGTTTTATTTGATGTAATCAAACTGCTACCGGCTGTAATAGCTGTTTTATTCAATTTTATTTTCATGATTCCCCCAAAAAGGTATTGTTTTATACCATGAGATGCCTTTTCATTTGTTTTCATTTTGAGCTCGTAATAGGCCAATTCCGGGAAATGGCTCATGGTATGCTCCGGGGCCAATTCACCTTTCGTGCCAACGGGAAGCATAATTCCTCCCCGGACTGCCATCGAAAAATTACTGGTTTTCACGGGATACCGAACAGCTGTTGAAAAGAGCACATCAGAAAATCCCTTTTCATGACTGAGGCTCTGGACATTCATATACTCGTTATAACTAAAATAATATTTTTCACGGCTCCTTTCAGTTTTGGATATATAACCGCTCTGAAATCCCAATTCCAAAAACTCAAAAACACCATACCTAATATCAAACCCACCCTCGTGTTTAATTGTTGCAAGCCCTTTTTCCTGCAAATCAGTTTTTATCCCGGATCCATCATATTTATTTCCAAAGACAGTAAGACCGTATGAACTATTTACCTCTATTTGCCCCTTATGCAAGGTTACCGGCCTGTCTACCCTGCTTTCATCCAGCAAGGGATTGGACGAAGGTTGATAAAAGTTCATATCCTGACTGATTGCCAAAAGACAATTTAAATAGTAAAAAATTGATATATATATACATATTCTCATCAGGGAATGTATTTAATAACACCATCTTCAAAAGTACCCATCCACAAATTGCCTTTTGAATCATAGCAAAGAGACATCACGGACTTAGGTTTAAATCCTTTGCTGTTTTGAAAGCTTTCCATGATGGCTCCATCGTAACAAATAACCCCGCAACCAATGGTCCCAAACCATAAATTGTGCATGCCATCCTCAGCAATGGCATAAACAACAGGAATTAACCCATTAAACAAATCTTTTTCAATGAATTTATTTCCCGAGAAAACAATCATTCTTTCTCTTTCAAAATCACTGGTGCCAAACCAAATATCGCCCCAGGCATCCTGATAAACAGAATGAACACTCTTGATGGGTTGCCCATTGGCTTCACTATAAGAATAAATGTATTTCCCATCGTAATTTTCGATGCTTTCCCGTGTTCCCCACCAGAGTATACTATTATCATCTAAATACAGGTCATTCACGAAATTGCAATTTGCACATTCTTCATCAAAATATTGTTCTACTTTTTCTCCATTATAAATCAAACATCCATAACCCTGGGTGGCCATCCAGGTATTGCCGTCTTTATCCTGCAAGATATCTGATATTTGTATCTCGGGATCACTGGTATAATAGTTAGTAAAATCAGAACCATCCATTACCGATAAACCACCCGCTGTACCTATCCACAACTCCCCGTTTTCCAATTGAAAAACAGCCTCCACGTAATTGTCGGCCAAACCATTCGCCGTTGTATAATGTTTAAAACGATAATCCTTGTAACGGTAAAGTCCATCCCCGCCCGTCCCGAACCAAATGGCATCATCATCTCCTTCATGAATGCAAAGAACGGCATCGTTGGTAAAACCATCGGACCAGTCATACTGAACAAATACCTGTCTCTCTGAAAAGTCAACGTCAGCAGGTTCTTTTTCACAACCAGTACCCGTGAATAACTGCAGAGATAAGACAACAATCCACGTTCTTGTGAACATACAACAAAACCGTTTGTGCTTGCGTGATTTAGTGTACATTATCGCTTGCTTTAAAATCATTCTAAAATAGAAGCTAAATATTAAATACTGAAATGGAATTGAGCAGTTACTGGTGCTATATTATAATTCGTGCAGAATTCTTTACTATTCGTTTTATTCGTGTTAATTTTGAAAATTAAAAGATGATGAATTTAAAATAATGATATATCCTTCAAATTTCGAGATAAAGACGGGTTTTGAAAAAATCAGGGAACTTGTATCCAGGAAATGTTTATGTTCGCTCGGGAAAGATCAGGTAAACGCGATGACATTTCTCACCAACCCGGATTCCCTGCACCATGCGCTCAAACTAACCGATGAGTTTCGGCAATTGATCCAAATCGAACAGGATTTTCCGATGGACAATTACCTGAACGTGACACCGGTTCTGAAAAAACTAAGAATTGTTAACACCTATCCCGAAACGGGTGAGCTTTTTTCACTGAAGAAATCCCTCGAGACCATAAAATCAATACTGAATTTTATAAAAAAACTTGATGATGAATTATATCCCGGTTTAAAAAAGCTGGCATCAGGGGTTAAATCTTTCCCGGCTATCCACGACCGGACAGACAGTATCATGACATCACAGGGGAGGATCAAGGATAATGCTTCCCCGGAATTACTGCAGGTTCGTCGTGAAATAAAACAAAAACAATCTGAAATATCCAAAAGGGTCGCCGCGGTTTTCAAGAATGCAAGGCAGTCTGGTTGGATTGACAAGGAAGCAGAGATCACCATCAGGGATGGAAGAATGGTTATCCCGGTAAACGCCTCGGACAAGAGGCGGATAAGTGGCTATATTCATGATGAATCGGCATCTGGCAAGACGGTATTTATTGAACCAGCGGAGGCAGTTGAACTCAATAACCAAATTCGCGAGGCGGAAAACCGGGAAAAAAGAGAAATCATCAAAATTTTGACACAGTTTGCTGATTTCCTGCGGCCTTACCTGAATGAGTTACATTATGCCTACGCGTTCATGGGACAAGTTGATTTCCTGATGGCCAAAGCCCGGTTTGCCACGGAAATTGGAGCCATCCTCCCCGAGCTAGTCCAAAACCCGATAATCGAATGGTATAGTGCCAGGCACCCACTTCTTTACCTAAATTTTAAAAAGGAGAACCGGGAAGTGGTTCCACTATCGATTTCCCTGGATGAAGAAAACAGGATACTTGTAATTTCAGGTCCGAATGCAGGTGGAAAATCTGTATGCCTGCAAACAGTGGGTTTATTGCAATACATGTTTCAATGTGGAATGTTGGTACCTGTTTCTGATGGTTCGAAATTCGGAATTTTCAGTGGCATCTTTATCGATATTGGCGATGAACAATCACTGGAAAATGACCTGAGTACTTATAGCTCCCATCTTATTAACATGAAAATGTTCCTGAAACACGCCGGTAAAGGCTCCATGATACTGATCGATGAATTTGGCACCGGTACAGAACCCATGATGGGTGGGGCAATTGCTGAATCGGTTCTCGACAAACTGAACCAAATGGAAGCCACCGGTGTAATAACAACCCACTACACGAATTTGAAATTATTTGCCTCTGAAACTCCCGGCATCATTAATGGGGCAATGCTTTTTGATACCAACAAAATGGAACCGTTGTTCCAGTTAAAGATAGGAAGCCCTGGTAGTTCATTTGCTTTCGAGATTGCCCACCGTACGGGTATTCCTGAAGAAATCCTTGAAATGGCCAGGTCTAAAGTTGGCGAGGAACAGGTTAATTTCGACAAGCATCTCCGGGAAGTTTTAAGAGACAAAAGATATTGGGAAGAGAAAAGACACAAAATCCGGAAATCAGAAAAAAAACTCGAAGAACTTATCGATAAATATACCGGCAATTTAGAAGAATCAAAACAATCCAGGAAGGAAATCATATCAAAGGCACGGGAAGAAGCAAAAGAACTCCTGGCAGGTGTCAATAAAAAAATTGAAAACACGATTCGTGAAATCAGGGAGGCCCAGGCCGAGAAAGAAAAAACAAAAAAACTAAGAAAAGAACTGGAAGAATTTGGAAATACGGCTCTACAGTCTGAAAGCATTGAATATAGGAGTTTATCCAGTGAATTAAAGAAAATCAAACAAAACAATCCGGAATTATTTAAAAAGAAAGAAGTAAGCCCGCCGGAAAAAAAGAAAAGCAGCCGGCAGATGGAAGTAGGCGACAAGGTGAAATTGTTCAACCAGGATGCCGTTGGAGAAGTACTCGATGTAAACGGGAAAAGTATAATGGTAGCATTCGGGAACATGATTACCACTGTAAATGAAAGGAAATTAACAAAACTCGGGGATGAAAAATATGAAGAGGGTATGCAGGAAAACCGGTGGAATAAACCCGCTTTTAATATTGCCGGGAAACGCCTCACGTTCAAAACCGAAATAGATTTGAGGGGAAAAAGAGCAGAAGAAGCGCTCGATATCCTTTCCAGGTACATCGATGAAGCCATTATGCTAAATACTTCAGAGGTTCGGATTCTACATGGAAAAGGAACCGGGGTACTACGCGAAATTATCAGGGATTACCTCCAAACAGTTGAAAGCGTTAAAAATTTTAAAGATGAGCATGCTGATCGCGGTGGTCCCGGAATAACGATAGTGAGATTTAAATAATGGTATGATTTTGGCTCCTCAAATTATCAAAGAAGTTTAAACCTGCTTCATTCTCATAACGAAAAATCATGATTTAATCGGGTTAATAAACATCAGAATATTCTAAATTATTAAAATGTAAAACCATGAAACAATTACTATATATCTTTTTGCTTACTTTTTTTATTTCTCTTTTCTTCGTATCCTGTGAAGATATTGATCCCGGACCAGCAAAGGTGAGATTTTACCTGACAGACGCCCCGGTGGCATATGATGCCATAAACATTGATATCCAAAATATTATGATAAACAAGGCAGATGAAGAGGAGCCCGGGTGGGACAGCCTGGATATTAATGAAACTGGCATTTTTAATCTTCTCGAATTAAATAACGGGCGGGACACATTACTGGGAATCATAGAATATGGCGGGGGAACTGTATCACAAATCAGACTTGTTCTGGGAAATGAGAACACCATAGTAGTAAACGGGGAAACTTTTCCACTTACCACGCCATCAGGTCAACAATCGGGACTCAAGTTAAATGTAAACGCGAATTTTATTGAAGGAGAGACATACAACTTATGGTTTGATTTCGATGCAGCACGATCAATTGTTGAAACAGGTTCAGGAAAATACATATTGAAACCCACTATTAAGGTTTTCTCTCTGGCAACTACAGGGGCAATTGATGGATATGTTTTACCTACAGACGCCAATGCCAGAGTATATGCCATTATTGATCAGGATACTACAGGAGCCATTCCGGAAAATGATGGCTATTTTGTTATTATCGGACTGTTTCCAGGACAGTACGAGGTACTAATTGATGGCGCAGATCCTTATAATAACATTACTTACAATAGTATCAATGTAAACAGGGGTGTTGTTACAAGTACCGACACTACAAAACTTCAGGCAATCGAGTAAAGGGAGGCTTCTGTTTGACGATAAAAACGGTTAAAGTAAATGTCACTCTCATGAACCATTCGCTAAAAAGGGTCAATTTGTGATTCGCGAGTTAATGAGATTTCCTATATTTACCCTCGATTAAAAAAGTCGATATGCGAATTGGGATAATTGAATTAATGAACAGTCATTACACGCTGGTAGATACTCTCGTGCAAATATTCGCTAACGACAAGAACAATCAGGTTGAAATATTTATCAACCAACAATTAAAAGAAAAAATTCAATATCTTGAAAAGCGTGAAAATGTAACCATCTCATGCCGTCAAAGGAATGAAAGCATTACCGATTTCATTCAAAGAATTAACACCTACAATCCCGATATACAATTTATCACTACCCTCGAGAGCAAGCTAAGTGCATTTCTTAAATTGTCGCACCCTGACCGGAGTTACCTGTTCATTCATAATATCAATAACTGGACAAAGAAGGGATGGTTTACATTTCTAAAAGAAGCTTTTCAATTAAACCCTCTACAAATCAGGTCATTCCTGATATTGCTGAAAAGAGCGTTTCTTTTCCCGTTATATCGTAAAAAAATTTTAACCAGGATCCTAAATTCAGGTGGCCGGCTAATCGTGTTAACTGAAAAATTAAAAGAACAACTTTCAGAATTTTATCCTCCCAGGAAAATACATGTAATACCATACAGGGTGCACGATCCGGAAATAACAGATCTTTCTGCCAGAAACAAAAAACTCCGTGTATGTATACCAGGGCTTATGAACACGAGAAAAAGAGACTACCATTCTCTAATTCGGATGATTCAGGATAATCAGGAGTTTTACAGGAAACATGTAATTTTTGACTTGTTGGGCAGATTTGTTAATATGGAAAGAAAACAAGAAAAAGAGATTATATACTGGATAAAGGAACTGAATGAAAAAGGAGTCGAAATACTTTATTACCAGCAATACATTAATTCTGGTTTATACGATAAACACCTGGCTATGGCCGACATTTTACTGGGCAACCTGTATGTTCACCTAAAAGATGAAACGTATGGTATTACCAAAGAAACCGGTGTAATATTCAATATGATTTACGCGGGCAAACCAGCTCTTCTTCCGGCGGATTATCAAGTGGATAGCAGCCTGGAGAAAGGAATCATCCATTACGACAATTACAAAGAACTCGATCAGGTAATAATGGAACTCAGAAAAACGAATGTGATATTGAATACACTTAAAACCGAAGCAAAAACTGCCGCGAAGGCATATACACCAGAAAAAATAAGAAATATTCTTCAAATGTCACCTGCATAACCCATGTTTAAAAAAATCCTCAGCACGATTTCAACCAGGGTAATGACCACTCTCATGTCTTTCTTTATAGTGGTGTTGAATGCCAGGTACCTGGGAGCGGAAGATTTAGGCACGATCAGTCTGATTGTTCTGGGCATAACCATACTCATGAATCTCAATTCCATAGTTGGAGGCGGGAACCTGGTATACCTGATTCCACGTTACAATTATCATTCATTACTCACATTTTCATACCTGTGGGTATTCGCGATTCTAGTTATTTTTCTCGTTGTCATGCAATTTTTCAATGTTTTCTCAACCGGCAAAACATACAGTCTCCACATCATCCTGCTTTCATTTGTTTTATCTTTCTCGAAAGTAAACCTGAATGTTCTTATCTCGAAAGAAAGGATAGGCAAGGTCAACATCATTAACTTTTTACAGGTATTCCTTCTATTTGCTACAATAATAACTGGCTTTTTCTTATTTTTTCGTCGTGAAATCGAGGTCTATATTGTAGGTTTGTATATATCATACCTGACCTGTACCGTGCTTAGCTTCATTTTTTTCGGGGATCATTTACCAAAACCCCGTTTCCGTGAAATAAAATTACACCTGAAGAAGCTTGTTTCATATGGTTTTTTAATCCAGTTGGCTAATCTTCTACAATTACTTAACTACCGTGTAACCTATTACATCATCGATGGTTACTTTCAGAGAAGCGTGCTGGGTGTTTATTCCGTTGGAATTCAGTTTGCTGAAGCACTCTGGTTAATTTGCAGGAGCCTCGCGCTGGTTCATTTCTCGAGGGTGTCTAACACCAATGACAAACCCTACGCGATAAGAATTACTTTGCAATTTGCCCGGGCATCCTTCATGATCACCATTTTATTGGTTATACTTTTACTATGCATTCCATCTTCTATCTTTTCATCTGTACTCGGGAATGAGTTTAGAGTTGTACCGAAAATAATTGCGTATCTAAGCATTAGTATTATTTCAAATTCGCTGACTATCATGCTCACGAATTACTTTCTGGCAGTAGGAAAACACCATCTTAACTCGGTAGTAAACATCGCTGGATTAATATTAACAATAGGTGTTGGGTTCATTCTTATTCCCAGGTATGGATATGCCGGGGCCGGAATTACCACCTCTGTTTCTTTTTTTACAATGCTGGTGATTGCTTTCATTCTATTCAGAAGACTAACAGGTACCCGAGCAAAAGACCTGCTGATAAGAAAAGAAGATTTTGTTTTAGGATATCAGTTGTTACGAAACTATTTTTAATGAACCCCGGGATGGTGTCTCTTTATTCGACATACATCCCAGGGGCTATTAAACCTCACCCCGGTGTTTTATATTCTTGTTCATTAAATGATCATCGAATTTTCAATTATTGCTTACACAACAGCCGTTGCAATAACGCTTTCAAGTCTAATAGCCATGAATAACCATTGTATGACTCCCGGCTTCCAGGTGGAGACACATGGAGATTACATGACCATCGCATGACCTAATCAATACTCCCACCCTATCACTTTACTTATTGCTAAAAAAGACATTAATCACATTTTTAACCTTACCACTAATCCTGTACTTTTCTTAAAAAGAAATTTACATTTGGAAGTTATCCTTCTGCCAAACTTCAAAAAGACTTAAAATATCTTTAAACACTATAAAAGAAAGATAAATTTACTTTGCACTTGTATTTAGGAACCGTTTTTTTTATAACCTTTAAACATTAAGTGCAATGAAAACTAAAATGTTATTTGCAGTATTTACTGCTATGATTTTTTCGTCATCGATTTTGTATGGCGGAAATGTACTCGGCACCAAAAAAATAGCTGCCGAAAGCTCTACAAACTTCAGAAAAGCTCTTCAGGAGCAACTGGTACTGGTATCTGGAAAAAACAAACATTGTATTGAATCCAGTGCCTACGTGGAATTTAAAATTCTTCCCTCTGAAGAAATTATTTTGCAACTGGTAAAAACAGACGACAGATTACTTGAGAATTATGTCCGTCAGGCTTTTGAAAGACTTAAGTACAAGGATATTCCGGGATTACGTGCTGGTCATTTTTCTCTTGTTGTAAACTTTGAAACCAGGTAAAAATTCATTCTGGCAGGCTGAAACAATGTTCCACCAGAGGGTGGAATGGCCTGCCTTGTTTAGTTGATTCAACCCCTCAAACTCCCCTGGCATTAACATCTCGCGAAAAAACAACCACTTAATCCATTGAACAACACCCAAGTTGAGCTAAATTTTTGGGAATAATCAATAACTATCGCGTGGCTATTGCATACCCAACATGCAACTAAATCTTCAAATCAATTCCCATCCTGTAATAATCCAGCTTTGTTCCATCATCCAGCATCTGAGTCTCTTCAGCAACCAGGTAAAATCCAAACTTTTCATAAAATTCCCTGGTATTTAAAGTGGCATCCAGTTCCAGGTGGGTAACATTATTCGAGCGGGCAATATTTAATAATTTATTAAGAATGATTTTCCCGATTCCTATACCCTGCATTTCTGGTTGAATGTACATACCCCCGATATATTCATTCGTGATAAAACCTGTACCTACAATTTCGCCCTCTTTTTCTGCAACAAGCATGGTGCCTTCAAAAGCATTTTTCAGAATACTTTCCTCACTATGATAATCGGTAAAATACCTCACCACGGGTAAAGGATAAATTTCCGGGTAGCATGTTTTCACTACATTATCTATCAACTGCTTTACTTTTACAATATCACTTCCCTGAAACTTCCTCGTATTTATTGTAACGGCTAAATTATCCATCGTATGAAACCTTTAAAAAGACCCTTAAAAATAAAGAACAATCTACAACTTCAGCAATGATTCTTTTAAATTATTAACTTTGGGGAAAAAGATAGGAGAAAGTGGATACCATACACGTTTTTGCAGAGAAAACATCAAGCCGGCAAAGATTTATCTTCAACCATATCTTTAGCAAGATAATGGGCTTAGAAGCATATTTTGTTTTGGATAATAGAGAATTTAAAAAAATAAAGGGGTTTCGATTCAATTATTCCGGAACAGAAACAAAAGATATACCTGCCATTATTCCACAAGGTATACTTTATGAAGAAGACATCAAGAGAAATGAGCCTGATGTCCATTATTCCAAAGATGGTCTTCCATACCTGAAATTCATGGACGACAGGAACACGGGTTTTTCATTCGATATCTTTTCATCTTCTTTTTACCTGTTGAGTCGTTACGAGGAGTATAACTGGGAGAAGACAGACAAAACAGGCCGTCCCGATGAAAATCAAAGTATTTTAATTAGGAACAGCCTGCACCAAAAACCCCTTATAGACTTGTGGATAAAGGCATTCAAGAAATATCTCGTGAATTTTTACCCGAAACTGACTTTCAATGAACCAGGATACAATTTCATCCCCACCATCGACATTGATAGTGCATTCGCTTACCTTCACCGCGGCGTGGCACGCACCCTGGGAGCTTACTTTAAATCTGCTTTCAGGGCAAATTTCATGGAAATTGTCCATCGCACGAACGCACTGACAGGCAGGCAAGGTGACCGTTTCGATAATTTCAGCTTCCTATTTGATATTCATGAAAATTATGATTTGTATCCTCTGTTTTTTATCCAGGTGGGAAAATTCGGAAAATATGATAAAAATATCTCTCCCCTGAAACCTCGTTTCAAAGCGATCATCAGGGATATTTCGAACCGGTATATTGTAGGACTGCACCCATCGTATAAATCAAACAACTCTCTCGACAGGTTAGTGAAAGAAAAGCATTTGCTGGAGGAAATCACAGGAGAATTGGCCTCGATAAATCGTCAACACTATCTTGTTCTGAAATTCCCGGAAACCTACCGTCGCTTGATCAGCATAGGAATACGGGAAGACTACTCCATGGGATTCTCTGGAGTAATGGGATTCAGGGCTGGAACAAGTCATCCTTTTCATTTTTTTGATCTTCCAGAAGACAAGGAAACCAATTTAATAATTCACCCTTTCCAGGTAATGGATGCAACCATTAACAACACTTATGAAAATCCCCAGGATGCTTTCATGGAAATTTCCAACATTATCAAAATGGTTAAGAAGGTCGGTGGACAGTTTATTTCTATCATTCATAATGAATTATACCATAACGATCCGGCAGGTACCACGTGGAAAAAATGGTACGAAGATCTTATACATCAAGCAAAGGCATGATTCAATATATTGAACATAAAGATATTGACCGCGAAAAATGGGATAGATGTATATTATCAAATTCCCTGAATCCCCTTTATGGGCTTTCCTGGTACCTCGATATCGTATCGCCGCACTGGCATGGCTTGATATCAGACAATTACAATCATGTATTGCCTCTTCCCCGGAAGAAAAAAGCAGGTATCTCCTATCTTATACAACCACCTTATACTCAACAACTGGGAGTTTTTACCAGCCAGGGAATTTGTCAACCCGAAATGATAGCCAGGTTTCTTGATTCCATTCCCCGAAAATACAAATTGATTAAAATTGCCCTGAATGAAAACAACCCGGTACCAAAAGGCGAATTTCAATTTAAAAAAAGAGTGAATTACCTGCTGCATTTGAAAGCTGATTATAGTCTTCTCAAGAGTGATTATTCTGAAAACATAAAACGAAATATTAAAAAAGCAATAAAAAACCAGATTTTTATTAAGGAGGTTCAGGATTACAATACTTTACTCCATTTAAAGAGAAACAACCCGGTTGCAAATCTTCAGCCCATTCACTATCAAATCATGGAGAACCTGATGCACGAAACCATGCAAAACAAATCAGGTAATATATATATGGCCTATGATAAAAATAAGTCTCCCCTGGGGGGCGTATTCCTCCCGCGATTAAACAAACGAATGATTTACCTTATATCGGTTTCAAATAATACCGGGAAAAACTCGGGGGCCATGGCCTTACTTATCGACACGATCATCAAACAAAACGCGGGAAACCAGGAAATTCTTGATTTCGAGGGTTCCTCGATTCCTGGCCTGGCCAGATTTTTTTCAGGATTCGGGGCCAAACCAGTTTATTTTCACGAGTATCATCAAAACCGGTTGCCATTTCCTCTTAATTTTTTCCACAAAATCAAGTAGCCAAATGAAGAGTGATACAATTCATAATTTTTTTGGACCACCTGGCAAAATATTTCCTTTAAAACTCATGCAGGTTCTTCACGGGAGCAAGGTACTGATTCCCCTGTATCATGCAGTGTCTAATGTTCCTCTCCCCCATCTTAAGCATCTTTATCACGTGAATTCACCCGAAAATTTCGAGAAAGACATCAAATTCCTCGTTCAATACTTTCAACCTGCAACGCTGGAAGAGGTTTATCAAGTAATTACAGGCAGGCTTAAACCCAAAAACACCTTGTTCCACCTGACTTTTGATGATGGGTTAAAAGAATTTAAAAGCTATGCATTGCCAATTCTTGAAAAGTACAACTTACAGGCAACACTTTTTGTTAATTATCGCTTTACAGAAAATACAACATTCCTGAACAAGTTAAAAAACAGCATCCTCATTGACAAGCTCAGAGAAACCCCGGAATTACCCGTGTTAAAAGAATTAAGTAAAATCACGGGTACAGTCAACAAGAAAAGTATAAAACACTACATAGGCAGACAACAATTTGACGAAATAACATTGAATGAATTGGCCGGTATATTGGATGTGAACTTCAGCAGGTATTTTGATCTTAATCCACCATACCTTACCTTGGAGGAACTAAAGGAACTTCCTCCTGCTCATGTGCAAATTGGTTCTCATGGTGCCGCTCATCCCGATTACAGCAAATTATCCACGGAAGAACAAATGGCCGATTTCAGGGAAGGCTTAAAAATATTTAATCACTTCACTGAGCAGAAAATCAAGGCCTTTGCTTTTCCTTTTTCTGATCTTGGCGTAAAAAAGGAATTTTTCAGGATGATAAAAAATGAAATCGATATTACCTTTGGCACTTCAGGATTAAAAGAAGATGAAATTCCCTTTCACGTGCAAAGAATAGCGGCAGATGGAAGTAAACAAAAGCTTTCCGTGGCAACCAGGGGAGAATACCTTTACGGAATTATCAGAAAATTTTTGAACAGGAACAAAAGAATACACTAGTATGATTTTTCTTGATAATATACATGAATCAATAATGAAGCATGCTGAAAAAACAGCATTCTTCATCAAAGAAAAATCATACTCGTACAAAGAACTGGGGGGATACGTGGCTGGAATTCAGTCAGTCATTACCAATTTCACCAGGGGGAAAGAACCAATCGCCGTTCTTACAGAGGATACCATAGAAACCTATGCTTCTGTTATGGCCATTTGGTTCAATGGAAACGTGTTTTTACCGGTTAGTACCAGAAATCCAAAAGACAGGAACGATGATATTCTCGATCAGGCAAATGCCAACATCGTGCTCAGCTCGGTAGAAAACCCGGAAAAGCATATTATGACAGGAAACCGAACTATCATCAACACGCGAGGCAAGTATTCACCCGAAAAGGAAATAATCAGAAAGAAAACCACGAGAAATGATTTGCTTTATATCCTTTTTACCTCTGGCAGTAGCGGAAAACCGAAGGGAGTGCAACTTAACGTGAATAATCTTGATTCTTTTATTCATGATTTCGCGAACCTGGGATATCAATTCACGGAAAAGGATCGTTTCCTGCAAATCTATGATCTCACTTTTGATGCTTCGCTACACTGCTACGCGCTACCTCTTTGTTTCGGCGCCTCGGTATACACGGTGCCACAAGATTCGGTGAAATACATGCATGCTTACAAGCTGATGAAAAAACATGACATTACATTCGCGAAAATGCCTCCTTCCACCATAACCTACCTTAAATCTTATTTCGATTCCATTCGCCTGGAAAAACTAAAATTCTGTCTTTTTGGAGGTGAAGCTTTGGATGCAAAACTGGTGAAAAGCTGGCGAAAGTGCGTTCCTAATGCTAAAATTCAGAATGTTTATGGTCCAACGGAGGTAACCATCAATTGTCTTGCCTTCGATATACCTGAGAATATAGCGGAAGGAAATAAAGTATTTAATGGTATAATATCAATCGGAAAACCTTTTGGCAATTCTAAAATAATGATATGTGATGAAAACAATAACCCCATGCAAGAGGGCGAGAAAGGTGAACTTTGTGTCGCCGGGAGCCAGGTTTCACCAGGCTATCTAAATAATGAAATGTTAAATAAGGAAGCATTCTTCATGAAAGAAACAACTTCCGGATTGCAACGATATTACAAAACAGGGGATTTGGTATTCAAGGATGAAGATGGTGACCTTTACTATTGTGGCAGGATCGATAACCAGGCACAAGTACAGGGATTCAGGGTTGAAATGGGAGAGATTGAATTTCATGCAAGAAATTTTACCGGGATACATAATCTGGCTGCCCTGCCACACGAGGATAAAGAGGGCAATACATTGATTTACCTTTTCCTGGAAAACTCCTCGAGTAATAATAGCGAGGTGGCAAATTACCTGAAGCAAAAACTTCCAGCATACATGCAACCCGCGAAAATTTTCAATGTTGATGAGATCCCGAAAGGTACCAGCGGGAAACTTGATGCCAGGCAATTATTACAAGTCATAAAACAAAATGAATAAGAAATTTCTGCATGATCAAATTGCTGATAACTTGTACGAATTTTACAAGCAGGCAGCCCTGCATAACAACCTGAAAGTAATCAGGAAAGAGTATTTCTTTATCGTGAATAATCCTCATTCAGATTGGCCCCAGTACGTGTTGTGCGATAAAGTTAATCAGGAGAATTACAAAGATGCCACGCTTCAATTGAATCAAATGATAGAAACTGGAGAAGCACCTCCTCTAGTTTTATTTCCGGTTGATGAAAATTATCCTGAAATGGCTGATTACCCGGAGTCTTTCGGGTTAAGGTCGATAAACCGCTGGGAAGGCATGGCGATAATCATGGATGATTACCTTCCCGAAAAAGAAGATAAAAGAATTATCAGGGTAAAAACATTAGAACAGGTAACTGCCTGGACCGAAGTGATCAATCATGCCCTTTTCATCGGCCGAAAAGCCGAAGTTGAAATCATGCTTAACCTAATGCAAAACCCGGGCATTCAACTGTTTTTGGCGCTCGAGAAAAATATCCCGGTAGCAACTTCAATGGTATTCCTGCACAAGGAAGTGGCAGGGTTGTATTTTATAGCCACTTTGGAAGAATACAGGAAAAAAGGATTAGGTTCGGCATTAACCAAAGCCGCGCTAAACGAGGCGAAAAAAGAAAAGTGTAAAGCAGCCGTGTTACATGCAACGCGGTTGGGTGAAAAAATTTACAGGAAATTAGGTTTTATTCCTTACAGGAAATTTTATATTTACTGGAAATTGGGAAAACAATACATGTAAAATATGAACGAGGATGAAATTCTGGATAAAATGAATGAAGTATTTAAACGTGTACTCGGTAATCAGGTTGGAGATATTAAGAAATTAACATCCCCGGCAGATTTGGACCAGTGGACTTCCCTTAATCACGTGCTGTTAATCGCTGAAACAGAGAAAGAGTTCGGGGTGAAGTTTGATTTGGATGACATGATGGAGTTTGAAAACGTGGGAGATATTATTCAGGGCATTATCAGGAAAAAAATATAATCCATGCATCTAAAGCAGGTTAAAATTGGTGAACTAAATGATTTTATAAAGAGTGACACTTATCGCTCACTAAACGTGTTGCCAATTACCCCGGAAAGAGCAAAATCACAGTCATTAAACCCGGATAGCGATGATGAGGATGTAGCCCTGATAATTGCCTATAATGAACAGGACGAAATAACCGGCTATATTGGAATTCTTCCTGGAAAAATCAAACCCGAATTACCGGAAAAAATTTACTGGAATTCCTGCTGGTGGGCTCATCCTAAAAAAGGCAGTGGAGTTGCCATGGCCCTTTTTTTTCAAATGATGAAAGTAACAGGCAGAAAGATGATTTTTGCAGAACTGAGTCCCGCGACTAAAATCATCCTGAAAAACCTACCCGGCTTTGTAGTTCCAGAACCCGTTGAAGGGTTAACAGGGTACATTCTTCCTGATGTAACAGGTTTCCTGAAACGAAGAAAGTTAAGGAACCCGGTAGTTATCCATTCCGGCTGCATCACCGAAAACATTACCAGCATTTTCAGGCAACCTGCTATTGCATGGTGGAAACACAGACTGAATAAAGAAGCGATAACAAGTCATGAAGAAATTGAAAACATGAACCAGAGCGAGGGCGAGTTTATTCAAAAAAACCAGGGAAAACAATTAACCATCAAAACGCCCGGGCATTTCAATTGGATCAAAACATTCCCGTGGCTCATTGACAAACCAGGAAAAGAAGAGAAAAATCTATCCAAAAAGTATTTTTTCTCCTGGATTGTATCCGGCTTTCAAACCAAATTCTATAAAATTCATGCAGAAAACCGTCTTGTATGTATCCTGGTGATGACCAACAGGGAAGGCAACTGTAAAATTCCTTATATTTACTATGACAAAGAGTACACTGGTTTTATCGTGGAAGAGATCTACCGTATACTATTCGAACAAAAGGCAAAATCAATATCCCTTTTTCATCAGGATTTAATAGAAACAATAAAAGAATTCCCTAATCCTTTTTTATATACCCGAAAAATCATCAAACAAACTGCCTGGTCTGAAGATTTGGGGTTGTCAGAAGAAGATGTTATATTACAGGATGGGGATGGCGATGCAGTATATACCTGAAATCAAAATTAATTAAAAAAATCACCACTAACCATGGACGTGTGGACGTGTGGACGCCTCATCGTTTCATCACCCTATCGCTCTATCACTGGTCTGATATAATGAAAATGAAAATCATATGTCCATGAATAGACGGTAACTATATTGAAATAAAAAAGTTCTTTTACCTTGTGTCTCAAATCATCACCATTCATTATAATAACTAATTCGAATATAATAGTTTAACAATCAATTAGAGATTGATTAAATCCCATGAATTCATTTATAGAAATAAACAATTATTCCCGGAAATCGATTCATGAAATTTTTAATCACCAGTCAAGGTATTTCCCTCCATGAAAAGAGGCCGTTTCTCAAAAAAAAGTATTATCTATTGCACTTGTGATGAAATATTTACTATTTTGCAAATCATTATGAAAAAACACCCGTCCATAATTCTGTTTTTCATATTTACATTCACCCTCGCTTCAAGGGTATTTCCTTCTTTTGAAAATCCGAACCAGTACCGGGCCTGGCAGAATAACAAAGAACTGAAAGACAGCCTGGCCGCTATTTTACCAGCATTAAAAGGCATTGAGAAAGCAGGTGCAACAATTGAATTTGGCAGACTTTTTCTATATGACTCAACCAATCTTGCCCTTGAGTATTTAGAAGATGGACTTGAAATGGCAAAACAAGAATCTGCAGATACACTCATCAGGTTGGCCGCGTTACGTTTAAGTGAAGCATTGATAGTGCAAGGAGATTATAATGAAGCACTCGAAAAACTCGATATTGCCCGGCAGGTGTTTAAAATGCCTCTTAATGACGCTATAACAGGTGAGATCTACTATAATCAGGCTAATTGTCATTATTTTCTGGGAAACTTTTCTGAATCAGTTTCATTGTTTCAGGAAGCAGAAAAAATTCTAAGAAAAACACCCGACAAAAATACACTCGCCAACGTGTACCAGAACATGGGCATGTTATATTATGATTTACAAGACAATGCAAAATCCCTGGAATATTACCAAAAAGCACTGGATATTAATAAAACCCTGGAGAAAAAAACAAACATCGCCGGGCTTACCCAAAATATAGGCCTGGTATTCCTTAAAGAAGAAGATTATGTGAAGGCCCGTGATTATATAGAACAATCACTTGCTATCTACATGGACATAAATGAAATAAAAGGCATAGCAACTTCATACAGCAACCTGGGTTACCTTCATCAGTTGAATGGCAAATATAACCTGGCAAGGATTAATTATGAAAAAGCACTGGAACAATTTATCGCGATTGATTCCTACATTGGTAAAATATGGGGTTATCATAATATAGGAAGTGCACTGGCAGATGAAGAAAAATTCCGTGAAGGTCTGGAGAACTTGAAAATAAGTCTTAATCTTTCAGAAGAAAAAGGACATGCCGAAGGCATTGTTTATAATCTAAAAGCCATCTCCGATATTCATGAAAAAACAGGTAATTACAAAGAATCCCTGAATTATTATAAAAAATATATCCAGCTCAATGATTCCATAGTATCTGCTGGTACAAGACAAAAAATTGCAGAACTGGAAGCCAATCATAAATTGGCTCTTAACGAGGAAGAGCTTGCTCTCAAGAACATTAAACTTGAGCAACAGGAAACACAAAAAAAGACTTTTATCATAAGCTCAGTGTTGCTGCTGCTTATAACAATAAGCCTGTATTATGCTTATTATCAAAAAAACAAAACCGAGAGAACCCTCCAGGATCAGCAGCACATGTTACACGAGTTGGTAGAAAGAAGAACAAGTGAACTGGAAGCACAAATAGCGGAACGAAAAATAGCTGAAGAATCCGATAAACTAAAAACCGCTTTCCTGGCTAACATGTCGCACGAGTTACGTACACCCATGAATGCCATTATTGCATTTTCTTCCTTCCTTAACAATAATGAACTGGATGAAAAAACCCGCGAGACATATATACAGCATATACATGAAGCGGGTGGTAATCTCCTTCAACTGATTGAGGACATCATTGACAGCGCGAAAATTGAATCCAAACAGTTATCTATAAAAAAAGAATGGTGCAATATTTCATTGATCTTAAAGGAATTATATAGCATATTCGAAAAAGTAATACAAAACAAGGAAAAAGTACATGTTAAGCTGATACCTGATAAGATTATTTATGAAAGAGATTGTTATATACAGACAGACAAGTTAAGGTTGAAGCAAATTATTGCCAATTTACTTGATAATGCCATAAAATTCACGAATGCGGGATTTATTCAGTTTGGATTTAATGTCAGACGCTCAACCATTGAGTTTTATGTTAAAGATAGCGGTATAGGAATCGATAAACAGTACCATGATCTTATTTTTGACCGTTTCCAGCAGGTCAATGAAAAAGACAATGAACTACCCGGCGGGGCAGGATTAGGACTTGCCATAAGTAAGAATCTTGTTCATATGCTGGATGGTGAAATGTGGGTGGAATCTGAACCAGGCAAAGGTTCTGTTTTTTATTTTACTTTTAAGGTTGATCAAGTAGAGATAAAAGAAAAGATTAGTCAAGAAAATAAAAAAGACACGGGTAATATCAATAAAAATGGTCATGAATGGGAAAACAAACTCGTTCTGGTAGCCGAGGATGAAGACCTGAATTATAAAGTACTTGAAACTATCTTAAAAAAAGCCAAAGCAAAAGTTATCAGGGCAAAAAATGGTTTTGAAGCAGTTGAATTAGTCAGGGAAAAAAAAGTGGATCTGGTTTTAATGGATATTCAGATGCCAAAAATGGATGGATACGAGGCAACCATGGAAATACGTAAAATGAACAGAAACCTGCCCATCATTGCACAAACTTCTTATGCCATGGAAGGTACCCGGGAGAAATGTATTGCTGCCGGCTGCAATGATTATTTATCCAAACCGCTTAAAATTGATAAACTGGTAGAGACCATTGATAAACTGCTAAAAACCGAAGTATTTCATAAATCCCTGTAAATCTATCCTGGTATTGTTCTTTTTTATCTCAATAATGTCTGTGGAACCCTCATCATAATAGCTTCGATTACAAGTGTCTTGTTAATGAAAAAATATCGGTTGATCTATGCCACGTCTCCTGGATAAAGGCACATTTCTTCTTCCATATCAAATGTGACGAGTCACTGGAAAAATTGAACGATTCCGGTCAATTTAGGTAATAAATCAATCCAATCTTGTTGAAAAAATCTTATTCCAGCAACGAGGTGAGATCAATCTCTTCTCCCTGATCAACTTCCACGATTTTTCCATTCTCGCATTTCAGGGTACGGGCAACGAACCTTTTTACCAGCATGTAATTATGGGTGGCCATAATTACAGCCCTGCCTGACTGGCTTATTTCCAGCAAAAGTCTCATAATATCATTACTGGTGTCAGGATCCAGGTTTCCAGTGGGCTCATCGGCAAGAATAATCTCCGGGTTGTTCAGCAATGCCCGGGCAATCACCACACGTTGTTGCTCCCCCCCAGATAACTGATGAGGCATCTTGTACCCCTTGTGACTTAATCCAACCCGCTGCAAAACCTCCGATATGCGCTCCTCTATTTCCTTTTTATTTTTCCAGCCGGTAGCCCTGAGCACGAATGCAAGATTTTCATAAACACTTCGATCAATCAACAACTGAAAATCCTGGAAAACAATTCCTAATTTACGCCTTAAGCGGGGTACCTGTTTCCGTTTGAGTTTATGTAACTGGAATTCACCAACGCTCCCCTCTCCTACCTTGAGAGGTAACTCGGCATTAATTGTTTTAATAAGGCTGGTCTTACCACTTCCCACTTTTCCTATAAGGTAAACGAATTCACCCTTCTTAACCTGAAGATTCACAGCCGATAAAACCAAATTATCTTTCTGAAATATGGAGGCGTTTTTAAATTCTATAACTGTATCAATTCCCATCAGTTTTCCTGGTTAAATATTAACGCTAAAATAAAAATAAAATCAGAAATTAACAGTTATATGTTAATTAAAAAGAAAATCTAACCTTAATGGTTCGATGATTTCTTTTTACCTTTATCACAAATTTGTGGCTAAAGATGAATATACTGAAGAAAACATTATTCCTTTTCATATTTTTAATTCCCCAGGTAACTGCCTTACCACAGGAATCATTATCAAAAAAAATTCCCGCGCCAGAATATCACAAGGCAATAGAACTGTTTAACCGTGAAAAATATGGCGCCGCGCTGGAATTTTTCAAAATTATTACCAGTGACCCAAACTATGAAAATTCCCTTTACCAGTCAAACGCGTGGTATTATCTCGCGGTATCATCCATCCGCCTTTTCAATGAGGATGCAGATTATTTAACCACTAAATTCATTTCGCTGTACCCTGAGAATCCTCATACAAATGACGCCATTTACGAGATGGCATTGATGTATTTCAACCGTGAAAAATATCCCAGTGCCATCGAATGGTTCGAAAAAACCGATATCAATGAATTGTCGCGGGAAAAAATTAACGAGTATTATTTTAAATCGGGTTATTCCTGGTTCATTTTAGATTCATTGGATAAAGCCCGCCTTGCCTTTTATGAAATAAAAGATATTGATAATCCTTACGCGGCACCTGCCATTTACTACTATTCTCATATTACTTATACCCAGGAAAAATACGAGACTGCACTGGAGGGGTTTAAAAGACTCGAGGGTGATGAAACTTTTGGCCCGATAGTCCCCTATTACATTTCTCAAATATTGTATTTACAGGAGAAATTCAATGAGGTTATCGAGTATGCCCCACCACTGCTTGAAACTGTTTCGGAAAAAAGAAAGGCAGAGATGAGTAGAATCGTGGGTGATGCCTATTACAAAACCGGGCAATATGAAAAAGCATTGCCTTTCCTTGAAACTTACAGGGATAAAAGTAGTTCTATGACACCAGCCGACAAGTATCAACTCGGCTTTACCTATTATCAGACAATGGATTATCAATCTGCTGCCGCTCTCTTCGAATCCATCACCGGAAAAAATAATTCATTGTCACAAAATGCATTATACCACCTTGCAGATTGTTACCTGAAAACAGGAGACAAGAAAAAAGCCCGGCTTGCCTTCTCGTCTGCTTCCCAGATGGATTTTAATGCTGAAATCCGGGAAGATGCCCTTTTTAATTACGCGAAACTTACCTACGAACTATCATATAATCCTTTTAACGACGCGATAAGGGCACTGAATGAATACATCGAAAAATATCCTCATTCAAAGCGAACTGATGAGGCATACAATTACCTTGTAATGGCTTATCTTAACACGAGGAATTACCGTGCAGCCCTCGAATCCATCAATAAAATCAGAAACAAGAACGAAAAAATCAAGCAAGCATATCAAAAAGTAGCTTTTTACCGGGGGCTCGAGTTATTTAACAATCTTGCCTTCCATGAAGCTATCGATAAATTCGACATTTCCCTTGAGCATGGGACCCATGATCCAGGAATCCGGGCAAGGACATTATACTGGAAAGGTGAAACGTGGTACAGGCTTCAGTCATTTGATGATGCCCTGGAAAATTACAAGCTTTTTTTATATTCACCCGGGGCCCGGGCTCAACCAGAATACAACATTGCCCATTATAATACCGGGTATGTCTATTACAAGAAAAAAGAATACGATGAAGCTCTCTCCTGGTTTAACCGATACGTGAACCTTATGGGAAATGCACCATCATTAACTGTTGCAGATGCACAAAACAGAATAGCTGATTGCTATTTTGTTCAAACCAGGTACGCCGATGCCCTGAAGGCATATGACAAGGCCATTGCCAATAAAACAGCCGATAATGATTATCCAATGTTTCAGAAAGCTTTTACCCTGGGATTAATGAATAAGCATGCTGAAAAAATTAATATTCTTTCCACACTGTTAAAAGAAAAACCCGACTCTCCATATACCGATGATGCCCTGTACGAGACGGGAAAAAGTTATATTGCCCTTAACAAGCCAGATCAGGCTGAGAAATATTACCTGAAAATTATTGATGAGTATGACAACAGCAGTTACCTGAAAAAATCGCTGGTACAACTCGGTTTACTCAATTATAACAAGCAAAACAACCAGAAAGCCATGGCCTATTATAAAAGGGCAGTTGAAGAATACCCGGGAACGGAAGAAGCCAGAAATGGGTTAAGGGGAATCAAGAATATTTACATTGACCTCAATGAGCCCGATGGCTATTTCAAATACGTGAATACCCTTGGCACGTACGCTAATGTTAGCATGACGGAGCAGGATAGCGTGTTTTATACCGCTGGAGAAAAAATGTATCTTGAAGGCAATTGTGAGGGTGCCGTTTCAACTTTCGAAAAGTATATAGACAAGTTTCAGGAAGGGAATTTCATTCTGAACGCCCATTTCTACAAGGCTGATTGTCAATACAGGATGAAAGAGTTCGAAGATGCCCTGGTATCTTATAATTTCGTGATCAGTAAACCAAGAAATATATTCACGGAACAATCTTTATTGAGTGCTGCCAAAATTAATTTCAGTGAAAAGGATTTTAAAAACGCTGCTCAAAATTACCGGCAACTAATAAACGTGGCAGAAGTAAGAGAAAGCATGGTGGAAGCCCGTGTTGGTTTAATGAGATCACTATACAGGTCAAATGAATATGGAATGACAATCGAAGCAGCAAGCAATTTACTCGCGATGGACAAGCTGGAAGAACAACTCATCAGGGAAGCCAGGTTTATAATCGCTAAATCATATTTTGAACTGGAAGATTACAAGAAAGCCCTCGGTTACTTTGAAAAAGTAGCCACGGAGGTAACCAGCATTGAAGGCGCTGAATCAAAATACAGGGTAGCCGAAATTTATTACATGCAAAAAGAATACAACAGAGCCGAGGCTGAAATATTTGACTTCGTTGACAAGAACACCCCGCACGCTTATTGGATGGCAAAAGGATTCCTGCTTCTTACCGATGTATATATCGCCCTGGAAGATTATTTTCAGGCAACACATACCTTACAAAGTATTATTGATTATTATGAAAACCCGGGTGATGGCATCATAGAAAAAGCCAAAGAAAAAAAGAAACAAGTCGAATTAATGCAAGATAATAATACTCCTGATGAGGAGGTTGAAGAAATATCACTCCCCGGTAATGATGAAAATTAATAGAACATGAGAAGGAAGAATCAAATAAAACCCGGCATTATTATTTTCATGACACTTTTTATAGCGGGTATTCTCAATGCACAGGAGGATGAAATCCGCAAGGAAGTTACTGTGGTTAAACCTTACCAGCCGGTTTTGTCAGATGCCAATAAAATCAACCTGCTCCCCGGGATCACGGATACTACAAGATTGCACCCCGATTTCTCATACTCGATCAGCCCACGAAGAATTAACAGCGAATTTACTGTAAGGCCTATTAATGCTGCTAAAATGCTTACTGAACCACTTCCAAAACTTTACAAGAGCTACCTCAAGGCCGGGGGTGGAAATTACCTTACTCCTTACCTGGAAATCAGTACCAGTAAGCTCAGGGACAGGAAATCTTCATCCGGGTTGCACGTGCGTCATAAATCATCATCTGGAAAGGTGAGGCTCGAAAACGATGACCGGGTTTTTGGCGGGTACGCAAATAATGATATTAAGTTATACATGAAAAAAATAAACAGGAATTCTGATTTTCACGCGGATATTGATTTCATGCATAATTCGATATACCATTATGGCTACAGGCCAGTACTGGACACTACACTCGAAAAACCAGATATTAAAAAGACTTACCTGTTTGTCAACCCTTCCTTTCAGCTTGCTTCATCCACGTTGGATAGTAACCGGTTGCATTATAACCTAAAAGCTGGCTACGGGTTTTTATATGATATAGATAATTACCACGAACATCACGGCAATTTTGAAGGTTCACTCAGAAAATTGATAGACCTTAATTACCTGGGGCTCGATTTTGGGATTGATTATTTTCAGCCTTCAGAAATAATAGATTCCAGTTACAATGCAATTGTGAAAGTTGGGCCGAGTTTCAGCAGATCAAGCAATGAATGGATGTTCCTCCTTGGATTCGATTCCTATTTTGATGTAACCGGTGAAAGCACGAAACCCTATATTTATCCCCGGGCACAGTTAAGTTTCAATGTAGTAAAAAACCGCGTCATACCGTATTTTGAGATAAAAGGAAAACTTGAAAACAACAACTACTCGAGTATTCTATTCGAGAACCCCTATATTAGGCAGGATTTAAAGGTAAAAAATGCAAGTCACAAGATTGCCGGGATAGCTGGCTTCAGGGGTAGATTTAGTTCCCTGATAAATTTCAATGTGAACGTGAAATATGATATCATTAATGATCAACATTTTTTTATTAATGATACTTCTAGTTTATTAATGAATAAATTTGACGTGATATATGATGACATAAGAACTACCAGAATTGGAGGTGAAATAAACTACAGGTTCAGTGAAAAATTAAGTTTCTTTGCTGGAGGCGAGTTAAATAATTATAATACAGCCAGCGAGGAACATCCCTGGCATTTACCCTCGTGGAAAGGATATTTCAGAACACATTACAATTTAAAAGATAAAATACTGGCAACATTTGATCTAAGTGGAATTGGCAAGCGTTATGCAATAGATGGCAATGCTGACGTGGTTGTGCTCAAGGCAGTACCCGATATTAGTCTTCACCTGGAATACCGTTACACCAAAATACTCTCCGTGTTTCTTGACCTGAATAACATAACCGCCAGCAGGTATTATTTCTGGCACCAGTACCCGGCCCAGAGATTCAATTTCCTGGCCGGTTTCACTTACTCGCTATAGTAACGAGTGCCCCTGAAGTGATCTGTTTTGAATGATCTTTAATCAGAGATAACGCCGGAAGCGCAAATTACAAGTGAATCATTTTTTGAATTCTTAACCGGTTATTCAATTTATCAGTGAAGACTACTTTTAACACGAGTTGGATTGAAGTGAGATTTAAAAAATCCGTGAAATATTATTATTCATTAAAAAAGTAAAGGTTGATGGTTCTTCCCGGGTTTATTAATTCATGTGATGAATAAAAAACTTTAATGTTCGAAAGTCCCAGGGTAAATATTTTTTGTATATTAGCATTATGATTTGGCAAAAAAACGGGGACAGGCTAAAGCAAAATCTCCTGATTATAACCCATGGGAGCATATA
>CAYRRV010000033.1:13691-43218 GCA_964426725.1 uncultured Bacteroidales bacterium | reverse complement strand
ATGGATCTTCGCCTCCGGAAAATTCCGTTAAGAAAATCTATGAAATGAAGCGTTATAAAACCAAAGCTGTTTGAGGACGTTAGGCCCGAGGCACGAGGGACTAAAAGGACGAGTTCTTTGGTTTTAGCGGAATGCAATAGATTTTTAGGAAATTTTCCGGCAGCGACGGGTTTTTTTGTTTACTTTTTTCACCTGTAGGAAAAAAGTAAATGCCCGCCCGGCATGAGGGCAAAATAAACAATGGATACCATTGAATATTATTATAAAAATACGCGATCACGTCCACACGCAATCTCGCTTCATCGCCCTAACGCTCTATCATTTTTGTAAGGCATGCCCGATATTCATATTCCCCTTCTTCCTCGTTTTGTCAACAACCGAGTCGGTTTCGGAGCTTTTACCATCCCAGGAAGCAATCAGCCTTTCACATTCTTAAATGATCAAATCGTTTCTTACATATGTAATTAGTTCCACTTTCACAGTCGAAGAAATAGAAGCACTACCATAAGATGAGATATATCACCCCATGTTGCTAATCTATTTATCCACTTGTTGTTTTTTATTTTCATGAAAACTTCATAATTTGACAATGTTTTTTTAAGTACTACAGTATTGAAACCTGATTTATGTAACCTATGAAAACACTGGACATCTCTAAAATAAGAGCAAAAGAATTCCTGGCCGAAAGATTGGTGTTTAATATCCTGCAAACCGATGAACAGGAATTGATAAAAAAATTTCTTTACGAACCGCTGGGAGGATTCGATAAAATGGATGGTAAATCCTTGTTTCATCAATTACAGGAAGTTTTCCCTGAATTCAGCCTGATTGAATACAAGGGTGAAGACCCAAAAAATATTCAGGTTAAAGTTACGGGTGAACATGCCGCTTCCGAAAATGATATTCTGGTGGATATTAAAAGAATTATTCAGATGAAATTATAAAACAGCATGAAGATGGAAAAATACAAGACAGTCGCGGTTCACGCCAGATCAACTTACTGGACAAATCATGAATCGAGTGATGAGATGACCGTTGATGCAGATGATCTGGCAAAAGAAATGATGGTCGTGATGAATAACCTGGATAAAGAAGGGTATGAAATCATGAGTATTACGCCAATTTCTTCGGGAAATATTTCCGGGGGAACCGGTTATTACCAATCTGAAAGTGTAATTATTACAGCAAGAAAAAAACAATAAAAAAAAGCGGTCCTGCAGACCGCTTTTTGCTTTTAATTTTTGTAATCTTTCAACGATTCCATGAGTTTCTTTCGGGTAAAGAAAATCCTGCTCTTCACGGTGCCAATTTTCAAGTTTAGCTTCTCGGCAATTTCCTTGTACTTGTAACCCTGATTGTGCATCTCGAAAGGAATCTTGAAATCGTCATCAAGCTTGTCGATTTGTTTCCTTATCTCATTCACCGCGTAACTGGTATCAGGATTGGAAAAACCTGTTTCCTGCACCTTGTTCAGATGATAGAGATCCTTGGTGTTGTCCATCGTCGTGTTCTCGCGCATGGCCTTCCTGTAATCATTGATAAACGTGTTTTTCATGATCGTGAAAGTCCATGCTTTGAGATTCGTGAATGAAACGAACTTCTCCCGGTAGGCTAATGCCTTTAGAAAAGTTTCCTGTAACAAATCTTTTGCTTTGTCTCTGTCTGATGTGAGGCTTAGAGCAAATCTCTCAAGATTATCCTCTAAACTCAACAACTTGTGGTTGAATTCTACTGCTGTCATGGTTTTTTTGTTTTTAGGTTTTGTTGAAACAAAGATATGAAAAGATTAAACACGTGTCAAGTGTTTGAGCTCCCCGAAAATGTTTTCAGACTGTTTAGTCTAAATAAATAAAACTGTTTAAATATTTGATATACAGCATATATAACATGTATATTATCTGTCATTATAAATAACTTCTTAATAATGTAGTTGACGAATGTTTAAATTTATTTGATGAAGTTTTAAACAGGTTTGCCTTTCCTTGTTAGTATAAAACATTGTATATCTGAAAGATAAATATTGCCTGTCTGATATTAAACAGGGAAACCGGCATGTGACAAAATGATTGCACAAGAAGAAAACCTGGTGAAGTGTTTACACTTGATATTGCAGAAAAGATGTCCTTTATTTAGGGCACGTGGCACAGATCAACCGTCGTTTTTTCATTGACATGACACCAGGATTGTTTCATTATAAAGAATCCAGCATTTCATTGAATCTGATGGGATCCTTGTAAACTTCAACATTATTTGGAAGTTGAAAATCGAAATTATAGGTTTGCAATCCACTGATACAAATTTTTTGTTTCCTGAAATACTCGGATAGTTTAAATACATAACTTTCATGTTCATCCTGTACTTGTGCAGCGACAAAGAATGTTACAAGAAGATCGGGTTCATGATACGCGGATACCTCAACAAGATCTTTCAATGGAACTGAATTTCCAAGATAAATTACCTTGTGACCTTTCTTTTTAATAAGGTAAAAATAGTAAAGCAATCCTAATTCATGGAACTCGCCCTCGGGAAGAAAAAGAGTAAAATCCTTCGCTTTAATATTTTCAGGGGGAATCAACCCATCAATAGCCACGATTAATTTTTGTCGAATTAAATTTGAAACGAAATGTTCCTGGGCAGGATTAATGGTACCGGTTTGCCAAAGAATACCTACTTTTTCTAAAAAAGGATAGATGGTACTGGTAATGGTCTGCTCGAAACCCTTTTTCATGATAGAAGAGGAAAGCAATTTTTCAAATTTATTTTCATCCATTTCAATCATGCATATCACCAGTTGTTCAACCCGGTCTTCTTCATGGGGTGAATGTTGTGAAATATGCAGTACTTTCTCATTCAATTCCCGGGAATCAAGATTCGCGATCTGTGAAATCTTAAAACCATGCCTGTTAAGAATCGATACATTTAGTATCCTTTTGATATCTTCATCGCTGTATAGCCTGATGTTGGTGCAGGTTCTACGGGGATTAACCAATTGATAACGCTTTTCCCAGATTCTTATCGTATGCGCCTTTATCCCGGAAATTTTTTCCAGATCCTTTATTGAGTAATTTGCCATAGCCACCGACACAACATGAATAATTTGATTTACCAATTAGTAAAACAAAGGCCTTTTTAAAATGTTTAAGCGCTATTTCATAAAATCCAAAAATAAGCATCTTTTGTTAATAAGCTTTGACAAGTCAACAGAAAAAAGGGTTTTCGACAAAATGTTGAAAACCCTTTTTACATTACTCGTTTTCTTCTTTCGATGACTTGTCAGATTCTTCTTTTTCCGCTTCTTCATCTGATTTCTTATCGCCATCCGGAGGAGGATCCGGGGGATCTGGCGCGCACATCATTACCCGGCAATCATCCTGATTTTTGTGAAAATAATCTCTTCTCATAATATTAATTTGAATTGTGATTATATAAGTTAATACCATCTAACAAATAATAGTAACCCGGTATTTTGAAATTTTTTTACATTCATCCTGGAAAATGCTTATTCTTAAGAGAAATTGCATATATTGCAGGATCATCTTCAGTTGAAAACACGGTATGTACAGGTATTTCAGACGGCTATGCCCCTTGCTGATAGTTTTACTATCTGGCTTTCATATTTATGCTGCAACCGATAGCGTATATCGAATTGGTACAACCAAGGAAAAAAATCTTGAGTTTTCCGATGCCATTCACTATTACAAGCTGGCCCTTGTGCAATACACCGTGGAAAAAAAATATGAACAGGCAATAACTATCGCTAATAAACTGGCCCGGGTGTACTCGTGGCTTAATTATCCTGATTCGGCTATACAAGTACTGGAAAGTTTGCAGGAATTACCGGAAAATTATAAAACCTCCGTTCTTTACACAAGGACAATGCTTCTGACAGCCACCGGGTATATTTCAATCGGCAACAAGAGTAAAGCAGCAGAATACCTGAAAATTGCCAGGGACGCGATCGAATCAAATTTTCCTGACAGTACTTTATTGCTTGCCGGGTTAATAAGCGCGGAAGGTGAGTACTTGATATTAAATCATAATTACCATGATGCTTTATTGAAACAACGAGAAGCATTGGAGATGTTGCATAAGGCAGGTTTGGTTTCCAACGAACTAAACGGTCTCATATATTTTCGCGTTGGCAATGTTCATCTTATACTTGATAATTTTAGTGAAAGTGAAGAAAATTATTCAAGAGCCTTACTTGTTTTCAACATGAATTATCCCGGATTGCACCCCGTGTTTGCAGCATTATACGAAAAACTAGGCATTTTATATAAAGATTCAGAGGATTTTTTCCATGCTGAAAAATACATTAAGAAGCTTGAAAGTATTTATAACACGCACCCGGTTAATAATAAATCATACCCTTCTTTATTTTTTTATAAAGCATATTTGCTGTATATCCAAAAGAAAAAATATGAAGCGGAGGTATATTATACCAAAGCAATTCAGGAATTTGAAAAAAATGAGTTAATTAAAGATGAAAGGTATTTGCTTTCATTAATTAATCTTGGAAATATCGCGATCGAAAACCAAAACTATGAAGGGGCAATATCATTCTTTAAGAAGCACTTACGAATGGCTTCCCTGTATTATCCGGAAAAAAAATACAGATCTCTGGCACATATAGCAGACGTGTATACATATACCGGAAAGTATGAAGAAGCAGAAAACTTTTTTCAATCATCATATAATGAATGTACCCAATATTATAATATAGCAAGTTCGGAAACCGTGAAGGTTTTACTGCGATGGGCTTTCCTTTATGCCATGAAGAAAGATTATGCCACGGCTATTAAAATTTCTGAAAAAGCCCTGGAACTAACTGATGAATTTACGAATGCCTGGAGAAACAGAAAGACTGATGCACTATATTATCTCTCTTACTTTTATTTTATGAATAAAAACTTCAGCCAAACGATCTCGACAATTCAGCAATACTTTACCATATTTCACGATTTACCAGATGCCTTCGCTTTTTCGTGTCCTAGTGTTGACAAAACGAATGCTAACATTGAAGTGATTCGTTTCCTTTCTTTGAAAGGGGAGGCCATGTTAAAACTTGGTAAAGACGAGAATGATCCAAACATGAAAAAAAAATACTTGCAATCCTCGCTTCTTCATCTTGATAAATCCATAGATCTTTTCGAGATGCTTGCCGAAAAGTCAAAATTCGAGTCGGATCTTTTATATAATTCCGGGCGATACCGTTTTATTTATCTCAGGGCAGCAGGTGCATGCAGCGAGCTTTACCAACACACGGGAAACCCTGCATACATTGATACAGCTTTCATGTACAGCGAAAAGGTGAAAGCCTCCGTGTTGAAAGCCAGTATAAACAAATCAAAATCACTCGGGAGAGAAGTGAAAAAGAATAATAACAGTGAACTAATCGAGGAGGTAATCAGAAAGAGGGATTTTTACCATGATCTTATCATTGAAGAAGAAGGAAAACCAGAACCGGATTCAACTTATCTTGCAAGGTGGAAAGACCAACTATTCTTTTACCAGTATCGCTTCGATTCTTTGAAAGTTCTGGAACCGGGTTTAACTTTCCGGTTTTTTGAAACAGGACTGGAAGTATATCCATTCAACGCCCGTGAACATTTGGCAGGCAACCAGTCCATGCTTCACTACATGATCGACAGGGAAGAGAAATTACTTCTCTGCTTTTGCCTGGATAAAAATACCTTGAAAATGCACTCCGGTAAGATTGACGATAACCTGTTCCGTGATATTGACACACTGTATTCAATGATAAACACGGGATTTACCGGCATGTACACCAGGGATCACCTGCAACGTTTTATTAAAGTTTCTGCCCGTTTACATGATATCTTGATAAAACCTTTCCAGCAAGAAATTAAAAACAAGCGCCTGGTGATTGTTCCCGATCCCCTGTTAAGCAAGATTCCCTTCGAGGTATTATTAACCTCCGGAGAAATATCCCCGAAAAGTGGATACGGTGAATTGCCGTACCTTTTACACTCCAACCCGCTATCGTACCGGTATGCAGCGTTGCTGATGAACGAGAAAACCGCCAGCCCCTGGAAAAAGAAAAAACTATTGGGAGTGGTTCCCGATTATAATTTTCAGGAATCGAATAAACCCGGGGAAAAGCACAAAAAACTATCCACTCTTAAGAACGCCCTAACCGAGGTGCAATTTGTTGCATCCATCTTCCGTGGTAACGTGTTGACAGGCTCTTCAGCCACCAAAAATAATTTTATTACCAAGGCTGGCAGTTATGATATTCTTCACCTTGCCATGCATGCTGAGGCAGATAAACAGGAACCGCTATATTCACGACTGTATTTCCAACCTACCGATACCACGAACGGTAATGATGTGTTACAAGCTTGGGAAATATACAACATGCAACTCGATGCTTCAATGGTAGTTATGAGTAGCTGCGAATCGGGTTATGGCGAGGTACACGGTACAGAGGGCATGCTGAGTCTGAGCAGGGCGTTTCGTTACGCGGGAGCTGCCAGCGTGGTATACACGCTATGGCCAGTGTCAGACAAGTCAAGTGCCGAGGTAATGCATTACTTCTACCGGTTTTTAGACAAGGGTATGTCCAGGGACGAGGCCATGCAACAAGCCAAGCTGACTTATCTTGAGACTAGCGATCCTGCTTTATTGCATCCTGCTTTTTGGGCAGGTTACACCGTAAACGGAAACGTGGAGAAAGTAAAAATTAATCCTGTGAATAAGAAAATATATATTGGAACGGGATTGATACTTCTTCTGATAGTTATACTATTGACCAAAAAAATACGCTCGAAAGAATCATGAATTAGCTGTACCCAAAGTAAATAATTCTGCTTTTCTCATTTCGCCCAGGTTAAGCTGTATTATTTATTAATTTTAGTCAGCAATTCCTCAGCCTGAGCCTTGTAATAGGAATTATTTTTCAATTCGTTAAGTATAGACCTTGCTTCATCCAATTGTTTCGTTTTTACATATACCAATGATAAATACCATTTCCCATGTATATGATAAGGAGATTCAGAAAAATTATCCAATGACTTAAAATCACCAATGCATTCATTAAAATTTTCAAGTTCGAGATTACATAACCCCTTGTAAAAATATACTATGGCCAGGGTAGGATCAACTTCCTCAACGGCTTTTAAGTCCCCAAGCGCTTCCTGGTATTTTCCTTCTTCATATTTTTTTATGGCATTAAGAAGTTTATCAATAGCCGCAGTTGGAGAACGGGTGGCGATTCCTGATGAATAGGGAGTGTAATAGCGGGCAAAGAGTTCTTCTGATGAATAAGAATTTAATCGATTGACAATAAAATATCCAATCACTGAAAGGGCTGCAATAACAAGAATACCTGCAGCTATTTTATAGACTGGTGTCAATCTCCTGTATTTTTTTTTGTGCCGGTTCGAGATAATGATTTTTCTTGTTTTTTCAGCGAAATGAAATGTTTCATTATCTTCAAGAAATTCATTGGTATCTTTAAGCGCTTCCAGCTCCAGGGAAAATGCCGGATCTTCTCTCAGCTTTTTCTCTAATTCTCCCTTTTCCCCAGGAGAAAGGTTACCATCTAGGTACTTTGTCAGTAATTCGAAATTTTTCATTTTTCAGTTCCCTGTATAAAGGATTTGAAATAATTTTTCCAAAAAGATATTTTTTACACTTGTATCTCTTGTTTTTCGTTTGTTGGGCATCTTTAAAACCCATTTCCCGGGTGACTTCATCAATGGTATCACCTTTGATGAACATGGTCAGAACTTTTTGGCAATCAGCACTCAATTCCCTGAAATGATGAGAAAAAAGTTTGAACTTCTCTGTTTCGTTAATCATTTCAAGGATTGTTTTATCATCATTGACCAGTTCATCATCCTCCGGTAAAGAATCATTATCCCGGTTTTTCAATCTTAGTTTATTAAGCCACATGTTTTTACCGATAGCATAAACCAATGTTCCCAATTTTGCTTTCAGTTGAATATCATCCTTCTTCAGTTTTTTAAAGAGCGCCACGAGCAAATCCTGAAAAACATCCTCGGCATCGAACTCATTACCCTTGTGAGTTATCACGAACCTTTTTATAAGTGCAAAATACTCATTATAGATACGTTGGATGTATTTATCATTTCCATTTCTTAATCCTTCCAGTATTTCCTCATCCGAAATATGCCGATTCATTATTCATCTACTTATTTATCACCTTGACTCCGAAAAAGTAATTCCAAAAATGAAAAAAAAACACGAGGAATAAAAAAATTTTTTCTATTCTCCTGTTTTAAACGGTAATATTTAGAAAATCAGGGTTTCCTGGTGACGTGTCACATTTCATATTAAAGACGCGATGTCCCTATATTTAAGACATGCAGCACAGATCAACCGACATTTTTTCATTGACAAGACTATCGTGGTTCCGTGGAAACTCAATTTATTTTGTTACACCTTGAACCTGAAGTCTTTTGAGAGCCATTTTAAGAAAAAATAAAGTTTTCAAAGAGACACTAATTACAGGCCAACCGGGTCAGGGTAAATTTCCTGTCTGTATTCTTCCAGTGGTTTACACGAACATATCAGGTTACGATCGCCATACGCGTCATCAATTCTCGCGACAAAAGGCCAGAATTTATTCTCTTCAATCCATTTGAGAGGGAATGCTGCTTTTTGCCTGCTGTAAGGATGATCCCATTCATCTCCAGCTATTTCACCGGCAGTGTGTGGTGCATTTTTCAGGAGGTTATCCTCTTTATTGACCAAATCTTCTTCCAGTTCCTGGATTTCTCTCAGAATAGAACGGGTTGCTTCTATAAACCTGTTTAACTCGTAAAGCGATTCACTTTCTGTAGGTTCAACCATAAGCGTTCCATGCACCGGAAAAGAAAGTGTTGGGGCATGAAAACCATAATCGATGAGCCGTTTGGCGATATCGGTCTCCGTGATCCCGGTCCTGTTTTTAATTGGCCGGCAATCCAGAATCATTTCATGAGCTACCCTGCCATTCTTCCCTTTATAGAGTACCTCAATTTTATCTTTAAGAGAAGATGCAATGTAATTGGCATTCAGGATAGCGATTTTTGTCACGAGCGTTAGCCCTTCCTCCCCAAGCATTTTACAATAAGCATGTGAAATGGTTAAAATACTGGCGCTACCCATGGGTGCTGCTGCTATTGCCGGAATACCGTTTTTACCACCCGTGGCAACTAGTGGATGGGTTGGTAAAAACTCGATAAGGTGATCGGCCACGGCAATAGGACCGACCCCGGGACCACCCCCGCCATGAGGAATAGCAAATGTTTTATGCAGGTTAAGATGGCATACATCCGCACCGATTATAGCAGGGTTCGTTAGACCCACCTGAGCATTCATGTTGGCGCCATCCATGTAAACCTGTCCACCGTTTTCATGAATTACCCGGGTCATTTCCTTTACACCTGGTTCGAAAACCCCGTGTGTTGAAGGGTAAGTAATCATAAAGGCACAGAGGGTATCCTTGTATTTTTCAGCTTTTGCTGTAAGATCTTGCAGGTCAATATTCCCCCCTTCATCACAATTCACGATAACAACCTCCATACCGGCCATAACAGCGCTGGCAGGGTTGGTACCATGTGCTGAAGAAGGAATGAGTACCACGTTTCGGTCTTCTTCTCCCCTGCTTTTATGATACTCCCTGATTACCATCAACCCTGTATATTCACCGGCTGCACCTGAATTGGGCTGGAAACTTATCGCGTTAAAACCGGTGATTTTGCACAAATCACGCCCCAGTTCGTGGAATAGCTGCTGGTATCCCTCGGTTTGCTCAATAGGAACGAAAGGATGGATGCGCCCAAATTCTTCCCACCCGAGGGCAAACATTTCCATTGCTGCGTTTAATTTCATGGTGCATGAGCCCAGTGGAATCATCGAGTGAGTAAGGGAGTAATCCCTTCTTTCCAGCTTTTTGATGTATCGCATCATCTCCGTTTCGGAGTGGTAGATATTAAAAATATCTTCCTTCAGGAAATCATCCGCCCGGAAATATTTATTACTGATTTTCATATTAGAACTAAGTTCTTCCGACATCCGGAACCTGGACCGGGCAGCAATTGAAAACACCTCGGCAATGCGATTCACATCTTCCAATGATTTGGTCTCGTCAAAACTAACCAGGATATGTTTATCGTCCGGGTAAAGAAAATTCATTTTCCGTTCCAGGGCGTGGAGCCTGATATCGTCTTTTTCAATCCCCTCGGGCAGTTCGATATTTAGCGTGTCAAAATAATCAGTTGAAGTAATGGTGAACCCGGCATCTGACAGTTTCTCCCCGAGAGTGACCGCCAGAGCATGGATGTGGTTAGCAATACGTTTCAATCCCCGGGGGCCATGATAAGCAGCGTACATCCCGGCCATGGTAGCTAAAAGTGCCTGGGCAGTACAAATATTGGATGTCGCTCTCTCTCTTTTGATATGTTGCTCACGGGTCTGCAAGGCCATTCGCAGAGCTTTATTTCCCAGCCTGTCAACAGAAACACCTATAATCCGGCCAGGAACATACCGCTTGAATTTTTCACGCGTTGCAAAGTAAGCTGCATGCGGCCCGCCATACCCCATGGGTATTCCAAATCGCTGTGTAGAACCGACTACTACATCGGCACCCCATTCCCCGGGAGGTAACAAAAGTACCAGTGCCATGATATCGGCTGCTACAGCTACCTGGCATCCTTTTGATGAGGCCTCGCTGGCCATCTGCCGGTAATCCCGAATAGAACCGTCTGCTGCCGGGTACTGAACAAATACACCAAACTCGTTACCGGTAAATTCAAATTCATCAAATTTCCCGATTTTCAATTTAATTCCCAGGGGTTCTGCACGTGTTTGAAGTACCGCCAATGTTTGTGGGAATATATTTTCATCTACCAAAAAGACATTCACATTCTTTTTAACAGCATCCCTGCTCCTGGAATTGAAAAGCATGGTCATAGCTTCTGCAGCGGCAGTAGCTTCATCCAACAAGGAGGCATTCGAGATGTCCATTTTGGTAAGCTCAATAACCATGGTCTGAAAATTGAGTAATGCCTCGAGCCTGCCTTGTGAAATTTCTGCCTGGTAAGGCGTGTAAGATGTATACCAGGATGGATTCTCTAAAATATTTCTCTTGATAACAGACGGCAGGAAAGTATCATAGTATCCCTGACCAATGTAGCTTTGAAATACTTTATTTTTCCTGGCAATACTGCGGATTTTTGCCATGTATTCTACTTCACTGATACCTTTAGGCATGTTCAGCTTATCCCGCATCCGAATAGCTGGTGGTATTGTTTGATCAATTAGTTCATCAAGTGAACTGACACCAATCGTGTGCAACATTTCCCTTATTTCTTCTTCTCTCGGACCTATATGTCTCCATGTGAAATTATCGTGTGACATTATACGTGATATTTATTTAAAACTATTTTGAAATTTCGTAAAATTATAAACTAGAAATTATATTTGTTCATTTTTTCTATATGTTGCAAAACTGTTTATTTTGTTTCTGTTCAGGAAAGAAACGGGTTGTTCCTTTTCTCATCTCCAATAGTTGTTGCAGGGCCATGTCCACAATAAACCACCACGTCATCACCCAAGGGGAAAAGTTTTGATTTAATACTGTTTACAAGGGTGTTATAATCTCCCCCTGGTAAGTCCGTACGTCCTATACTTCCATTAAACAACACATCACCCAGAATTATAAACTTTTCATTTTCAAAATAAAACCCTATGCTCCCCGGAGAATGACCGGGCAGGTGAAGTACACTGGTCATTATATCTTCTTTTAAAATTTTATCCTTTTCAGCAAGAAAATTTTCAGGCACGGGAGGTGACTCAACACAAAGGCCGAACATCATGGCATGCTCGACCCCTGTCTTCACGAGGAATAAATCCTCCTGGTGCATGTAAATAGGGGCGTTTGTTTTGTCATGCAGGAATTTATTCCCCATGATATGATCAATATGTCCGTGCGTGCTATATATTCCAGAAATTTTTAATTTATTTTCTTCAATGTAGTTGATCAATGTTTCTTTTTCTTCACTGGTTTGACACGCGGCATCAAAAAGCATGCAATCACCGGCTTCATTATATACCAGGTATGTATTCACCTGAAAGGGATTAAATGTAAATATCTTTAATTTCAACATGATAATAAAATTACATGACCTGGCAAATAACTACCAGGGAAGGTTATAACAAAAATAAAAATGTGAATGTTTCTAAATATTTCATTTTTCACCAATAGCAGATCTGCCTTTCAGCAATGGAACGAATACAAATCCCCCGTGCCTGGACTCATGATAATCTCCATCTCCCGATTTTACAACCAGTATCATATCCTGCAGGGTTTTACTTCCAACGGGCACGACCATTTTTCCATTAATCTTTAGCTGTTTAACCAGATTTTGGGGCACATCGGGCGCCCCGGCAGTCACTATTATCCTGTCGAAAGGCGCGTAAGAAGGCAAGCCCTCGTAACCATCCCCGTAGAAGAACCGTGGTTTATAACCTATTTCTGGTAAGAAATCCTGTGCTTTGAGGTATAATTCGCGTTGCCGTTCTATCGTGAAAACTTTCACTCCCATTTCTATCAGGATTGCTGCCTGGTAACCGGACCCGGTTCCTACCTCGAGGACCTTCATGTGTGGTTCCGTGTCGAGCAACATCGTTTGAAAAGCCACTGTATAGGGTTGCGATATGGTTTGACCGGCACCTATAGGAAAAGCTTTATCCTGGTAGGCATGGCGATCAAACCCGCTTTCCATGAAAAGATGACGCGGAACTTTCCCAATTGCTTCGAGTACTTTTTCATCAGAAATTCCTTTTTTTCGTAATTCATCCACCAGCTTTTGCCGCTGCCCCTTATGCTTGAAAGAATCCTCCATTAAATTTCTTTTATGCAAAGTTAATGTAATTATTAAAACACACACGAGCATGTAAATTGTTTTACATGAACACCGATGAACTAACAGCGAGCTCTCCCGAATCTATTCGGGGCCGACCTTTAAAAATCAATTTTGTTCGGATGAAATAGTTAATAAGTCGCCCTGAAATCAGCTTGAGAATAACTTAAAAAAAATTAAGTTTGCAAAAACGGTATTTTTTTATGATCAAAGCAGGCATCATTGGCAGGGATCCAAATTTTAATGAACACTTGCAGGCTCTTAACGGAATAACAGATTTAAAAATGATGGGTTTATTTATTCCTGGTAATTTTAAATCTGATAAATTCGGGGAAGAGTTACTTTTTTTCCATTCATTCAATGAAATGCTAAAAAAATGTGATGCACTTCTTATTATCAATCCTGTTAAAGATGATATATCCCTGATCAGAAAAGCCATAAAAAATGCAAAAGACATCTTTTTGTCGGGCCCGGGAGATCATACCATCCGGGAAGCCAATGAAATCATAAAACTTTCTGGGGAGGCCGGCATCGCCCTGCATGTTGCAAGGTACGCGAGGTATAATCCTTCCTTTAGGAGTTGCCTCCCGTACGCGGGTGATGTCAGGTTAATTAATATCTCGAGAGGAGTACTTCATCGCTCCGAAAATACAAGAGATGCGTATGCCGGAAGCTTGGTACAGGATGCAGATTTAATTCTGGCATTTACCAGCAGCAAAGTAAAAAAAATATCCGCTACCTCGTTCCCGGTTGAAGGTACTGGTAATGATATGCTTTCAGCTCGCATTATTTTCGATACCGGAACGATCGCGAACATCCAGTATAACCCTTTTGATGAACCAGGTTTCCATTGCATGGATATTTTCCAGCCATCCCAAAAGATAAGTATTGATTTCATCAATGGTGAAGTAACTATCACGCGATCGGTTGATAATTGCAATAAATCAATATTGTCTGTTTCAAAAGGAAATGGATTCGGTCATCCAGTTGAATCTGAACTGGAAGTTTTTGTTCAAAAAATTTTAAACCGTGAAAAAAAATTGAACGACATTGAAGAGAATTATGCATCATTTTACCTGGCGAGTGAAATTCAGGATAAAGTGCAACAAGCCAGTTTATTTTTTTCCAAACAGGTTCTGTGAGCAAGAGAATGAATGCCCATGATGTTCAATATATTTATTTTTTATCCCACTTTAAATATCAGAAATTTATATTTTTGACGTTTTATTTATTATGGTCAATGATTGGCTATGAATCCAAGGTAAACGGGAACATATGAATAAACAAAAGCAGGTCGCGAATTACATGATCTCCGATATAATAACTGCTGACCTCAGTTATGCATTATTTTATGTTTTCAGGAAGTTACATATAGAACCACAGGTGTTTGGGTATAAAATACCTGTCGAATTCGATAGTAATTTCTACATCGGTCTGACCATAATCCCGTTTTTTTGGATGCTTATTTATTATTTTTCAGGTTATTACAATAACGTTTATAGAAAATCACGATTGCAGGAGTTTTCTAAAACTTTTATGAATACCCTGTTCGGGATGATAATAATCTTCTTCTTTTTAATTCTCGATGATGTTATTGTAAACTATAAAAACTATTATCTTTCTTTTACAGTATATTTTGGAATTCATTTTATACTGACTTATATCCCAAGGGCAATCATTACAACGAAATCGTTATACCGGATCAAAAGAGGTGAAATTGGATTTAACACCCTTATTATTGGAGGTAACGGTCATGCGCAAGAGGTTTATTCCGATATTATCAACCAAAAAGAAACCAGTGGAAACAGGTTCGTGGGATTTGTCAGTATCAATAAAAATGAAAATGGCTATGTCCTGGAGAAATCAATTCCCCTGTTGGGAACATTTGACAACCTAATTGAGGTAATAAATGAAAAAAAAGTTGAAGAGGTCATTATAGCTCTCGAATCATCTGAACATGACCGAATCAATCATATTATCAATAAACTGCACCGGGTGAACGTGATCATCAAAGCTATTCCGGATATGAACGATATTCTCACCGGGAAAGTGAAAATGGATACAATTTTTGGTACCCCCTTACTTGATATCAGTCATGAGTTAATGCCCTTGTGGCAGGCAAAGGTAAAGCAATTACTTGATTTTTTAATTTCCTTACTGGCATTAATTATCCTTTCACCTCTCTGCATTTTTCTCATGATAGCTATAAAGATGACTTCCAGCGGCCCTGTCTTTTACAGTCATGAACGGATAGGCAAGTACGGTAAACCTTTCAGGATTTACAAATTTCGATCTATGCACGTGGGGGCCGAGAAAAATGGCCCGGAGTTAAGCAGTAGAAATGATCCGCGTATAACTTCTATCGGCAGGTTCATGCGTAAAATGCGATTGGATGAAATACCAAACTTTTATAATGTTTTGAAAGGAGATATGTCACTGGTCGGGCCAAGGCCTGAAAGAAAATACTATATTGAACAGATTGTTCAGCGTGCGCCTCATTATATCCATTTACAGAAAGTAAAGCCTGGAATAACATCTTGGGGACAAGTAAAGTACGGGTATGCTGAAAATGTTGATCAGATGATCAGAAGACTCAGGTACGATATTTTGTACATTGAAAACATGTCTTTATACCTTGATTTCAAGATCATGATATACACGATCCTTATAATTTTAAAGGGCAGGGGTATTTAATAGAAATAATATTCACTCACGTTACACGGCTTAAACTCTTATAGATGTTACAGATTGGTGATAAGATAATTAGTCTCGATATTTTACAGGAGAGTTTCTGCTGTAACCTGGAGAAATGCAAGGGTAATTGCTGTGTTTACGGTGATTCAGGAGCTCCCCTCGAAAAAAGCGAGGCAAAAATCCTTGAAAAAAATTACAAGGTTATCAAACCTTTCATGAGAAAAGAAGGAATTCAAACAGTTAATAAAAAAGGTTCAAGTGTAATAGACAAAGACGGGGACCTTGTAACCCCGCTCGTGAATAATGGAGAATGTGCCTATGTTTTTTTTGAGAACGGAATTGCATTTTGTGCTATTGAAAAGGCCTTTAACGAGGGTGAAATAAATTTCCGCAAGCCGGTTTCGTGTCACCTCTATCCTGTACGTGTTAAAAAATACAGCAATTTCACGGGGCTCAACTATGACCGGTGGGATATCTGTAACCCCGCTATTGAAAAGGGAGAAAAACTGAATTTGCCTTTGTTTGTTTTCGTGAAAGATGCACTGGAAAGAATGTTTGACTCAAAATTCACGGAAGAATTAAAAATTGCCATTGACGAAATTGAAAAATCAGAAAAAAACAAAATACTGCCAAATAAATCAGGTAAATAAACGGTAAAGTCAGCGGAATTTAATAAATTGTAGCGCTGTTAATTGTATTAGATCCGCTTGCTTATTTACCATTGAATAGGGGTATCATGAAACGTATACTAAACATAACACTGCTTTTAACTATAGGCATAATGGCATGTTGCGTTAATTTTGCCCAGCCACCCAGTGTGAAATTCAGCCACCTGACCATTCTCGATGGTTTGTCCAATAATACTGTCCTTTGTATTCACCAGGATTCTCAGGGTTTCATGTGGTTTGGAACAAGAGATGGACTGAATCGTTATGATGGATACCATTTTACCATTTACCGGGCTTCACCTGAAAACAGCAGGAGTTTATCAGGAAACCATATTCAACTGGTTTACGAGGATAATAAAGAGAATCTTTGGGTAAATAGTGAAGTAAATTCACTGGATGTTTATTTACGGGAAAGAGATTGTTTTATAACAATCCAGGAATTTCTAAATGATTCCTCTATTGAAATCCAGGGACTGGTCAGGGCAATGTTGCACGATAGCCAGAATAACCTGTGGTTGGGAACTTCACAAGGATTAATAAGGTACGATTACGATGCAGGAAAAACAACTTACTTTGAATCAAATGAAAGCATCATTGAACCCCGGAAATTAATAAATCCCAGCATCTATCAAATTATTGAGGATTATAACAATCATATATGGGTCGCGACATACAGGGGATTATTAAAATTCGATTATTCCACGGGAGAATTTTCTCATTTTACTGTTGAAACACATGGTAATAAAGGCATGATCAGTGATATGGTGACTGATCTGACCCTGGTGAATGATTCTACCCTTTATATCTCTACAAACGAAAACCCTGTAATGCAGATGAATACAAACCAGGAAACCTTCACGGAATTGTTCCGGTATGAAGGACCCGGTGCAGATTTCTCCGCGCAGAAAATAATTAAAGCCGGGGATCTTTTCTGGATATCAGCCGATAATGGACTGTATACTTATCATGCAAAATCAGGGGATTTTTCGCATCACCATCATGATGACAAATATCCCGGTAGTATCACCAGCAATAATGTTTTAGACTTATTCCTGGATAAAGCAGGTACCGTTTGGATATCTCACTGGCATGACGGGATAAGTTATTTCAATATATGTGAGAATAAATTTGATCATTTCAAGAAGGAACCCTGTATCAATAGCATAAACAACAATACCGTGAGGTGCATACTCATGGATAATGAAAAAAACCTCTGGCTGGGTACCGATCAGGGTGGGATTAATATGCTTAACGCGAAAACCGGTTTATGGCAATATTATACAATTGAAAACCAACCAGGCCTTTCTTCCAATCTTATTAAAGATCTCATTGTCGATCAAAATGGGAACCTGTTGGCTGCTACTTCCCGCGGAATCGCGATATTCAGGAAACGAAACCATGATAACTCTGTTTTTCTCGATGATATAACACATCAATTTCTGGGAGAATATGAGCATGAAGTATTAAGCAGGTTGCAGAACTCAAACGTTGAGCAGCTTTTTATTGACTATCACGGGGACCTTTGGATTGGTACCAGTTCAAACCTTTTTATCCTGGAAGAAAAAAATATTACCATAACCAGTATTTCTGATGGACGGTATAATCCAATCTATTCTATTTTTGAAGATTTCGAGGGAACATACTGGATTGGCAGCCATGGTGGATTATATACATATAACAAAAAAACAGGGGAATTCACGAACGAGGGAAATAAACTTAACATTAATAACGGCCTACTCAGAATTAACACTATCACGGAAGATGAAAATCGAAACTTATGGATAGGGACAAATGGACAAGGATTGTATATTTTGGATACCGAACGAGAGATTAGTTTTATTGATGATAGCACCGGTTTACCCAGTAAAGTTGTCAATGCCCTTATTGAAGATGGTCCTTACATGTGGATTACCACGAACAGGGGATTGGTTAAATTCGACAAGAAAAGTTATAAAATTTTAAATACTTACAATCACCTCGATGGGCTTCAGTCGGATCAATTTTATCGTAACTCCGCTTTACGAATTCCCGATGGAGATATTTATATCGGTGGGGTCAACGGTTTTAACAGGTTCAGAACCGATAATATAGTATCAAACAGTTATCTTCCTCCCGTGATATTAACTGATCTGAAAATTAATAATGAAAGTATTACTCCTGACCATCCACTTTTTGGAAAGGTTATAGATCAACATATTGAAATCGAGAACAATATTATTCTGAATCATAAGCACAGCGTGATTTCATTTGAATTCGGAAGCCTGAATTTTCTTACACCTGAAAAGAACCAATATGCCTACAAGTTCGAAGGGTTTAGTGAAGATGAAGATAAATGGAACTATATAGGTAATCAACGAATTATTAATTACACCAACCTTGTTCCGGGTGAATACAAGCTCATGATTAAAAGTGCCAATAATGATGGTATTTGGAATGAAAAGCCCAGGATTGTTAATATTAAAGTGATGCCCCCGTGGTGGAAAACGGTTTACTTTAAAACTTTCGTTATACTCTTGGCACTCGGTATTATTTTCCTTTTTAAAAAATGGATCACCTATAATGTAAACCTTAGGAACGAAGTAAGGGTGGAACGCCTTGAAAAAGATAAAATTCAGGAAGTTGAAGAAATGAAATTAAGGTTTTTTACAAACATTTCTCACGAATTCCGAACTCCCCTTACACTTATATTATCACCACTTGAGAAACTATCTCAAAGTAAACGGATAGATAACGAGGAAAAAGTTCAGGTCTCCCTGATGCTCAATAATGCAAAAAGATTATTAAGATTGGTAAATCAAATTATGGATCTCAGGAAAATTGAGGCAGGTAAACTCAGGTTAGAAACCCGGTATGGAGATTTGGTCGCTTTTATCAGGGATATTATCAGTTCATTTGAGGAACTGGCAAGGGAAAAATCCATTAGATTAATGTACAATACAATAAGCGAACAAATCTTTTCCATGTTCGACGAGGACAAGATCGATAAAGTGATTTTCAATTTATTATCCAACGCTTTTAAATATACTCCAGAGGGAGGAACAATTACGGTTAGCGTGGCCTTGATATCCAAAACACTGCTCACGGAAGGTGACCAGGAGAAATTAATAGAAATCTGTGTGGAAGACAACGGGAAAGGAATTCCAAGAGATGCAAGAGATAAAATTTTTGACCGTTTTTATCAACATGAGGACAATTCTGTTGGTACAAGAGGAACCGGAATTGGATTATCTCTCACGAAAGATCTTGTTGAATTACACAAAGGTAAAATTGAGGTGCAAAGTACTACCAATGAAGAACAGAAAGGGAAAACCGGAACCCGTTTTATCATTCATTTACCTTACCTGGCAAACGACAATAACTATCAGGAAGTCATTGCTCCAGAAGTAAGGGACAAAACATCCCCTGCCCGGAACCTGACAATCGGCAATGGAAAGGTAAATCCATGTCAAAATAATATTATCCTCGTGATTGAAGACAATCAGGATATGCGCCTGTTTATTAAATCAAGTCTTTTCAACGAGTTTAAAATTCTTGAAGCAACTAATGGGAAAGAGGGTTTTGAAATGGCCGTTGAAAACATTCCGGATCTTATCCTTTGTGATGTTATGATGCCTGAAATGAACGGTATTGAACTGGTTCAAAAACTGAAAAATGATGCCAGGACATCACACGTGCCGGTAGTTTTTTTAACAGCCAAGGCTTCAGAAGAATCAAGAATAACCGGACTTGAAACCGGTGCTGAAGATTACATAACCAAGCCCTTTAGTGTTGATATTTTAAAACAGCGGATCACGAATATTTTGAACGCGCGGAAAGTTTTACAGGAAAAATTCAGCAAAGAAATATTATTGGAACCAACGAATGTTAAAATTGTTTCATACGATGAAAAATTTCTCGAGCGCTCGGTTCAAATCGTGGAGAAATTCATGGATGATCCGGATTTTAACGTTGATCAATTAAGCAAGGAGGTGGGAATAAGCAGAATACAATTATATCGAAAAATGAATGCCCTGATAAATCTAACTCCAAATGAGTTCATTAAATTAATCAGGTTGAAACGGGCTGCCCAATTACTCGGGCAAAAAGCAATAAACATCTCTGAAGTAACCTACGCTGTTGGTTTTAGGGACACTTCATACTTCCGCAAGTGTTTTAAAAAACAATATGGTATTTCCCCCTCGGAATTCATGAAAAACGACATCAGCTAAAAACTCCCGGGTAATATTATTACTTACTTGAGCATTAGATAACACATAATATATTACATTGATTGTCTGTTGATTGTATATTTGCATTGTAACACAATTACCTCCTATTTGACATAGGATTACCCTCTTTTGGCAAAATCTACCCCTCTTTATGATAATCTATTATAACATTATGAATGTTGAATTTTTAATTTTGAATTATGAAAACGAGGGCAATGAAAAAAAAAAAATCGAATGTCGAAACAGAAGACAAAGTAAAATTAAATTTCGCTGAAAGCAGGGTTAAATATATCCTGGTTGAATTAGTCCTGGTTTTTCTGTTGGTTGGAATTATACTACTCATGTTTAATGTTTTAATTTAATACTATATCCATGACTAAGCTATATTTTACTAAATTTTTTATTGGTTGCATGCTTTTCTTTTGCAGCTTCCTGGAAGCATTTGCCCAGGGGAAGGTTACGGGAACCGTGGTTTCTTCTTCAAATGAACCATTACCCGGTGCATCCATTCAGATAAAGGGTACCACGAGAGGAACAGTAACTGATCTGGATGGATATTTCGAATTAACCGGGCTCGAAAACGGCGATGTATTAACAATAAGTTTCGTGGGATTCATAGAAGAAGAAATTACCTATGAAGGACAGGAATCAATTGATGTAATGCTCATTGAAGATATTGCCGAACTCGACGGGGTAGTTGTAATAGGTTATGGCGTGCAGAAGAAAAGTGATCTAACCGGGTCCATAACTTCCGTGAGCTCCGAGGATCTTGATGATGCTGCTGTAGTTGGAGTCGACCAGGCATTACAGGGAAGGGCAGCAGGAGTCCAAATCACCCAAAACTCGGGTATGCCGGGAGATAATGTCACGATTAATATTCGTGGTATGGGTACCTGGGGAGATAACGACCCCCTTTACGTGGTTGATGGAATTCCGATAGAAAGAGATATATCCTTTCTCAATCCATCGGATATACAGTCTATCGAGATCCTGAAGGACGCTTCTGCAGCGGCTATATATGGTGCAAGAGCTGCCAATGGAGTCGTGTTGGTTACAACAAAACGAGGAGATCAAAATACCTCTGTATTGCAATTTGATTTTTACACGGGAATTCAGCAACCCTGGAATCAGATTGATTTATTGAACGCGGAAGATTATATTGATATATATAACGAGTTCAGGGTTAGCCAGGGCAGGGATCCTGAGAATCCAGTGCATTGGGACAGGTTCTTTATTACCGAAGATCCCGATAGTATTGGTGAAGGAACAAACTGGCAGGATGCCGTGTTTCAAAATGCTCCGATTACAAAATATAACCTGTTGTACACGGGAGGTAAGGATAAATCAAATTATGCCATTTCTGCCTCTTACATGAATCAGGATGGAATCGTCAAAAATTCAGGATACAACAGGTATTCATTCAGGTTGAACTCAGACCACCAGGTCCTTGACAGGTTAAAAATAGGACAGAGCTTAACCATGTCGTTGATCGAAATGGATGAACAGGCAAGGAGTTCACCCTTAACGCTCGCCCTGAGAAGTGATCCGGTCAGTGAAGTCTACCTCGACAAAGATGATCCCGATTTCAGGGAAGACTTCCAGGAATGGGCAGAAGTAAAGTATAGTGTTAATCCCAATCCCGTGGGTGTGATAGATCGAACAGATGCAACAAGAAAAAGAACTCCCCTTATTGGGAATATTTATGCCGAGTACGAAATTTTAAAAGGACTCAAATTCAAATCCAACGCGGGTATCGATCTTTTATTCCATGAGTACAAAAACTATATACCCGAGTTTTATGAATCCGGGTTTGTTCAAAATACTGTCAATAAATTAACTGAGAGAAGATGGAAAAATTTCGGGTGGATATTCGAAAATACCCTGAATTATAGCAAAACCATCAAGTATCACGATTTCAATTTTTTGCTTGGATACATGCTGCAAAAAAAGACCATTGAGGATATTCTGCTCTCGAAAAGTGATTTCCCCCTCGATTTGGAAAGCTACCGTTATCTCAGTCTGGGAACAAAAGTGGTAAACAGTGGTGATATAAGCGGGGGAGCCACTGAAGCATCTATGATTTCATATCTTGGCAGACTGAATTATTCTTTTGCAGGAAAATATTTAGTAACCGCAAGCTTGCGAAGAGATGGATCTTCAAGATTTGGTCCCGAGAGCAAGCCCAAGATAGGTAATAAGGCACGATTCGACTACTTCCCCTCTTTTTCATTGGCCTGGAAAGTAAGTGAAGAATCCTTTTTCAGAAACAATATTAATTTTCTGAACTTATTCAAGATAAGAGCAGGGTGGGGCCAAATTGGAAATGACAGGTTGCCTAATGACTACCCTTATCTTTCAAATGTTGAATTTAACCAGAATCTGCAAAATTATGTACTTGGTGACCAAACAGTAATAGGAGGAGCCATCGTGGGTAAACCCAATAAAACAATACGGTGGGAGACCTCTCAACAAACCAATATCGGGATCGATTTAACCGCCATGCAAAACAGGTTAAGCTTCTCTGCTGACTGGTATCACAAAAAAACAGTAGACCAAATCGTGGAAATGCAATTACCTCTGATTGTCGGCGTTTTTGATAATCCCCAGAACACCAGCCTGGGAAGCAATCCGATGGTGAATGTAGGAGAAGTGGTCAACCAGGGTATCGAACTTATCCTAGGTATCAGGAATAAAGAAACCCTCATAAATTATGATTTTGATTTTAACTTCTCGATGAACCAAAATGAGGTGCTAAAACTGGGCTATGGCAATGAAACCATCTTCAGGGGTGGTTTCCGGGGATCTAATATATCCAGAACAGACGTGGGATTGCCAATTGCCTCCTTTTATGGCTTTGTTACCGACGGGTTGTTTACTGAAGAAGATGATACTGACGGCGATGGTATCGTAGATAATCAACCGACCTACATTGATGATGACGGAAATACGGCTCTCATGCAACCATACGCCCAACCCGGCGATATCAAGTTTGTGGATCAGGATGGTGATGGCAGGTTAACCAGCGATGATAAAAAGATGATCGGTAGTCCGCATCCCGATTTCACTTATGGAATGAGTGCCCAGTTTAATTATAAGAACTGGGATTTAAGCATGTTTTGGCAAGGTGTGCAAGGTAATGATATTTTTAATACCATGTTATACGATTTCCTGGGAGGTGACTTTAATTCAAATTTCCACGATGACATTCTGAATTATTACCGCTCCCCCGTTTATGATGAAAATGACCCCAATGTGATTATCGATCAGGGTAATACAAATACCGATATACCAAGAATAGATGGTACAAATTCCAATGGTAACTATACCAATGTCTCTGACATCTATATTGAAGACGGATCTTATTTACGATTAAAGAACCTGCAGATCGGGTATTACCTGCCAGAAAACATTGCTAATTACACGGGAATCAAAAATGTGAGAATATATGTTTCCGGTCAAAACCTGATAACCTTTACCAAATATAGAGGATCTGATCCGGAGATTGGACAGGCCTATAATAATTATGGCATGAATCAGGTTGAAGATAATTACAATAGCCTTGTCATGGGAGTTGATTATGGAAATTATCCCCAGGCAAGAACTTATATGGTAGGCGTAAACATTACTTTCTAAAAAAAAAATTGAATCATGAGATATTTAAATGTTATTATAATATTATTGTTTCTTTGTTCTTGCAACGAAGATGACTTTCTGGACACCAAGCCGCTTGGCCGCGTTAGTGATGACACTTACTTTTCTACTGAATCTGGAGCTATACAGGCAGTTAATGGTTGTTACGATGGTTTGCAAAAATTTGCCACCTTCAAGCAGGGCCATATCGAAATAACAGAATGTATTTCTGATAATGCCGAGGTTGGAGGAAATGCCAGCGAGTACGAACATGAAGCTTCACAGGACTTATCCAGGTTTATTTCCAACACGGCAAATTCTGTGTCGTCGAGTTACTGGAATTATCAGTACAGGGGTATAGCCAGATGCAACGATGTAATTAGTAGAGTCCCTGAAATTGAAATGGATGAAGAATTAAAGTTGAGACTTATCGGTGAAGCAAAGTTTTTAAGAGCACTTTACTATTTTTGTTTAAATAATGTGTATGGTGGCGTACCTATCGTGGACCACCCGCTTTTACAGGATGAATACTATTCCACTCCCCGGTCAAAAAGATTAGATGTGTTCCTGTTTATCGCTGAAGATTTAAAAGAAGCACGGGAAAACCTTCCCCTGAATTACGATGCCGCGAATATTGGCAGGGCAACCAGGGGAGCCGCGAATGCTCTCCTGGCAAAAACATATCTTTTCATTGCTTCCATGAAGAAATATGATAAATATATTGAATTTGACGATAAAGGCTTTGATCCGGAAAATAAAGTGGATGCCAACCAGTATTGGGAATTAGCAAAAAAAACAGCCGAGCTCGTGATTAATTCGGATGAATATGAGTTGATTACCGGGGAATTCACCAGATTCGCCGGACAACCTTACGAGCATAAACTGCATGCTTTCGATTGGTTATTTACACTCGAAGGTGACAATTGTAAAGAGAAAATATTTGAAATTCAGTATTATGATGGATTATCCGGGACCGGGGGGAATTATCATGAAGGAAACGATATCATCAAATGGTCAACGGTCCGGGATGCCATTGAACCTGATGGTACCAAAATATCCAATCCCGGGTTTGGTTTTTTTACCCCAACCCAAGATTTATATGATGAGTTCGAGGCTGAAGATACAGTTCGCCTGAATGCAACCATCATGACTGATGAAGATTCCATTCTTTGGCTGGCGGGAGAAGACTCTATTGCCTGGTGCAGGTGCGATCACCGACAGTCGCCAACCGGATATTCCAATGGTAAAGCAAGGGCTATTTTCTTCGAGTTACATGGTGGTGGTTCTGGATCCCCCCCCACCCAAAGTGGTATCAATAATACCCTTATTCGTTACGCTGAAGTTATTCTTATTCATGCTGAAGCCTGCATGGAATTAGGTTTTGAAAGTGAAGCCAGGGCAGATCTGAAAATGATAAGAAACAGGGTTGGTTTAAGCGATTATCCCACAGATCCCAGGTTTGCCCAATTGAAAGAAGCAGTGTATCATGAAAGAAGAGTTGAACTGGCCATGGAACAACACAGGTGGTTCGATATAGTAAGATGGGGAAGAACAAAAGATGAACTAAGTGGAACCTCATACGGGGATGCATTCATTGAAGGCAAACATGAATACCTGCCAATACATGAAACACAGGTATCCATAAGCCAGGGAAGCATTGTACAAAACAGAAACTGGTAATCAATGCATCAATCAAAAACCATATACTATCTTTCAGGAATAGCTTTACTCTTGTCTGGGTGTAAAGGAAACCAGCAGGAAACCGGGGAGTTAAAAAATTATGCTTACAAAAAGCTAACCAATCCTAATTTTTTATTCATACTTACCGAAGATATTGGTTGTTACCTGAATGTATATGGAGATTCTACGGCACGTACTCCCCATATTGATAAATTGGCGGCTGAAGGTGTCATTTATACCAACGTGTATTCTGTCGCGGGTGTATGTGCTCCCAGCAGATCTTCTCTGATTACCGGAATGTACCCGGTAAGTATAGGAGCCCATCACATGCGTACCAGGCTGCATGGTGATTTGCTACCTGTCAGTGAATACTCGGTTGTTCCGCCACCGCAAGTAAAATGCTTCACGGAAATCTTCAGAAAAAATGGGTATTATTGCGCTAACGCTGGTAAACGCGATTTTCAGTTTGATGTACCAATGAGTGCATTTCATGATCTTGGAAAAGAAATAAATAACTGGAAAGGACGTGAAAAGGGACAACCATTTTTCTGCATACAGAATATTTTTGTTACCCATGAATCTCAGGTCTGGGCCCGGAAAGATGACAGTTTAAGAATTTCTCCTGATAAAGTCACCGTTCCTCCATATTATCCTGAAACTTCAACGGTTAAAAACGATCTGGCACGGGTGTATTCCAATATTGAATTGATGGATAAACAGGTAGGTGAAATAATTAATGAACTCAAGAAAGATAATTTATTCGACAGTACGATAATTATATTTCTTAGCGATCATGGAGGCCCCCTGCCGAGGCAGAAAAGAGAAATCACGAAAGCTGGCTTGCATGTTCCAATGATCATCCGTTATCCCTGGAAAGTGAGCCATCAGGTAGATTCCCAATTAATTAGCTTCGTTGACATGGCTCCTACTTTTTTGTCACTGGCGGGTATTGAACCCCCTGAATACATGCAGGGTAAGCCATTCGAGGGTGAATACAAAAATTCCCCCAGGGAGTATGTCTTTGGTGCACGAGACAGAATGGACATGCAATACGACAGGGCTCGATCTGTTTCTGATGGCCGATACTTTTACGTGAAAAACTACTACCCTGGTAAATCATGGTACCAGGATATCAAGTTCAGGAAACAAATGCCTATGATGCAGGAACTATTAGCATTGCATGAAAAAGGTAGGTTAAATTCTGTCCAGGAAATATGGTTTTACCCATCGAAACCCGCTGAACAATTATTTGACACCTGGACCGATTCTTATGAAATAAAAGACCTTGCACAAGATACAGGTTATTCAAAAATAATTAAAAAATTAAGAACGCAACTCTCTAATTGGCAAGATGAAGTTAATGATAAGGGACATATTCCGGAAAAAGAGATGGTTGCCAACATGTGGCCAGATTTTAAACAGCCTGTAACAGACAGCGTGTGTTTTCAACAAGTAAAGAATGGCAGGATAAAATTAACATGCAGCGAAAAAGGTGCCTCCATTCTTTTTCATGTAAGCAATGGTGAAGGGATCCCGGCAACAGATGAACCGGTTGGATGGAATCTTTATAATGACCCGGTCGCCATTGCCACGATGGATACTATCCATGCTTTTGCTGTACGCGTTGGATACAGGAATAGTTCATTAACCAACTATACTATTTATTAATTAATTTAAATTTTTTAACTATGAAAAGTAAAATTACTCTAATTATGATTTTCACGGTGCTGAATACTTTTGTTCATGCACAGGATGCGACCATGGATGTCAATTACCTGGAAACAGAACTCACCATCGACGGGAGTGAATCTGACTGGCCTAATGACATCCCATTTATTGACTTGGAAAACACGATAAACAAAGTGGAACCCCCAGTTAGCGAAGATCCCATGAAATATTCCTCCACTCCATTTCCAGAGAGTGACTTGTCGGGTTACTTTAGAACAGCCTGGGACGATGATAACTTCTATATTTTCGTCTCTGTTGAAGATGACGTTCTGGGTGATGCCGATAAAGGTTGGCAGGCAGACAATATTGAGGTTTTCTTTAACTGTGATTTAGGAAATGACGTACCTTACGAGGGACCCTGGGATGGTTCAACTCAAGCAGCTAATAGTAACTACGAAGGATCTGATGGCGTTGTTGATGCAATTCAACTGAGGTTTGTACGCGATACTACACTTGATAACACGGTCGGACCAAATTGGGTTGTTGAAAACTGGGGAATTGAATGGGTCGTGGACAGCAAACCTGCCTCCTACACGCTGGAGGCTTCTATACCGCTCGACAGTCTCTTTACAAATCATGCTAGAATTGGAGACGCGTATATCGCTGATGGGACTCCTTTAGCTATTCAACCTGCAAATGGTTTAACAATTGGTTTCGAATTAATGGTTACGGATGATGATGATTCAGAAAATACCCATGATGGTGCTGATAGAGATGGCCACCTGTGCTGGTCCAATGAAGCAGGTGTAGATATTGCTGGCATAAATACCGAACTATTTGGAGAAGCAACATTTACGGGACAGACAGCCGTCGAAGATATCTTTACAGGTAACCGGATAAAGATTTATCCCACAATTGTACAGTCTACCCTTAATCTTTCAGGTTTGCAGGATAACATGACAATTGAGTTATACAATCTTGTTGGCAAAAGGGTGTTTACCAAGTCCCAAACAAGTGAAAGCACATCGATAAATCTATCTGGTCTTTCTTCTGGTGTCTATTTGTTATCGCTATCAGATCAAAGCGGAAAGGTATACACGAGAAAAATTATCAAGCAATAAATAAAAAAGGGTCCTGACAACCAAGGTTTCCACACGCCAGGTTTATCAGTACCCTTTCGTCTTAAACCAAAAATTTAAAATTATGAAAAAATTATTTCAAAACCCATTTCTTAAGCTTTTAATCTTGTGGCTGGGAGGCATGATGTGTGTTTCGGCGCAGGAAAATATCTTAACTAACGGGGATTTCGAAAACGATTCCGCGGATTGGGCATTCTTTATCAATGAAACGGAAGTAGGCACTAAATTTAGTATTGACGAAACGAATCCCCTTGCCGGTAGCAAGTCTTTGCTCCTGGATCATCCAGCGGCAGGTAACAAGGGCATGTTTCGAGTCGCCGCGCGCGCTGGCATGGCGCTTGACAGCAGCATGACCTATGACGTGCATGCCACGGTAAAGGTTGAATCCGATTATCCCGATGGTAAGCGGTTAGGCCTGGTGGCAAAAGAAAACCAGGGTGCCTTCGCTCATTACTGGACACAGCAAGATGGCACCATTGAAATTAACGAAACCTTCTACTGGGGAGATGCAAGCTCCGACAGCACCACGCTCCAATTTATGTTGGGATACGCCGGTGAAGACCATGACCAAACAGGTAACCCAGAAGCTTACAAGGTATATATCGACGAGGTAAAAGTTTTCGAGAGACCCACTGTTGCACCTACTGGCATCAGTATTAACGAGGAAGATCAGGTTATAAAACAGGGAGAGACAACAAACCTTACTGCTACCATGGCCCCGGAAGAAGCAGACCTCCTGGTAAAATGGTTCTCAAGGGACAATGATATTGCCGCGGTGGATGAAGGTGTCGTTACAGGTAAAGCAGGCGGGGAGGTCTATATTATTGCACAGTCAATAGTGGACAAAGAAATTGAAGATTCCGTGAAAATTACCGTGTACCCGGACATCATCACTAACGGGGATTTCGAAAACGATTCCGCGGATTGGGCATTCTTTATCAATGAAA
>CAYRRV010000033.1:0-13591 GCA_964426725.1 uncultured Bacteroidales bacterium | reverse complement strand
ACTAACGGGGATTTCGAAAACGATTCCGCGGATTGGGCATTCTTTATCAATGAAACGGAAGTAGGCACTAAATTTAGTATTGACGAAACGAATCCCCTTGCCGGTAGCAAGTCTTTGCTCCTGGATCATCCAGCGGCAGGTAACAAGGGCATGTTTCGAGTCGCCGCGCGCGCTGGCATGGCGCTTGACAGCAGCATGACCTATGACGTGCATGCCACGGTAAAGGTTGAATCCGATTATCCCGATGGTAAGCGGTTAGGCCTGGTGGCAAAAGAAAACCAGGGTGCCTTCGCTCATTACTGGACACAGCAAGATGGCACCATTGAAATTAACGAAACCTTCTACTGGGGAGATGCAAGCTCCGACAGCACCACGCTCCAATTTATGTTGGGATACGCCGGTGAAGACCATGACCAAACAGGTAACCCAGAAGCTTACAAGGTATATATCGACGAGGTAAAAGTTTTCGAGAGACCCACTGTTGCACCTACTGGCATCAGTATTAACGAGGAAGATCAGGTTATGGTTGCAGGTAAAGAATTGCAATTGTCTGCAATGTTAGAACCAGCCGAAGCAGACCAGTTCATAAAATGGTCATCTAAAGACGAAACTGTTGCAGAAGTTGATGAGGGTATTGTTAAGGCGCTAAGCGCAGGTGAAACTTATATATACGCTAAATCAATAGTTGACCCTGAATTGGTTGATTCTGTTCTGGTGACTGTTACTGAGAACATTCTAAATAATGGTGGCTTCGAACTGGGAATCGATGGTTGGGAATTGTCCATAAACGCAAGCGAAGTAGGAACAACTTATGATGTAGTCCATGAGGGTGCTATGGAAGGTGATAGTGTCTTGTTAGTATCACACCCGGCGGCAGGCTCGATGGGAATGTGGCGCCTGCAAGCCAGAACTGGTATCCCCCTGGATAGTGGATATACTTATCAGGTTTCTGCAAAAATGAAGTGTATCACTGACTATCCCATGGGCAAGAGAGTAGGGATAGTACTCAAGGAAGCACAACCCACTTTTGCTGAATACTTCTTCGTGAATGAGGATGTTTATGAATTTGAAGGGACCTTTATTTGGGACAAGGCCAGTTCAGATAGTATTACCCTCATGTCACAATTTGGCTACGCGGGTGATGATTTAGGAGACACAGGAGATACTTTGGCTTATGACTTATACCTGGATGATGTAATTATCATCAAAAGAGAAACAATAGCCATGGATTCCCTTGATATCCCGGATGAGTCATTATCATTAACTGGTGGGGCAGAGCAACAAGTTAACCTGAACCTGTATCCCGAAAATGCTGATTACAAAAGGTTATCATGGAATTCAAACGCTGATACAATTGTTTCAGTACAAAATGGCGTGCTCACTCCTGTTGGAATAGGAGAGGCAATGGTCTACGTTGAAGCAGTACCATGGGGTTATATTGATAGTGTAGCCATAACAGTTTCCGAGATAGATTTAACATCTATTGAAATTGTTGGCACGGATTCACTCGAGGTTGGTCTTTCTGATCAACTTACCATCAATTGGAATCCTGGTATACCTGTCAATAATGAAGTTACCTGGACATCCAGCGACGAGGATATATTAACTATTGACGAGGATGGAAATATTGATGCCCTTATGCAAGGTACTGTTACTGTTACAGCTACAAGTACATTGGAAACCCTGAGTGATAATATTGACATAACTGTATTTTCAACTGTCCCAGTCACTGGGGTTAGTATCGATCAGGATGACTTTACTATCCTTGATGGTGAACAGGAACAACTTACCTGGGTCATTCAACCAGATTCTGCTGGTGTTAAAGATGTAAGTTGGAAATCTTCTGATGATGAAATTGCCACGGTAACTGATGATGGACTTGTATCTGCTGTCGGAGTAGGTACGGCTGATATTATCGTGACTACTTTGGATGGTGGCTTCAAAGATACTGTTACAATTACGGTTGATCCTATTGAAGTTACAGGGATATCTCTTGATAAAACCACAGCAACCGGCTATACCAATTCGCAAGGTGGCGCAATCATGCTAGATCCAATAATAGAGCCTGGTGATGCTTCTGATCAAACAGTAGAATGGACTAGCTCTGACGAAGATATAGCAACAGTAAGTAGTATAGGATTGGTCACTTTCTTGTCGAATGGTGAAGTTACCATTACTGCAACAACAGTAGATGGTGGTTTTTCAGCAGAATGTGTTATCACTGTTGAGACGGTAGTAACAGGTATCTCGATAAGCAGCCGTCAGGAATCCATTGCTGTAGGAGAATCACTCCAGCTAGAAGGAAATGTACTCCCGAAAACTGCTACGAACCAAAACGTTTCTTGGGTAAGTAGCGATGAGACAGTGGTAACTGTAGATGAAACTGGTTTGGTAACTGCTGTTGGTGCAGGCCAGGCAGACGTGACAGTTACTTCAGAAGATGGTGGCAAGTTTATTTCTTGTGCATTCACGGTAACTCCCACGACAATTAACAGCTTGAGCCGAGAAAGCGTTACAATATACCCGGTTCCGGCTAAAACTCACATTATGATTAAAGCAGGTGAGTTTATCAAGCGTGTTAAAGTATATGATTTGACAGGGACCCTGATACTGGATAAAACCATTCAATCGAAAACAGTAAATCTTAATGTTTCTTCTTTTGAATCAGGCATGTATATTTTAAAAATTGATACAAATACCGGTCAGGTTTCTTCCAGGATTGTTAAACAATAGTAGTTAGTAGTTTATTTTTGGTAAAAAAGCGGGTTCACGTGAAAGTGAACCCGCTTTTAACTAATTCAGGTTATAATTTTAGGGTGCTTTAATTTTTAATGAAAATAAACAGGTAAGGCTTAAGTGATTGACCGCTAAGACATTATTAGGATACCAGCTATCCAGACACAACAGAACTTTCGAGCTCGACGAATTTAAACACGTATGAACAAAATACGAGTTCCCTGTCTGCCAGACAGGCAGGCATCTAACAATTAAATTTTGTATTGATGAAAAATAAAACTATATTTCTTTTTGTTTTCAGTCTGATAAGTATCATTCAACTGAATGTATTCTCGCAGATTGACACACCACCAACTATTGATGGCAATAAAGAAACCATTTGGGAAACTGCCAATTTTTTCAAGCCCTTGAAACTGGTAAAAAACACACCAGGGGATGATGGACCTTCGGAAGAGGATCTGAGCGCTGTTTTCTATACTTTGTGGGATGCTGATAATTTTTACTTGTTTATTGAAGTAAAAGATGACAAAATTATAACATCCAATAACGATAAAGATCATCAAAATGATAACATAGAAGTTTATTTTGATCTCAATAACAGTAAATTATCACTATATGACGGCCATGATGATGATCAACTCCGGTTTATCCACGGGTGGGACACTGTAAACACCAAAAGAAATGTATTAAGTTCAGATTTATCTTTTCAATCTGTTCAAACTGACAATGGATATAATTACGAGATTTCAATCCCATGGTCATCCCTCACGGCAGGTACCTTTACGGCAGGTGAGGACTCAGTGTTTGGTTTCGACCTCATGGTCACCGATAATGATGGAACAACATCTAAAGATTACATTTTAGCATGGAATTCAGAAACAAATGATGCATATCAAAATACATCAATTTTTGGAACCATGAAATTGCTGGGCTCAGGAACTACCGAAAAAGTTATCAGTGATGATGCACCGGCTGAACATGATGAATATGCCATCGATGAATCCAAAATTGAGGTCAACTTATTCGTGGCCGTGGATGATCCCGCGGCTGACGATAACAATGAAGGTACTGAACAGGTTTTACCTCTCAAAACTATAAAGAAAGCATTGGAGAAAGCATCTGTTTACCTCGGTCAGGGAAAACCAACCAAAATCTCCATTGCTAATGGCGTGTACAGGGAATATGGCCTTTCTCCTATCAAGTCAGGAAATGCTTACAAATTCATGAATTCAGAACTTGTTATAGAAGGAGAAGAACCAGGTGGTGTAATTATCACCGGCGCGGAACAATGGAACAGCGACTGGACCATCCATACTGCCGGGGTTTACAAGCATGCCTGGCCTTATGAAATGGTCCCCAAGAAAGCCTGGGGCGACAGTGGGCCAAATGATGATATTGCTTTTCGGCGTGAAATGGTCTATGTTGACGGGTACTGGATGGAGCAGGTAAAATCGCTCAACGCGCTTAAGGCAAATAGTTTTTACGTGGATGAAGCTAATGATTTGCTTTATGTGCAAGTTGCTGATTCCATCGATTTCGAAGCGTCTGATAAAGAAATATCCTTGTATGGTGACGGTATCGATGCTCCATGGCCCCCCTCCCGCTTAATGAGGATACCATCCGAGAAAGACAAGGTAGTGTTAAGAAATTTAGTGTTCAGGCATGCCAACATGAGAATCAACGAGGGAGCTGTTCGAATTTATGGATGGAAAGTATTAATGGAAAATTGTACCGTTCACTGGAATAATGGTGTTGGCCTGAATATATCGGAAGATGTTGAACTGGTAACCTTGCGAAACTGTAATTTCGATAACAACGGTGGATCTGGAATTATTACCTGGGGATCAAGAAGACTTGTATTCGAGGAATCCTCTACATCATTCAATAACTGGAGGGGAAACCTGGCAAATTTTCACTCCTTTGCAATTGGTGGTATAAAATTCCACCATACCAGGGATATTGAGGTTATAAACCATCAGGCAATTGGAAACTGGTGCCCCGGGTTATGGACCGATCTTGAGATTTTTGACATTACTTATACAAATTGTACTGTTGAAGATAATTACGGCGATGGCTTCTTAATTGAAATAAGTAAAGATGTATACTTGAAAAAATGTACCGTGAAAAGGAATATTCCCGGCATACATTGCCATAGCTCGCACGATGTTTATATAGATTCGTGCCATATTGAAGGGAATGCTGTTCAGTTCACGGTTTACAAGGATCACAGGAACTTTTCCAGTTCAAACTGGACAGAACAGTTTGATGGCAGGGTTTGGGACAAAACTCCCTACAACTGGAACATCACGAATACAACTGTAATTAGTGTAGACGATTCGGAATGGCAAGCTTATGCTGATAATATAATGCCATCCTGGATGTACTATACCAACCCCGGTTACCAGGCTTTTTGGCATTTTTCTCATCCTGAATACATGTCAGTATTTTTTGGGGCAGCTAATATTGCCTATGAAAACAATAAATGGATTCACCCGACAACAGATACTCCATTTAAAGACGATAAAAATAATGACCTGACTTTTGAAGAGTGGGAAATTTGGATTTCGGGACTCGCGGCGGGTAATAAAGCCATTGAAGTAATCGATGGTTACGCGAAAAATAACAATGCAGAAAACCTTACCATTGATTTGCTCAACAACGCGGGCGGTGAAAATGTAAACGAGGATTACCTGGAAGAATACAAAATAATTGTCGAAGATGCCGATAGTGTTCCTGAATTAAGTACCTTGCAGGATATCATTGATGCCGCTAATGCTTTCGCTGCCATACGCGATTTCGCTGACGCGAATGATGCCTCCGGGCTAAACACTCAAATGTTGCTCGATTGCGGGGTGACTTTCAGGACAGACCGGATGACATGGTATATGAATGAAATTCAAAATGTGACTTCCGATGATCTGCCGGATATTGCTGCTTTACAGGATTTATTAGATAATGCCCAACCTTCAGACATTAAAAGTAATATACACTTTGAACTAACTTTTTATCCTAATCCCGCGAGAAGTAATATTACTTTCTCAGGGAATCAACCTTTGAACAAAGTTGTAATACTTGATATCGCCGGGAAAAAAGTCCTGGAAACTACCCCGGAAAATAAAAGGGTTATTGATGTTTCCGAACTTCAGCCGGGAATATACACCGTGATGGTAGAATATGATAAAAGAAAGAATGTAATGAGATTGATAAAGCAATAAATTGATTGCCAGGAGGTCATAAATTTATGATCTCCTGGCATTCCATCTGCTTATTTACATTTTTTATCACTACTAACCGGGTAAATTTTAAATAAAATAAAAAACGCTATATTATTATTGGCTTTGAAGAGTAAATATAAAAGTGGTGAATAGATTTTCGCCTCCGGGAAATTCCGTTAAGAAAATCTATTAAGTGAAGCGTTATCTGTTACGTATGGACGTTTTTGGTAATTATATTCAAACTCAATCACACAATTACGCAATCTCGCTTCATCGCCCTATCGCTCTATCACTTTTGTAATGCCTGCCCGGCATGAGGGCAAAATAAACAATCCGATTTTTATCGGATACCATTGATTTTTTTAATTTACAAGGGAATGAGGTGAGAAAAACTCTCCGTTGAAGCATTATACATATATTGATGAAAAAGAATATTTTTCTTAGCCCCCTGGCATTATTATGCAGCATGAATAGTGAAGGCCAGCCAGGAGAAGCCGACACGCGGCCCAATATTATCTGGTTTATGGTAGAAGACATCGGTTGTTACCTGGGATGTTATGGTGATACTGTGGCGAAAACACCCAACCTGGATAAGCTGGCTTCAGAGGGAGTAATGTTTACAAACGTGTATTCGGTCTCCGGGGTATGTGCTCCCAGCAGGTCTTCCCTCATCACGGGATGCTACCCGACAGCTATTGGAACACACAACATGCGCGTTGCCGGAACAGGTAGTAAACCGGAAGGAATAATCCCTCACGAACCTGTTTTACCTCCTCAAGTGAAAACTTTTACAGAACACCTCCGAAAAGATGGGTATTACTGCATGAACAAGGGAAAGCGTGATTACCAGTTCGAGGCTCCCCGTGCGGCATGGGATGATTTGAACGGTCACTGGAATAAGGCCCCTGATGATAAGCCTTTTTTTCTCTATTTCAATGGATTCATGGTCACCCACGAGTCATCCATTTGGAATAATGCCGACCACCCGGAGTTGATTGATCCCGACAGCGTGAATATACCTCCCTACTATCCTGATAATGGTATTATTCGAAAAGATATTGCAAGAATGTACAGCAATATTGCCGAGATGGATATCATGATGGGAGAATACCTGGATGATCTTGAAAACAAGGGATTACTGGACAAGAGCATTGTTATTTTCATGAGTGATAATGGAGGGCCTCTCCCAAGGCAGAAAAGGGAAGTATATGATTCGGGGTTGAAAGTGCCCATGATCATTAGATTCCCGGGGAAAGAAAACGCGGGAACAGTAGTAGATGACCTCATTAGCTTCGTGGATCTGGCTCCCACCATGTTGTCTTTGGCTGGAGTTCCAATTCCTGAATCGATGCATGGACAGCCTTTCCTGGGCGACCAAAAAGCAACTCCCCGAAATTATATTTATGCAGCCAGAGACAGAATGGATACAGAATACGACACACGCAGGGCCGTAAGAGATAAAAGGTATAAATACATTAGGAATTATAATCCTGAAACTGGATCATACCAACCTATCCAGTACCGCCTGAACATGGATCTCATGCAAGAACTGTTAAGATTAAAAGAAAGCGGAGGTTTGAATGAGCAGCAAATGAGCTGGTTCAAAAATTCGAAACCTGAAGAAGAATTATATGATACATGGAACGATCCACACGAGTTATTCAACCTGGCCAATGATACTAACTACAGGGAAACGCTGGAATTATTAAGACAAGCCCATCTCGATTTTAAAAATAATTACCCCGACCTGGGTTTTACTCCTGAAACCGAGTTGCTGAACCAGTGGTGGCCTGGCCTTAATCAACCTGTTACCCCAGATCCCAAATTTACATTCATCAATGATAGCACTTGTACCATTTCATGTGCCGTTCCCGGAGCCTCAATATCATACCAGGTGGTGAACCCGGGTGAAAAGCTAAATGATGACTGGTCGGAATGGAAAGTATTCGCTGATAACCTGCTATTTAAATCTGACCAGAACGTTTTCGCGGTAGCACACCGCATTGGTTACAAGGAAAGTGAAATCGTGGGGATGGGCCCCTCCTCGGTAGCATTCAACAAGATAAAAAGTTACGCGGAACAAGACGATGCATCAAACCTTACATTGGATGAACTATGGACAGCCGGGTGTGAAAATCTTGTTGATTCAAACTTGTTTATCTACAAGAATTTCATCGAGGCAGAAAACACCCTGGAAAACACCCTGGAAATTCAAGAACTGGTAGACAAAGCCAATAACTATTCAACAATTCTGTTTTATGCCAAAAATAACGATGCTAGCGAACTAAACATCCTTTTACTCATCGATTTGGGAATTCTTTTTCGAACCGACCGACTGGAATGGTACAAAACAGCCATTGCCAACACGGAGCCAGAGGAGATCCCCACGCTTACTGAATTTCAACAACTAATTGATAACACGATCACGGGAAAAATACCTAAAGAAAAAGCCGAGGTAATTTTGTATCCAAACCCCTGTAATGATTTTATTCATTTAACCGCGAATACACCAGTGTACAGCATAGAAATATTTGACCAACTGGGAAAACTGATACAATTAATTACCACTCCGGACAACTTAGTAATAGATGTATCAGATCTGAAACCAGGTATGTACATGTATAAAATAGTACTGGAACATAAAACTGTCATACAATATATCGTTCATTTATAGTTATTTTCGAGATAAGTAATTTTATTTAGTTAGATTTAAATATTTTGATTACATGAGAACAACAGGTAGTGCTTTCATAATTTCATTCTGCATGGTTATTAATGTTTTAGCAAGTACTAATCCAGGCTTGATCCAAAATGCATATAACCGTGAAAACAAATCACTCAATGGTGAATGGCATAGCATAATCGATCAGTATGGTTCGGGATATTACCACAACATGAGTCATCAACCTTTTCATGAAATTGATGAAAAGCCCTGGCTTTTTTACCAGGGCTTGTTTCATGAGAAAATGCCTGAAGGGAAAAGCGACCTGGTTGAATATGACTTTGATCGATCACCTACCCTGCTTGTACCCGGAGATTGGAATTCGCAGCGAGATGAACTGCGATATTTTGACGGGAGCATATGGTACAAAAAAACCTTTCATTTTTTGCCTGATGGCAAACGTCATTTCTTATATTTCGGGGCAGCCAATCACGAGGCCAACGTTTTTTTAAACGGGCAATTCGTGGGTACACATGTCGGGGGATTTACCCCTTTTAATTTTGAAGTTACCAACAAGTTAAAGGAAGGGAATAACTCGCTGATTGTAAGAGTGGATAACCGTAAAGGAAAGGAAACAGTCCCTGCAATATTTAAAGACTGGTGGAACTATGGAGGGCTTACACGCGATGTGTTATTAGTTTCCGTGCCGAAGACCTTTATTCGCGATTACCTCGTTCAATTAAATGGAAATTCTTCAGAGATCATGGTAAAGGTGCATATTGATATGACAAATTCACAAAATCATGTCCTGCTGGAGATCCCTGAACTCGGTATTCATGAGAAAATAGCCCTCGATAACAATGGGAATGGGCAGGCAATCATTCAAGCCAAGGGTATAAAATTATGGGAACCAGCAAACCCTAAGCTTTATGATGTTATTTTAACCGCGGGACATGACCGTGTTGAAGATAAAATCGGGTTTCGTACCATCGAAACCAAGGGCCATCAAATACTTTTAAATGGTAATCCCATTTTCCTGAAGGGGATAAGCATACATGAAGAAATTCCCACCCGAAAATCAAGGGCTTACCTGAAAGAAGACGCCCTGTACCACCTCAATTTCGTGAAAGAATTGAACGGTAATTACGCGCGACTGGCCCATTACCCGCACAATGAACATATCGTGCGACTTGCCGATGAAATGGGCATACTATTATGGACCGAAATTCCTGTTTACCATGGCATTGCATATCATAACGAGGCAACCTATCAAAATGCCGAAGATCAATTAAGCGAAATGATTAACCGGGACAAGAACCGGGCAAGCATTATCATTTGGTCTGTAGCAAACGAAACCCCTGTAAGTAATCCCAACAGGTTACCATTTTTAAAAAGACTGATAAATCATGCCAGGGCACTCGACGAGCAACGCCTGGTAAGTGCGGCGGTACATATAGATTTTTCCGTGGAAGATGTGAACCTGAAAAAGGTTAATGATCCCCTGACAGAATTTTTAGACGTGATAAGCGTGAACGAGTATATCGGTTGGTACGGTAGCGGCCTGCCCAACACTTGCCGGCAAAAAAAATGGGAAATAAGGTACGAGAAACCATTCCTTGTGAGTGAAACCGGGGCAGGAGCCCTTGCAGGTTTCCATGCCGATTCACTAACAAGGTGGTCGGAAGAGTATCAGGAATGGTATTACAAGGAGCAAGTGGCTATGCTTGCCAAAATTCCTGAACTGTGCGGAATGACACCCTGGATTTTGATGGACTTTATGTCGCCAAACAGAAGGCATCCTGTGTATCAAGGATTATTTAACCGCAAAGGGCTTATTTCAAACAATGGCCAGAAAAAGAAAGCTTTTTATGTGCTGCAGCAATTTTATAAAGACTATGAAAAATATTATGAATAACAAACACAAATAATTAACAGGTATGAAACTGATTAAACTTATTATTCCTATGATGATCGGCATTTACAGCATTGTGTGTGCCCAAAACACCCCTCCATCGATCACATTTTCTCAACCCTCCAAACACCAGCATTTGGATGCAGGCAATGTTCAGTTGGCTGTAGATGCTGTTGATGCGGAAGACAATATAGAAGAGGTTGTCATTTTATGGGGAGATTCCGTACTGGTTGAATTTAACGCACCCCCATATCAATATCTCTGGGAAAATGTTGAAGATGGATTTTATCAACTTTCGGCAAAGGTAAGCGATGGTTTTTACTCCCGAAGTACAAATGTAGATTTTTACGTGGGTGATGAAAAAATATGGAGGCCGTATCTGGGGTATCCGGTAAATTTACCGGGAAGGATTGAGGTAGAGCATTTTGATAGAGGAGGGCCTGGTATAGCCTATTTTGATAATGACAAATCGAGAGAAGGTTGTACAGGATGGCAATGCCGCCCCGATGAGTTGGTTGATATAGGGGCAACCATTGATGAAGCACCTGGAGGCGAAACGTATAACTTTTTTATTGGCTGGACCTTTCCTGGTAACGAGTGGCTGGAATATACTGTTCAAGTCGATTCAACAACCCAATATGTATTAAAAGCAAGGATAGCAGCGGCGGTCAACAATAGGAGTTTTCATCTTGAGATTGATGGAAATCCCATTACAGATACTATATTCGCAACACACACAAAAGAATTTGGAAAAAACGAGTTTTATAATTATAAGAATATTTATTACACGGGTGTCGAGCTTAATAAAGGCGTACATACCCTCAGGTTGGTAATACATAATATGGGTAGTGGATATGGCGGAATCAATTTTAATTACATTGAGTTTTTATATCCAGAGAAAAACCCTCCTTTTATTCAATTTATATCACCTGCTGCCACTGACACTGTTATTCAGGAAGGAGATGATTTAACCATCAAAGTAAATGCCTATGATAACGAAACTAAAGTTGTTAAAACAGAATTTTATAAAGGTTCAACTTTAATAGGCACCGATACCACATATCCTTACAGCCTTCAACTTAAAAACCTCGAACCTGGCGAGTTTAGGCTTAGCGCAAAGGCATACGATACTGAAGGCAATTCAGAAGTAACCCTTGTAAAATATGTTTCGGTGATGCCAATTTCTTCAGGGCTAACACAACTGGGCAAATCTTCGCTAAACCTTTGGCCCAACCCCTTTATTAATAAGATATATCTTGATCTTCCACACAATGCATCATCCAATTACATAATTAAACTGTATGCTCCCGATGGTACGAATGTCCCTGTAACAGTAAAGGCATACGATGAAAAGATGGTTGTTAATATTACAGAGGATTTAACCCCTGGCCTTTACCTGCTGAATGTTTCATCCATCCATGGTGTTCAAACTTTTAAATTAATTAAAAATCCATAAAATAATGCATTACAAATTAATCTTGTTATGGTTACTTGCATGGTGCTTACCTTCATTAAATGCGCAACCAATTGCCGTGCATCCCGAAAACCCGCATTATTTTATTTACAAAGGCAAACCAATCATTCTTATATCGTCCAGCGAACATTATGGAGCCATATTAAATAAGGCCTTTGACTATAAAACATATCTTGAAACCCTGGCCAAAGACAATTTAAACTATGCACGTATTTTTACGGGTACATACGTCGAAAAACCGGGTGATTTTGGTATAGAACAGAATACCCTCGCGCCCGATAGCATGCAGCTCATTGTTCCCTGGAAGAGATCTGATGTGCCCGGTTATTTTTACGGGGGCAATAAATTTGACCTGGAACAATGGGATGAGGCCTATTTTGAAAGATTAAAAGATTTACTCACCGTGGCAGCCAAAAATAATATCATAATTGAAATCACCCTGTTTTCTTCCCAGTACAGGGGATGGCCATTTAATCCGCTACACCCAACCAATAACATCAACGGGACAGATGCTATTGAAAGAAATTACACGCATACTATTTTTAACGGGAACCTTTTTCATTACCAGGAAGCCTTTACCCGTAAGATGGTGCAGGAGGTTAACCATTTTGATAATTTCTTCTTCGAAATTCAAAATGAACCCTATGCAGACTCGAAGGTGAAGGTCATGCCCGTGAATACTTACCAGCATAACTGGCAGGACCGGGCACTCGATCGAATTGACCTGGCTACTCCAGAATCATTGGCCTGGCAAAAGAAAATTGCTGACATCATTGTTGATGAAGAAAGTAAACTGCCTAAAAAACACCTGATTGCCCAAAATTATGCTAATTTCTTCTACTCCCTGCCGAAAGTTGAGGATAATATTGATATCCTGAATTTTCATTATTCTTATCCCGAGGCCAATCGATTGAATTATGGTTATAATCTTCCTATCGGTTTTGATGAAGCAGGGTTTGCTATTACCGATTCAAGTGCATACCGCCGTCAGGCATGGAACTTTATTCTGTCGGGGGGCGCTTTGTACAATAATCTCGACTATTCATTCGCCGTGGGATACGAGGATGGTACCTGCGACAACAATGCCCCGGGTTTTGGAGGCAAGGAATTCCGGAAACATTTATCTGTTTTGAAAAAATTCGTGGAATCTTTTGATTTTCTGAAAATGAAACCTGATTATGAATCTGTTGTCCTTGCCCCGGGTGCAATGTGGCAGGTATTATCAGAAAAAGGAAAACAATATGCTATATACCTGGAAGGTGGAAATCAAACTGAAATAACACTGCAAATCCCTGCCGGTAAATATAATGTGAAATGGATAAATACTGAAACCGGGGAAATAGATAAAAGTAAGAAGATAACCATTGATGCTGATACTATTAAGTTAATGAGTCCTGAATATGAAGTAGACATAGCCTTAGGCATAACAAAAATCTAAACATCAAAAAGTACATGTTTTTAGTCCTGTTTTTGATACCAATTTCAAACCTGCAAAGCCAAAAATTACAATCAAAAACACCTGAACAAAAACAAGAACGTTTGGCCTGATGGACACACGTCAGGTTTGGTATGTTTATTCACTGGGGGTGCCT
>CAYRRV010000032.1:0-43785 GCA_964426725.1 uncultured Bacteroidales bacterium | reverse complement strand
CTCCTTTTTATACTCTTTGTTAATTCTGTTCTTCGTGGAGATAAGGGGAGTCGAACCCCTGACCTCGTGACTGCCAGTCACGCGCTCTAGCCAACTGAGCTATATCCCCAACATGTGAAAACAAATTTTCCCAACTCTTTCTGCCGCAAAAATATAAAAAATTTACAACCCGGGATATAAAAATGGGAAAAAACAAATTTTTAATCTCTGGAAAAACATTCCTTTATTGAAATAAAACCTTTTAATAAAGTTGATCTGAATTTCGAACTTCCCCGTTCACTGTAAAATATTTATAGCCATTTAGCCGTTTTACAAACAAAATGCTCATTATTCGCCTATTTAGAATCATTTTATTAGAAATTATTATTATTTTTAATGAATCAAAATAAGAGTTGTATTGTGAATTGTGTTGTGAATAACACTCGAATTTCATAATTTTAGCACCTCAAAATTTTTGAACCAAAATGGAAGCAAAGAAAACTGAACAAGCCGATCTGGAGAAAAGGAAAGGAATATTTTTCCAATTGGGATTAATTGTTGTCCTTGCTCTGATCCTCATCGCTTTCGAATGGACCAGCAAACCTGATCTCGATAGTGATCTGATGGCTGTCGATGAAGTAGAGATGGACGAAGAAATCATGCCGGTTACCCGCCAGGAGGAGGAACCACCTCCACCTCCACCTCCACCTCCTCAAGTAACAGAACAATTGAATATCGTTGATGATGACGTGGATATTGAAGACGAGTTGTTTATTGAAGACTCTGATATTGATCAGGATACTGAGTTTGAAATCGTCGAATTCGAACCAGATGAAGAAGATGTGGAAGAAGAACCCGTATTTTTTATCGTGGAAGATATGCCCAGGTTCAAGGGAAAAGATTCTAACGCGTTTCGGGAATGGATTGCCAAAAACCTGAAATATCCTGAGGTAGCCCGCGAAAATGGTATTGAAGGAAGAGTATTCGTGCAATTTGCGGTGAACGCCAATGGTCAGGTCGTGGACGCGAAAGTAGTAAGAGGTGTTGACCCGGCGCTTGACAAAGAGGCACTCCGCGTGGTACAGTCATCACCAAAATGGCAACCAGGAAAACAAAGGGGAAAATCGGTTAAAGTTCAGTTTACATTCCCTATTAATTTCGTCTTACAGTAAAATCTATTAAATATTCTTAAAAACCCCGGATAATTTCCGGGGTTTTTTTATATATTGCACCCTGAAATCAAAATGTAATAACATGAGAAAATCAGTTATTTACATACTAATGGCTGTCTTACTGGCAGGGTGTGCAAGTAGTAAAAAACTTCTTTACAAGGGAAGGTATGATGCTTCAATTGACAAGGCAATCAAGAAACTACGTAAAAAAGATAAACCAGAGGAGGCTGAAATTCTCGATAAAGCCTATAATCTCGCCAATGACAGAGATTTATCGCGTATTAAATACCTAAGAGAAGAAGACAATCCGGAAAACTGGGATGAAATATTTTCATTGTATTCAAGGTTGAAATACCGTCAGGAAAAAGTTCGCCCGGTGCTACCACTCAGGTTTAATGGGAAAGTAGTTAATTACAAGATGATAGATTATGACCAGAAAATGGCAGAAGCCAAAAGCAATGCCGCTGAATATTATTATAACAATGGTAAAAAGCTTCTTGAGGAAGGTATCCAGAAAGAAGATTTTCGACAGGCCTTTGATGAACTAAACAGGGCGAAAAGTTATGCCGGCAGCAGGTTTCAGGATGTGGATCAACTCATCGATGAGGCCCGCTACCTCGGTATCAGCAGGGTGCTTGTCCAGACAAAGGTGTTAAGCCTCATAAGGCTTCCCGAGGAATTCATGCAACATTTACTGGCATTCGATCCTGATTTTTACAAGCATTCCAATTGGGTAGAATATTATGTTGATCAAAGAGATAAAAATGTCCAGTTCGATTATATCATTGATGTCAATATAAAGAATATTATTGTCACACCTGATGATGTGGAGGAATCAGATGAAGTTATTAAACGGGAGGTAGAAGATGGATTCGAATACGCGCTTGATAAAAATGGGAACGTGATGAAAGACACCCTGGGAAATGATATCAAGATACCCAAGAAAAAGATTTTGACCTGCACGCTAATCGAAAAGGTACAAAGAAAATCAGCTATCGTGGAAGGCGACGTTGACATCCGATCTACCCATCCTGACCGGCTCCTCAAGAAAGAACCCATTACAGCTGAAACTATTTTTGAACATGTTTCTGCAAGAGCCCTTGGTGATGTTGAAGCACTAAATGATGAACAAAAAGCCTTGCTTAATTCAAAAACGGTCCCTTTTCCGACTGATCTTGAACTGATTTTACAGGCCGTGGAAACTCTCCGCCCCGCTGTTGAAAATGCTATAGCGAAAAACAGGAGAATTATTCTTTAATGGATAGCGGGCAGGAATGCTGCATATTGATTAACTTTGCAGCCCTTTAGCAGGAAATATATGGGAGATTATTACATTACAGAACCCGAGATCGAGCAAGCCGTGTTAATTGGCCTGGTGACGACAGGGGACGATCCAGGGGATGTAGAAGATTACCTGAATGAACTGGAGTTTCTCACCGAAACTGCCGGGGCGAAACCGGTGAAAAGATTCATCCAAAAAACAGACCTGCCCAATCCAAAAACGTTTGTCGGATCAGGGAAACTAAAGGAAATCGTTTCTTTCGTGAATGAAAACGAGATCGATCTGGTCATTTTTGATGATGAACTTTCACCCAGTCAGCTTCGAAATATTGAAAGAGAACTAAAATGCAAGGTTCTTGACCGTACCAATCTTATCCTCGATATTTTTGCCCGCCGGGCCAGAACCGCCCACGCGAAAACCCAGGTTGAACTCGCGCAATATCAATACCTGCTCCCGCGCTTAACACGAATGTGGACTCACCTCGAGCGACAAAGAGGAGGAATCGGGTTAAGAGGCCCGGGAGAAACAGAAATCGAAACCGACCGAAGGGTAATACGAGATCGGATCGCGCGATTAAAAACACAACTCGAGAAAATCGATAAGCAAAAAGCAACCCAGCGCAAGCACCGTGGAAAACTGGTCAGGGTTTCACTCGTGGGTTACACCAACGTGGGAAAATCTACCATCATGAACTTGTTGAGTAAAACCAATGTTTTTGCAGAAAATAAACTTTTCGCCACCCTTGACACCACGGTGAGAAAAGTAGTAGTGGGCAATCTACCTTTTCTATTGTCAGACACGGTTGGTTTTATCCGCAAACTACCTCACGATCTGGTCGAATCATTCAAATCAACCCTTGATGAAGTTAGAGAATCAGACATTCTTCTTCACGTGGTAGATATTTCGCATCCAAAGTTCGAGGAACAAATGTCGATCGTTAAACAAACCCTTCAGGAAATTGGCGCGGGTGAAAAAGAAACCATCCTGGTGTTCAACAAAATTGACGCTTATAAACATGTTGAAAAGGATGAAGATGATCTGACACCCCGCGAAACGGAAAATGTAAGTCTTGATGAATTGAAAAACATGTGGGTTGCTAAAACAGAAGAACCTTGTATATTCATATCGGCCAAAGAAAAGACAAATATTCAGGATTTCAGGGAATTTCTTTATTCAAGAGTGAAAGAAATCCACGCCCAACGCTATCCTTACGATGATTTTCTCTACTAACCTTTTTTATTTTGATTTTACCAATTCCCGGATATGATCCGGGGTAGTACCACAGCATCCCCCGATAATATTCACGCCTGCATCTTTCAATGGTTTAATAAACGTTGCCATTTGAGCCGGGGTTTCAGGAAAAACAGTTTCCCCGTCCTGCAAAACAGGCATTCCGGCATTGGCATGCACCAAAACAGGTATGCCGGAATGAACCGCACGGATTTCCTTCACTATATCCACCATGTTTTCCGCTCCATTACCACAGTTAGCTCCTGTTACGTCCACGCCAAGAGGAATCAGCGCTTCCACCATTTCAGCAGGAGATACTCCCATCATGGTTCTGTAGGTTCCGTCTTTCAATTTATCAAAGGTCATCGTGCATATCACCGGAAGTTTCGTGTTTTCTTTGGCTGCTCTAACAGCAATAGAGGCTTCGGCCAAATCTGTCATGGTTTCAACTATAATGGCATCAGCTCCACCTTCGGCCAGACCCACTACCTGTTCTTTAAACGCATCATAGATCTCATCTTCTGAAACCTCCCCCATCATCAGAATTTTCCCAGTGGGGCCAACGGATCCAAGAACATATGCCTTATCACCGGCCGCTTCTTTGGAAATTTTCGCCGCGGCTACATTAATATCATTTACTTTATCTCCCAAATCATAATTCATTAGCTTAAAGCGGGTTCCCCCGAAACTATTTGTTTCAATCATGTTGGCTCCGGCTTCAACATAGGAAACTGCTACTTCTTTAACAGCTTCCGGGTTCGTTAGATTTAATCCCTCCGGGCAACCACCGGCCTTATCCAATTTTGGTTGCAACATGGTGCCCCAGGCTCCATCCGAAATCAGAATTTCATTATAAGTAAGCTCGTCCAAAAAATTTCTCATCGCCAGGTCATATTAATTTATTTGCTCAAGTAAAAAAAATATACATTGTTTTATGTAACTGCCAAAAAGCAAGCAATATTTTTATCAATATTAATAAAATATTTTCGTTTTTTGATAAAAACACGTGTAACTATTCCATAATTAAACCGTCTTTAGTTAAACAAAGTACCATGCTGAAGAATTTTTTAAAAATGTCGATTCGCCACATGATTCGGCATAAGTCGTATGTTATCCTGAATGTTATCGGGTTAAGCATCGGGTTAATGTGTTCTATACTAATTGGGCTATTCGTGCTTCATGAGTTAAGTTATGATAAATTTAACGAGAAAAGAGAACATATATACCGTGTATACCTGAATGGTAAAATTGGTGAGTCGGAAACAATTGGCGCGTGGACATGCCCTCCCCTGGGCCCTTCACTTTACGAAAATTTCCCGGAAGTGATCGACTATGTAAGGTTAAATAACTGGGGAGAAACAACTATCCGGTACGGGGAAAAAACATTCCTTGAAGATCATTTTGGTGAGGCAGATTCATCATTTTTTAGAATTTTTTCGATACCCTTGCTAAAAGGAGACCCGGGTAAAGTACTCGCGTCAAGATATAATCTGGTATTGGGAGAAAGAACGGCTGCAAAAATCTTTGGCAATGAAGAGCCTGTCGGAAAACAGGTAAGAATTGGCACCGATACCTCTTGGTACACGGTAACTGGCGTAATGCAAGACATTCCTGAAAACAGTCATTTCGGGTTCTCGGCATTGGGTTCCTTCATGACCAATAACAGGGCAAACAGCCAGCAGTGGTTAAGTAATAGTTTTTCTACTTATGTCCTGCTCGGGGACAATTTTAATATTCCTGATCTGACAAGGAAAACAGAAGAAATGGTTGTTGAACACGTGGAACCGCAGTTACAACAATTCCTTGGTGTTTCAGTCCAGGAATTCGTGGAAGCCGGAAATATCTACAGGTATGAATTTCAACCACTGATGGATATTCATCTCAACCCGGGAATCAGTTCGGAAATGAAACCCGTCAATGACAAGAGGTATATATATATCTTCTCGCTCGTGGCTGTTCTTATTCTAGTTATTGCCGGTATTAATTACACCAATATGGCAACCGCGCGTTCAGCTACACGTTCGTTGGAAATTGGAATCAGGAAAGTAGCCGGTTCCACCAGGGGACTCATTATAACTCAATTCATGGTTGAATCTTTCGTGATTACAATTATTTCCCTGTTTTTTGCATTATTATCTATTGAAATTGTTCTCCCGCATTTCAATGATCTTATTGAAGCAAATCTTTCGATCCAGTATTTTTCGGAGTGGTTCATTATTCCCTCCCTGTTAGTCCTGACTCTAATTCTCGGCCTGATGTCGGGTACATATCCCGCTTTTTTTCTTTCTTCCTTCAAGCCGGTGAAAGTATTATCGGGTGGAAAGAATACCGGTAAAGGAAGTAGTTTTCTGCGAAATGGACTGGTAATTTTACAATTATCCATATCTGTTCTCATCATATTCTGCACGCTTGTAATCTACCGGCAAACTATTTACATGTTAAATAAAGACGTGGGCTACGATAAAGAACAATTGCTCGTGTTAAGGCGAGCATACGCAATTAATAAAAATCTGAAAGTTTTCATGGATGAGATTAATAAGTTCCCGGGGGTGTCACGGGTATCCCATTCAACTGCCGTACCTAATCATCCCAATAACAACAACGGGTACCGGATAGAGGGTGAAAATGAAAAATCCTACCTGATGCAGACAGCCTGGGTCGATTATGATCACCTCGATACTTATGGCTTTTCCATGGCTGAAGGGAGGTTCTTTTCAAAAGATTTTGCCAGTGACAGCGCTGCCTGTATAATTAATGAAACCGCGGTCCGGCAATTTGGACTAGAAAATCCCCTGCAAAGAAGAATCATCCGGCCTGGTTTAGATGGAGAACTTTCCTATTTTAATGTAATCGGTATAGTCAAAGATTTTCATTTTCATTCATTGCACGCACGGATCGAACCACATGTTTTTTTCCTGACTAGTTCTGAACAGACATGGGGATATATCTCTATAAAAATAACAGGTAATGGTATTAATAACACCATTAGGAACATCGAAGATATATGGAAGCAATTCACGAATAATGATCCCATGGTTTATTTTTTCATGGATGAAGATTTCAATTCCCTTTACAAGGAAGACCGCCGCACCGGAATACTCTCTGTTGTTTTTTCCATCCTGGCGATCCTCATTGCCAGCCTTGGACTTTATGGTTTAACCTCTTTCACGGTTGAAAAAAGAACCAAAGAAATCGGCATCCGCAAGGCCAATGGTGCTAATTCTTTTAATATTACTTTAATGCTTTATAAGAATATAGGTGTTCTCTTGTTGATTGCTACAACGATCGCCTGGATTGGAGGTTATTTTTTCGCCACCCAGTGGTTGCAAAATTTTTATTACAGGATCAATCTTACTCCTTTCGAGTTTATTGGGTCATTGGGTATCGTAACACTTATTGCCTGGCTGACTATCAGTTACAAGTCTTACATGGCTGCCTCTATCAACCCGGCAAAAGCGCTGAAGTATGAATAAATAATTGTTTTCTTTTTAAAATATCACCCTGGTTTTTGTATTTTTACAGAAACGGAACCCAAGGTGAGTCAATATATCAAAAAATTAATAGCCGCTGGTGAAAATCAGCAACTCGATTTTAAATTTGAAATAAGCGATTCAAAAAAAATTGCACGAACATTTTCTGCTTTCGCCAATACCGACGGTGGAATATTACTAATAGGAGTGAAAGATAATGGCTCCATCACGGGTGTGCGCACGGATGAAGAATATTACATGGCCGAGGCTGCAGCCAGATTATACTGTAAACCAGAGGTTTACTTTACTGTAGAAAAGTGGACCATTGATGGTAAAACCGTTCTGGAAATAAAAGTACCCAGGAGCAAGGCAGGCCCCCATTATTCAAGAGATAAAAATGATCGCTGGATGGCATATATCAGGGTAAATGATGAAAATATTCTGGCCAACCCTGTACTTTTAAAAGTATGGAAACGTAAAAACCGGAAATCGGGTATAAAAATCATGTACTCGGAGAGTGAAGAACTTTTACTTGATTTTCTTTCAAAAAACGATTCAATCACCATCACACGTTTTGCCAAACTCGCTCGTTTGCCCTACAGGCAAGCACAGGCAATCCTGGCTGATCTTATATCAATTGATGTAATCGACATGAATTTCACGGAAAAAAAGACTCCCGTGTATGTACTCAAAAAGAAACATGTTCAGGAAAAATGAACTTCAGGCAGTCATCATGATCATGTAGCCTCCATGCTTACGAATATTCAAAACCTCACCATTTTCAAAAATTAAATACTGCCCCCTGATGCCTGCTAATTTTCCTGAAACAATATTTCTCTTATCAAAAGAGACACTCTTAACCTTAGCAGGATAGACATTTACAGGATAATTAATTTCAAAAACTTCCCCGTGAGAGAAAAAGTGCTGATACATTTCATCCGGCAAAATGCTTTCAATTTTTTTTCTAGCAAAAAGCAAATCACTTACCAGGTCGAGTTTATTCACCAACATATGCCTCCAGTTGGTTTTATCAGTGAGATGATTCTTAAGAAATACCTCGATTGTACCCGCGAGAAAACGATTAGGTGTCTTGGCAATCGGAAGCGCTTTCCAGGCCCCCTGGTCAATCCAGCGGGTTGGCACCTGTGAAGCCCGGGTAACACCTACCTTTATCGCGGAAGAAAGGGCCAAATACACGTAATGGTCCTGTAAGCAGTGTTTCGCCGACCAGTCCATATCTCTTGAAATACCCTCGTGAGCCAGGCATAACTCGGGCCTGAGTATGCAATCATCTGTTTCCGGAACCGAGATAAAACAAGGATAACAATAACCCTGGGCAAATGATCTTTTTATTAACCTCCCGCACTTTATACAATTGATCTGCCCAGTAAATTCAAGGGTAATATTGTGTCCCAGTAAATCATTCATGAAAATTTCATCATCTGATAAGGGCAGGTAATAATATACCGACTCTCCATACTCAACGCGCATTTTTAAGATATTCCCAGTGTGTTTCACTATAATAAAATTATGTTAGATATTTATTTTCAAATATATATAATTATCAGAAAATAGCATTAGCAAACCTGATGCCGTGAAACCCTCATTTTTTTTTGCCTTTGGCGAGCTCGTGGACTCAGTTCATGCTATTGTTATGCCTTCTGTGGATGTAGATTTCATCTGGTATTATTTTTAAAAAAAATAAAAAAATATACTACCATGTATTGCATAGTATTATTATTTTTTTATATATTTGCATTACATTTTAGTTTGTTTAATATAGTACCTTATGGTTTTGTTACATAAATATATTATTTTAATCATGCTACTCGTGATGCTGCTTTTAGTAGAAAAACCTGTTCAAAGGTACGAGAATTATTCTCCCCCTGCTGAGCGCGTTGAAATAATACCTGATACTGACCGGCAAGTAGAAAAGAAAGCTAAACTGGCAGCGGATACGAGCATGATTGATCAAAAAACTGAAACAAGTAAAAATAACCAGGGTCTCTCAATTATAGAAATCATAATCAATAATCAAATATAAATTACAATGAAAGTAGCACATACGGTAAATATTGGTGGCATTGTCTTTAACATCGATGAGGATGCGCTGGCCAAACTTGAACTTTACCTGAAAACAATCGAAAGTCATTTCTCCGATGAACGGGAGCGAAAAGAAATAATACATGATATCGAGGCAAGAATATCTGAAATATTCTCGGCAAAAATCACACCTTCCAGGCAGGCTGTAACCATGGAAGATGTAGATGAAATGATATCCATCATGGGCAACCCGGAAGAATTCGATCAGGAAAACGGGGAATCAACTTACAAGGCCTCTTCTTTTACCGCGTCAGGATACAGGCGAATGTACCGCGACCCGGACAACAGGGTACTGGGTGGTGTTTGTGGAGGAATGGGAGCGTACTGGCATATCGATCCGATAATTATCCGGATTATTTTCGTGATAGCATTTCTCGGGTTCGGCGTGGGATTTTTGATATACATTTTACTGTGGATTGTAATTCCTGAAGCAAAAACCACGGCGCAAAAACTGGAAATGAAGGGTGAACCGGTTACTATTTCAAATATTGGCAGGTTCGTGAAGGACGAGTTCGGGAACGTTAAGAAAAACATGAAGTTATAATAATTATTAAAACAGTTGAGTGATGAATGTTGAAAATGCAAAAGCACAAATGCGCAAGGGTGTTCTCGAGTACTGTATTTTGTCGGTACTGGCTAAAAAAGATCTTTATGCCACTGATATAATCAATAAATTAAAAGAATCGAAAATGATAGTGGTTGAAGGTACGCTTTACCCGTTATTAACCAGGCAAAAAAATGCCGGTCTGCTCTCATACCGGTGGGAAGAATCAACACAAGGACCACCCAGGAAATATTATACCTTAACAGATAAAGGCAGGGAGTTCCTGATTGAATTGGATAATTCCTGGCAGGATCTTGTTGATGCTGTTAATGCAATCAAAGTAAAACAATAAAAGTCGCTATAACCATGAAAAAAACATTGAAAATTAACATCAAGGGGTTTGTATTTCAAATAGATGAAGATGCCTACCAGCTCCTCCAGGGGTACCTTACCAAATTAGAAAAATACTTTGCCAATAAACCAGGGGGTGAAGAAATAGTGAGCGATCTGGAATTGAGAATAGCCGAACTACTTCAACAAAAACTGGGAGAAAGAAAGGAGGTCATCACGCTTGATGATGCAAAATCGGTGATAGATGTTCTGGGAAACCCGGAAGAATTTGATGTGGGTACAACCACTGAAGAAGAAAATAAAGAAGAATCCGGAACTACCGGGAAAGGGTCCAACAGAACGCACAGGTTATACCGCGACCCGGATAATTCAATACTAGGAGGGGTTTCTGCCGGATTAGGAGCCTATTTCCGGACCGATCCCATTCTCTTCAGGGTACTGTTCGTGGTGCTTTCACTGGCATATGGAGTCGTGGCAATTTTATACATAATCATGTGGATCGTGGTGCCCGCGGCTAAAACAACGGCGCAAAAACTGGAAATGAGGGGAGAACCGGTAACAATTGACAATATTGAAAGAGCCGTGAAAAACGAATACGATAATGTCCGTGAAAATTTTAAAAAATACAGCAGCCCAGGATCGACCGACAGGTTCAGGGATTTTCTCGGTGAATTTGCCCGGGTGCTGGGCATTGCATTAATGGCACTTGCAAAAGTCATCGTCTTCCTGTTCGGTTTGATATTGATCATTGGGGGATTCGCCATGGCCATTTCTGCCGGTGGGATCTTCTTTTTACAGAAACCAATTATTTCAAATGTTTTTGAAGAAGCTTACTTTAATTTCCAGGGATTTCTTGGTACATTTGTTCCCTCGTCCGACCCAACCCTGCTCATCCTTACGTTCGCTATCGTGATTGGTATACCCATATTGGCAATCATGTATGCCGGCATAAAAATCCTTTTCCGTTTTAAATCAAATGATAAAATGGTGGGACTGGGTGCATTCGTCTTATGGTTCTTGTGTACTCTATATCTTTCATCTATTATTATGATCGAGGCAAGAAGCTACTCGACCGGTGCAGAAAATGAACTGGAAGCAGAAATAAACATTGCACCCGGTGATACCCTCTATATAGAAATGGATAGTCAGGTACTCACTTCTATAAAAAAAGATCATCTCTATTTTGAGACAGACGAATTTGGTATTTATTTCTCAGGGAATGAAGGCAAAATACACGGGAAAACCATCCTGGATATCAGACGAACAAACGGGAATAACCCAAAATTATACCTGGAAAAGTCAGCCAGGGGGATAGATTCCCGGGAGGCAAACCGCAACCTTGAATTACTATCGTTTAACTACAAGGTAGAAGACAACAAATTAATTCTCCCCCCCGTTTATACCATTGAAGATGAAAACCAATGGCGGGCACAGTATGTTGAAGTCGATTTAGAAGTTCCCGGAAACATGATTATCATTTTTGATGAAGAACTGGAAGGACACATCGATCATGTTTACGGAAATGAACTCGACAGTTGGCAACTCCCGGGAAAATCAGTCAAATCGACAGATGACGGCCTTGTCCGACCATATTAAATTCCATGTTATGGAACTGCTCACGAGAATATTTTAATTTTAATCCCCTAAAAGTAAATGCAAATATTCTCATGATAAAGCATATCAGATAACCAGGCTCGTGAGCCTGACAAGGTTAAGTAAATAATTATAATTACTGATGGATGAGAATACAAGCGAAGAACAAAACCCTGCAAAATCTTTTTTACTTGTATTTTTTTACTAAATTTGCAACTCTCAAATTAATTCAGTTTGTCCCGTGGTGTAATTGGCAACACGTCTGATTTTGGTTCAGAAGAGTCCAGGTTCGAGCCCTGGCGGGACAACTTCCCTTCAACCTACTAACATTTATCATTTTTTATCTGAATTATTTACCCTCGTGGACAGGTTTTTTATTTTCATTCGCGATATATTCGCGTATGAAAGTTAAACTGTCATGAAATGAATTACCAGGGCATCTTACTCGGATTCATATCTTTTCTGATTATCGGACTTTATCATCCCCTGGTAATCAAGGCAGAGTATTATTTTGGCGTGAAGAGCTGGTGGTTCTTTTTCTTGTCTGGGCTGATCGCTCTCGTGATTTCATTGTTCATAGACAGTGATTTTTTTTCAATTATAACAGGTGTAATAGGTTTTTCAGCTTTTTGGAGTACTTTTGAGGTGTTTAAGCAACAGGAAAGGGTTAAGCTCGGGAGGGCCAAAAAAAATCCGCGAAGAAACCATGAATGAATTGAATTTTTCAGGAATCATAACAGGGCTCGCTACTTTTATAATAATTGCTTTTGCCCGCTATATTACAATCAAAGCGGAATACTATTTCACGAAAAAATTCTGGATAGGTTTTCTGCTGATTGGTATTGTTGCCATACCAATCGCCCTGTTTATGGAACACTTATTGTTAAGTACCATTATCGCTGTATTCGGATTCACATTTCTATGGGGTATTGGTGAAATTATTGAACAGGAAGAAAGGGTAGAGAAAGGCTGGTTTCCTAAGAATCCTAAAAGAATTAAAAAAGACGAATTAAAAAATGTTTAATTTCGGATTATTCTCATCAATTATTCCATACCTGATACTGGGCGGCATGTTTACCCTGTATTTTGTTTCTTCAATGTTGTTTCCCTTGTTTCACGCGCAACCAGTCACAGAAAACACGTTTGAAAAATACTATGAAATAAAACAGGATTACACATCTGCAGCTACCCTTGTAAATACATACTATTTTGAAAAACAGACCAGTCACGACCATGATGATTTCTGCACATGTATGAACCTGTCCTGTTTTATTGAATTATCACCTGATTTAATGGGGCAAACACTGCCCGATCATCATGAATTTCCGATAAAAGAAGAATTTGTTACTCTCCCCGGTCGTGCTCCACCTTTTGTTGTTTGTTAATTCCACTTTCAAGTTTTTGCCATTACCAGAAGTAATAAATCTGGTTTAAACTCGTATTCTAACCTACAACAAGATGAAAAAAATTCTTATATCCATAATCATAATAATTTCAGCATTTCCAGTGGGAAATGCACAAAAACAGCCTGTTATTTTCCTGGCCGATACCACCCAGATCGGAAACCTGGAATTAAACGAGGTAATTGTAACAGCGGAAAAAAGAGAAGAAAAATTAATTGAAGTACCTTATGCCGTTTCCCTGATCTCTGCCAGAAAAGCTGAACAGGAAAAAATAGAAACCCTGAGAGATTTAACATCACGGGTACCCAATCTTTTCATGCCCGATTACGGTTCCCGTTTAACCGCCCCAATTTATATCCGGGGCATTGGTTCCAGGAGAAACACCCCATCCATAGGTTTATACGTTGATAATGTACCATATTTTGAGAAGTCTTCTTTTGTATTCGATTTTAACGATATTGAACGTGTTGAAGTTTTGCGCGGACCGCAAGGAACACTTTACGGGAGAAATACCATGGGAGGGCTTATCCATGTGATTACCCGCCGTCCCTCCGCGGAAAGGGATACCCGCCTAAGTACTGAAATTGGTAATTACGGGAATCTCAAACTCAACGGTTATCATTCCCAGGCTCTCTTTTCAGATGATTTACTGTTTTCAGCCAGTGCCGGTGTCACCCGACACGATGGGTTCCACCATAATGAATTTCTTGATCAACGAGTAGACAATCTTGAAGATTACGTGGGTAAACTAAAGGTCAGCTATAATGTCTCGGGTAAACTTCAATTTAAATTGATGGCACATGATAATTACACGAAACAGGGAGGTTATCCCTACGCCGTTTTTAACAATGAAAGCCGGCAAATTGAAAATGTCTCTTACAATCATCGCAGTATTTACGAGCGAAATCATGGAGGGGTAAGTCTTAATGCTACCTACAAGGGCAGGTGGTTTACACTGAATAGCACGGGAAGTTTTCAAAATCAGAAAGACTTGCAAGACGTGGATCAGGATTTTACATCATTTTCTTACGTGGCCGTGCAACAATATGAAACCCAGGATCTATACACTCACGAGGTTAGATTAACTTCTGAATATTCTGACCGCTTTCACTGGGTAATGGGTATTTTTGGATTCACGCAGTCAATGGACAAACAGGTAGACGTGGGATATGGTGAAGATGGCATTTCCCGGTTCAAGCTGCCCGGACCCATGGAAAAGATGAAATACTACGATGAAAAAAACCATGGTATTGCCGGATATTTTCAGACAACGTGGAAAGAATTCCTGGTTAACAATCTTGATCTTACCCTCGGTGGTCGTCTTGATTTGGAAGACAATTCAATGAAATACTCGTATGACCTGGATATGATGGGAAATGTAAGAACCATGGATGATACTCTTTTAAAAAGAGAACCCGTGCTTGTACCCCTGCCTAAATTGTCATTGAAATACAATTTCTCCGATAAATCTAATGTCTATGCTTCTTTTGCAGGGGGATACAAGAATGGTGGCTTCAATACAACCATCGAGGAAGGTGTAAATTATACCTTCGATCCTGAAAAAAGCTTTAATTATGAAGTCGGGATGAAAAGTTCCGTTTTACAAAACAAATTACAGTTTAACCTGGCTCTTTATTATATCGATTGGAAAGATCAGCAAATAGATCAGCCCGTTCCAAGTGGCCAGGGTGCTCAAACAACAAATGCCGGGCATTCCAGAAGCTATGGCTTTGAACTTGAGGCCGCCGCGAATCCCTTGAGAAATCTTATAACCTCGGTTAGTTTCGGATACAACGAGGCAACTTTCCTGGATTATGTTGAAGACAGCACGACAGACTACAGCGGCAACTATATTCCCTATGTTCCAAAATTTACAGGAAACTTGTCGGTTTCGTACCGGATTCCATTTAAATCCAAAACATTCCAGTCTCTTGTGCTTCATTCCAATTACCAGCAAACCGGGAAATTATTCTGGGACGAGGCCAATTCTGCCTACCATGATTCTTATGGAATAATCAATGCATCCGCTTTGGTAGATCTTGGAATGTTTGATATTGAATTCTGGGGAAGAAACATTCTTGACACGGAATACCATTCATTTTGGTTTGACATGACCACGGCTTTCGGCAACGAATATGCCCAACAGGGAAAACCTTTTAATTTTGGAGCAACAGTAAGGGTGAAATTTTGACAGGAGAATAAACAATGAATCGAAATATCAGGGAGTATAAAAAATACGGAACACTTTTCAGCTTGTATATTGCCCAATCAATACCCATGAGCTTTTTTTCAACGGTATTGCCGGTAATCATGCGCGTGGAGAACTACTCGTTACAGTCCATAGGTCTGATTCAACTGATGAAAATTCCCTGGATTCTCAAATTTTTATGGGCTCCCCTTGTCGATAAAAAAGGAGAAACAATCACGCACTACAAGCGATGGATATTTGGTTCCGAACTGTTCTATGCAGCCGTCATTCTCTCCATTGGATTTTTCGACTTCAAAACCGATTTCCCGACAGTTATTGGCTTAATGCTCCTGGCTTTTGCCTTTTCAGCAACACAGGATATTGCCTCAGATGCTTTCGCGATCAGGATCCTGAAGAAAAAAGAGCGAAGCATGGGAAATTCCATGCAATCATCAGGCTCTTTCCTGGGTACGCTTTTTGGAAGTGGCGTATTACTGGTTGCCTACCAGTATGCCGGTTGGCAAATTGTTCATACATTGCTTGCTTTATTTGTTATCCTGGCCTTGCTGCCCTTGATCTTTTACAGGGAAGAACACGTTAGAACTGCAACATCAATTCCTGTAACCTTTAAAGATATTGGCCGCTTTTTCAAAATCCCCGGCATATTGAAGCGCATCATACTACTCGTGCTGTATTATTCCGGAATAATTGGCATTCTGGCCATGCTGAAACCATTTCTTGTCGATCAGGGCTACTCCGTTGCAAAAATCGGTTTCATGGCAGGCATTTATGGAACAGGGGCCGGTGCTGCAAGTGCTTTTTTAGCAGGTTTTATCCTCAAAAAAGCAGGAAACCTGAAAGGTCTCTTCATTTTCTCCGGACTGGGAATTATTGCTTCAGCTTATTTTGTAATGCTCACTTATGTTCCTTTTTCGGATATTCTCGCGTATGCCGGAATAACCCTGTTATGGAGCGCTTACGGGATGGCGTCTGTAGTTATATATACCATCTCCATGAATATCGTGCGGGACGGACGTGAAGGTACCGATTATACCATTCAGATAGTACTTACACATCTTAGCAGCCTGATTATTGCCGTATCCAGCGGAAAAATAGCCGATCTCCTGGGTTACCGGGGACTTTTTTCCATTGAACTGTTACTGGGAATACTCGCTTTCACTCTTATCCCGTTTCTTTATAAAGATCCGGAATTAAAAAATAAGACACGTTCAAATAATGAAGATACCGAGAAAACTACTGGAAAAATATAACAAACCAGGACCAAGGTACACGAGCTATCCACCGGCCAACTTTTTCAGTCCTGATTTTGACAAGGAAGTGTACAGGGGTGCTGTTCTCGCGTCCAATCACCAGGAACCATCGAACATCTCATTGTATGTTCATGTTCCATTTTGTCCGCGGCTCTGTTTTTTTTGCGGGTGCAATTCCTCCGGGTTTAATAATAAAGAAGAAGTTGACCGTTATATTCAGGCGGTAAAAAAAGAAATCCGGACAGTGGCATCCCTGATCGATAAGACCAGAAAGGTAACCCAGATCCATTGGGGAGGCGGTACACCAAATTCCATCCCGGTAAAACATATCGCGGGAATCATGCAGCTTTTCAGGGATCTTTTTCAATTTTCTGCTAACCCGGAGATTGCCATCGAGTGTAATCCCGCTTACCTCGATAATAATATGATTGATGCCCTAAAACAACTCGGTTTCAACCGGTTCAGCCTGGGCATCCAGGATTTCGATGAAAACGTGTTAAAATCTGTAAACCGAGCTATCACGCGATATCCAATCGAAAAACTAATTGACCGCGTTAGAAAAAACAGTGATACAAAAATAAACCTCGATTTTATCTACGGGCTTCCCGGACAGACCAAAGAGAGTTTTTTAAAATCCATTGAAAAGGCCATTTCCCTGCAACCAGACAGGTTGGTAACTTTCTCATACGCGCACGTGCCCTGGGTAAAAAAAGCACAGGAGCAGATCGAAAAACTGGGTTTACCATCTCCCGAAGAGAAAATTGAAATGCTGGAAGGCTCTTATCATATGCTCACCAGCAGCGGCTATACTTCTATTGGCATGGACCATTACGCTAAACCGGAAGATGAACTCTCAATGGCCCTTGATTCCAAGACACTGCACAGGAATTTCCAGGGCTACTGTACCAGGGAACATACCGGACAGGTATATGGATTCGGGGCTAGTTCCATCAGCCAGTTAACAAAAGCTTACAGCCAAAATGCCAAGGAGGTAAATACTTACATGCATCAGATTGAAAAAAACGGACTGGCTACAGAAAAAGGTATTTCCCTGAATCGTGAAGAACAAATCTGCCGCTACGCGATTCAATCACTCATGTGCAACAAATATCTCGACATGAATGAAGTGTCAGCTTTATTCCAAATTTCAACGGGTACACTTTATGAGACACTTCGTTTTCATCCGGGGTTGCTGGATGAAATGGTAATAGATAATTTGGTGAAAAGACATGATAATGTAATCGAGGTAACCGAAATGGGACAGTTTTTTATCAGGAACATCGCCATGGTACTTGATCCCCATCTTGATGCATCTGAAGGCAGATATTCTAAAACCATATAATCATGGCAGAACAAAAAGCAGATGCGGTTATTATTGGCGCCGGCTTAACCGGACTGGTAACAGCATATTGTCTTTCCCGGAAGGGAAAAGATGTAAAAATCATCGAAAAAAGAGATCGCCCGGGAGGAGTTATACAATCCATGGAAAAAAGTGGTTTTCTTTATGAGAAAGGTCCTAACACTGGTGTTCTTGGCAACCCTGAGGTGATACAACTCTTTGATGACCTGAAAGACGAGTGCAAGCTTGAAAAGGCCCGTGCTGAAGCCAAAAAAAGACTCGTTCTGAAAAATGGAAAATGGGAACCGCTCCCTACCGGCTTAATGGAAGCCATTAAAACTCCTCTTTTTTCGTTGGGTGATAAATTCAGAATCCTGGGGGAGCCATTCCGGAAACCCGGTAAAAACCCTGATGAAAACCTGGCTGATATGGTCAAAAGGAGAATGGGTAAAAGTTTTCTTGATTATGCTGTTGATCCTTTTATCCTGGGTATTTATGCCGGGGACCCGGGTTATTTAATCCCAAAATATGCCCTCCCGAAGTTATATAACCTCGAACAAAATTACGGTAGTTTTATAAAGGGAGCCATCAAAAAAAAATCTGAGCCAAAAACAGAACTGGAAAAAAGAGCTGACCGTTCGGTATTTTCAGTTAAAGGTGGATTGGAAAGTCTGGTTGGTGCCCTATACAATAAAACAGGAACCGAAAAATTTATTTTCAATGCTGCATCTGTTACCACAGAGTATCATGGTAAAGAATTAATCGGTGTACATTTTAAACTGAATGGTAAAAATCAAACCATTGAAACGTCAAAAGTAATCATCACGACCGGGGCACACGAGATGCGGCAAATCCTGCCTTTCATTAAGACAACAACCATGGACACTATAGATAACCTGCAATATGCCAAGGTTATAGAAGTAGCCGTTGGATACAGGAAATGGGAAGGCATTGCCCTGGATGCATTTGGCGGTCTCATCCCATTCAGGGAAAACCGGGATATCCTTGGAGTTTTATTTCTATCCTCGTTCCTGGAGAACAGGGCTCCCGATGGAGGAGCTCTTATGGCAGTATTCATGGGAGGAATGAGAAAACCAGAACTGGTGCAGCTCTCGGATGAGCAGGTTAAAAAAGTATTGACTCATGAATTTAAAGAATTAATGGGCGTGCATGAATTTCAACCTGACTTACTTGAAATTACCCGCTACGAGCATGCCATTCCGCAATATGGTATTGATAGCAAGAAAAGACTCGAGGCTATCAGTAAAATAGAACGAGAATACCCCGGGTTAATCATAGCAGGAAACAGCATTGAAGGAATTGGCATTGCCGACCGTATTAAACAAGGTATGCTAAAAGCACGGGAAATATGAAAAATCTTTTATTAATTTCGTGGATATATTTTTTTAAAATTTCGCGTGCAGACAATTAATCTCGATACAGATTCACTAATACAGGCTGCCAGGGATATATTCCCGGCACACGATACCGCTGATGATGACGGTTTCTTAATTGCCGGAGGTGATCTCACACCGGAAATATTACTTATCGCGTATACATATGGCATTTTCCCCTGGTTTAGTGAAGGCAGCCCTGTATTATGGTGGTCACCACCGGAAAGAATGATGCTAATACCCGAGCAATTAAAGGTGAGTAAAAGCCTGAAACAGGTTATCCGGGAGAAAAAATTCACGGTTACATTTGATAAAGCTTTTGACAAGGTTATTCGACATTGTGCTTATACCAAGCGGCCTGATCAGCAAGGCACGTGGATCACGAATGAAATGATTGAAGCCTATTCCCGGCTGCATGAACTGGGTTTCGCCCATTCTGTTGAGAGTTGGCTTGATGGTAAGCTCTCGGGCGGATTGTACGGAATTTCTATTGGCAAGGCATTTTTTGGAGAATCCATGTTTTATCACGAAACCAACGCGTCTAAGGTGGCATTTTATCATCTCGTGGAAAAAGTCAAATCCATGGGTTTTCACTTTATCGACGCCCAGTTACCAACCCCTCATCTGGAAAGCCTTGGCGCCATTAACATCCCCAGGGATGAATTCCTGGATTTGCTTAACAGGGCCGTTCGATCATCCACCCATACAGGAAATTGGGGAGTTTGAAACAAACATCAGTTTATACCTCTTTCATCAAAGCGAGTGCCTCCTGCCAACCCTCATCACTAATTTTGGCTCCCATTCCCTCGATAACTTTTGCCGCCAGAATAGCACCAATTTTACCGCATTTATCCAGCGGGAAATCCTTGATAAGACCATAAAGAAAACCAGCAGCATACAAATCTCCTGCTCCCGTTGTATCAATACTATTCACGTTGAAAATACCTATGGCATGTTTCTCGTTACCTCTTTTAATAAGACTCCCATTCTTCCCGAGTTTTATAACAGCAATATCACATTCACTCGCTATCGTATCCAGGGCTTCCCCTGGCTCCTGACCCGTGTATGCCCTGGCTTCATCTTCATTGGCAAAAACAATATCCACGTGTTTATCGATAATGGATTTCAGGAAGTCCCGGTTCATTTCCACGACATTAAAGCTGGCCATATCGAGTGAAACAGTAAGTTGCTGCTCTTTGGCCAAGCGTACAGCCTTTTCAATCAGCTTATGATTTTGCAACAGGTACCCTTCCACGTGAAAATGCGTGTACCCATCAAAAACAGAAGAATCGATATCATCTTCCGATAGCTCAATGGAAGCTCCCAGGAAAGTTGCAAAAGTGCGTTCACTATCGGGAGAAACCAGTGCTACCGCACGACCCGTTCGGGTGATCCCGAAAAATAAACTGGGTGTAATGTTGTTTTTCAAGAGATCATCCCTGAAAATTTTGCCAAAATCATCATCACCTACTTTACCCAGGAAAGCCGTTGGAATTCCAAGTTTCGATAACCCGTGAATTGTATTGGCTGCAGACCCCCCCGAGGCAACAACATTTTCAAGATGAACAGTTTCATCCAATAATCCCGCGACGAAATCGTGGTTGACCAGTTGCATGCTCCCTCTCGGCAACTCGTATTTCTCAAGTAATTCATCATCTCTTAACCCGATCAGGATATCAACCAGGGCATTTCCTATTCCAAGGACCGTCTTCATATCGTGTTATTTTTTTATTTGAATGTAAAAATATAAAAAGATATGATAATATCCGTTTTTCTGGCGGGGGATCAGGTTTTTTGATTCTCTCCTCCTGAATTCTATTTATCTGAAAAACCATTTGAATTACAAAGATTTTAATTTATTTTTGTCGGTTTATCAGCAAATTATCCCAGATATTGTAATAGCGTTGCATGTTGTAAATTAAAATACTAAAGATGAACCAGGAAGATGTTTTCAAAAAATTGATCGCCCACTGCAAGGAATACGGGTTTATTTTTCCATCCAGTGAGATATATGATGGATTAAGCGCCGTTTATGACTACGGGCAATATGGTGTTGAGTTAAAAAACAATATTAAAAGATATTGGTGGGATGCCATGACTAAGTTGAATGAAAACATCGTGGGTATCGATTCCGCGATTTTCATGCATCCCCGAATTTGGGAAGCCTCCGGCCACGTGGGTTCGTTTAATGATCCCATGATCGACAACAAGGATTCCAAAAAGAGATACAGGGCCGATACGCTGATCGAAGATCATATCCAGAAAATAGAGGATAAGATCGAGAAAGAAGCAACCAAGGCAGCAAAAAGGTTTGGCGAAAAATTCGACCGGGATATGTTTCTTTCCACTAATCCCCGGACTCAAAAATACAGGGAGCAGGCAGAAGAAGTCAGGCAAAGATTTATCAAGGCCTCTGAAGAAAACGATTTAAAAGAGCTGAAGCAAATTATTGTTGATGCCGAAATTGTTGATCCGATAAGTGGAACGAAAAACTGGACCGATGTACGGCAATTTAACCTGATGTTTGATACCAAGCTTGGATCGCTCAGTGAAGAAGCCAACAAGATTTACCTGCGACCCGAAACGGCACAGGGTATTTTCGTGAATTACCTGAACGTTCAAAAATCGGGTAGGATGAAAATTCCTTTTGGCATCGCACAAATCGGGAAAGCTTTCAGAAATGAGATCGTGGCCCGTCAATTCATTTTCCGCATGCGTGAATTCGAGCAGATGGAAATGCAATTCTTCGTGGAGCCTGGTTCCGAATTAGAGTGGTTCGAGTTCTGGAAAAATAAAAGAATGAACTGGCACCAGGCCATTGGCATTGCCCCTGAAAAATTCCGTTTCCACGAGCATGATAAGCTGGCACACTACGCGAATGCAGCTTTCGATATCGAGTACCAGTTCCCATTCGGGTTCAAGGAAGTTGAAGGAATTCATTCCAGGACTGATTTCGACCTCGGACAGCACCAGCAATTTTCAGGCAAGAAAATTCAGTATTTCGACACGGAGAAAAATGAAAGTTACGTGCCCTTCGTGGTTGAAACCTCCATTGGTGTCGATAGGATGTTCCTGATGATCATCGCCAACGCATACACGGAAGAAGAAGTTCCCAACCGCGATGGAAAAATGGAAGAGAGAACCGTCATGAAAATACCACCTGTATTGGCACCCGTTCAATTGGCAGTACTTCCCCTCGTGAGAAAAGACGGGTTGCCCGAGAAAGCACGTGAAATCATCTCAACATTCAGGTTCGAGTACAATTGCCAGTACGACGAGAAAGATTCAATCGGGAGAAGGTACAGGCGTCAAGATGCTATTGGAACGCCCTATTGCATCACCATCGATCACCAGACCATGCAGGACAACACGGTAACGATTCGCCACCGCGACTCCATGGAACAGGACAGGGTAGCGATTGATGACCTGCCAAAGGTAATTGGCGATAAACTGAGCATGAAAAAACTGCTTGAAAAGATATAAACTTTGAAAAAGGTACTGATCATAACCTAAGAGTTAAGTAAAAATAATATTGTAGATTTGTAACATTAAAACATTGAAACTATGGATAAAGGAGAGGCTACTTTATGACGGCCTTAGTGCAGTTTATGATTATGGCCCGAACGGCGTTGAGCTGAAAAATAATATTAAACTGTAAAGCACTTTATTTGTAATAATTTCTTTAATTTAAATTTATTAATCGATATTTTTAAATAATAAATGTAAGTATATAACCGTATATAATTGATTTCGAAAGATTTGATACTAAGTGAAAAAAAATAAAAAAGTTCTGATTATAACGTACTACTGGCCTCCGAGTGGTGGTGCAGGTGTGCAACGCTGGCTAAAATTTGCTAAATATTTGCCGGAGTTTGGTATCGAACCGATTATTTATACACCTTCCAATCCTGAAAGTCCAGTTAATGATTATTCATTATTAGAGGATATTCCTTCAAACTTAAAAGTTATTAAGCGTAAAATTTTTGAACCCTATTCATTTTACAAAATTTTCACGGGGAAAAAACAAGAAGAAAAGGTTAATGCCGGATTTATACAGGAAAATAAAAAAACAGGATTTTTAGAATCTATTGCAGTTTGGATTAGGGGCAACCTGTTTATTCCCGATGCCCGGAAGTTCTGGGTTAAACCATCGGTTAAATTTTTAAAGAAATATATTACAGATAATCAGATAGAGACGGTGATCTCAACAGGCCCGCCTCACAGCATGCATTTAATAGCATTACAATTAAAAAAAGAATTAAATATAAAATGGATTGCCGATTTTCGTGATCCCTGGACCAAGATAGATTACTATCATTTGCTAAAAATAGGTAAGATAGCGGATAAGAAACACCGAAAATTAGAACAACTAGTTATTCGGTCTGCTGATACTGTTTTAACTGTAAGCCAGTCCTGGGGCAAAGACCTGGAACAGCTCGGTGGTAAAAAAGTAAAAATTATTACCAATGGTTACGATGCATCGGACTTTAAAAATTCTCCCAATCAGGTGGATGATGAATTTAGTATCGTGCATATTGGAACTATTCATAAGGAAAGGAATCCACATAACCTGTGGATGGTTTTACAGGATTTGTTGAAAGAAGAATCTGATTTACAATCAAAGTTAAAGATTAAGCTGATAGGGAAAGTAGATTTTTCGGTGATTGAAGAGATGGGAGCGCATGGGCTGGAACAATTTAGCGAGCGGATTTCTTATGTTCAACATAGTGATATTCCTAAGCAGATGATGCGATCGAGAGTACTTCTGTTATTGATTAGTCGTTTTACTGGTTCTTCCGGGATGATTCCCGGAAAAGTATTTGAATACCTTGCCTCCGGCAGGCCAATATTAATGCTCGGGAATACACAGGGCGATACTGCCCGTCTAATTCGGGAGAAAAGGGTAGGAGAAGTGTGCGAATATGAAGATGCTGAACAAATAAAATCAGCCGTTATTCATTTATTTAAGCATTATCAGGCCAACAATGATTCTGTCGAATCAATAGATATTAAACAATTTGAACGAAGGGAGTTAACCAGGTCGCTGGCTGAGGTTATTCATGCTTTGTAACCCAATAAAGTGGTGATTATCCGGAAATAACAATAACATTTTGAGTTGAAAATTGTGTATTCAGGGCAAAAAATGTTGATCTTTTAGGTTCTAAAAGATATGCCTATTTTGACCAATAGCTCTTCTAATTGCCGGTTCAGGTCTTCCGATACCTTCAGGTAATACAGCAAAGGAACATACACAATTACAACTAAAATACTTCTTAGCAGCACATCTATAACGAGTAAATTAAGATAAGGCAAGAGCAAAGTAATAAAATAACTGCCAAGACTAACAACAAGGATTATTAAGTATTTGTAATTTAGAGGCTGCATGCCAAATTTATACAACACATAGACATAGCGAATGGCACTAAACAGGATTCTGGACAGCAAAGAAGAGATAGCCGCTCCGACAATACCATACAAGGGAATAAAAATCATATTCGTAATCACAATTAGCACAATAAAAACAACAAGCATCAAAGCTTGTGCCTTATAATATTTTGAATAGGCTACAATTCGAGAAGCTGTATTAGTCAACACTTCAAAAATCATCGAAAGACCAATCAACAAAATAACATAACGTCCAACACCAAACGTATCAGGAAGAATTCTGAATATATTGTCTATATTGGCCCACAAACCAATTAGCGTAAGCATACCAATCACAAATTGGATCATGGAACTTTTGTTATAGATAGCTGTAATCTCTTTCCTGTTATTTTTCTTCCAGCATTCTGCTATATGGATAGAAGATATTTTGAGTATGGGACGGCTGGGCACTCTGATGAGTCCTCCAAAGAAGAAGGCAATAGTATATATCCCGGTCATTTCTAATCCAGTATACCGCTCTATCATGATCTTGTCAATATTAATAGTTATCATTCCTGCAAAACTGGTTAGTATTCCAAACAAAGAAATTGGGATAATTTCCCGAACAAAATCCGGAGTAAATTTTGAGAAATCAGGGGTAATAAAGAATTGTTTTTCTTTTAATAAAAACAGCAGCAATATAAATGGCAACAAAAAGTAAATTGCAGCATACAATGAAACAAATGCATCAAAAGAAATCCATTGAAAATATAAAAAAAGCAAACTCAGCAGAATTAAAATCCGCTGAACCACTTCTTTTAGCATAATTCCCAAGGTAGCATTGAAAAGCACCTTACAATATTGATCAAAAAGAATAAACAAACCAAAAGAAATGGCAAAGCCATACAAAAATATATAAAATTGTGATAAAAGAGCATTATCTTTTACCAAAGTATCCTTCAGAAAAAAGAGTATTAAACATGCGATTATCAAACCTACTGATGTAATTAACAAAGCAACAAAAAAGAGACCATTATGTCCTTTTTTCTCATCTTTAAAATACGGGAAAAAACGAGTTAGTACAACCTGAAATCCCATATTGGCAGCCTGTCCAAAAATCGTGGCATAAGCCAATATAATACTGATCAAACCAATTTGTTCTGGCGTTAAAATACTGGGAAAAAGAAGACCTGTCGTAATAAATCCAAGAATAATCCCCAGATAAGTATAAATCGTACCTTTGTATGATTGTTTAGCAATGTTACCCATATTATTAGTATGTCTATTACATCACAATTATAATACTTATAATTTGATAAATAATAACGATAAACCAAAGATTTAAGAGAAATGACTCATTGAAATAGAAAGTTTCTTTATTATATAAAGTTCATGTATATTCAAATTTCGATTTATTCAGATTTTTGCTGTTTTAACAAAACAGGTCTAAGATAACAACACCCTAATAATCTTGCTGTGCTCATTGTGATATCAGAATAAATTTAAAAATCAACATAATTTGAACTGCTAAAAAATCGGATGCCCTTTAACAGGAAGCATATTCGAAGCTTGCTTAATATGCAGTAGTTACGTTAAAAGTAGATTTTTAAATATGGAATTGAAAAATATTGATATATTTGAACGTTTATAAAATTGCTAAATAGTTCTGCGTTGTTTTTTTAATTTAAACCAACATGAAAAAAATGAATGTTCAGAAATTAAAATGACCTATTTATGTTTATTTACTTTGACAGTCAAAACCAATCCGTAAAAGATGTTAAACAAATTGATTCAAATATATGTATTTATATCAGGGGATATATTATTTGGAAAGATAAGTTATATCAGGATTATGATTTTCTTCCAATTCTTAATTATCACTTAAATTCCAATTTGTTATATGACAATATCCCCAAATATAATGGTTGTTTTAATATTGTAATTCTAAATGATTCAGAAATAACTGTAATAAATGACAGATGGGGTGTTTTCCCTTTATTTTACTTTAAAAACGAACAAAAAATTATAATTTCCGATTTATGGGATAGTTTATTACCCTATACCAAAAGAGAATTTCGTGAAGATGCAACATATGAGTCTCTCTGTTTTGGTTATGTCATGGGTAATAAAACACTTATAGATGGGGTTTATGAATTTGAACCACATTCATACTACATAATTAACAGGAAAAACAATAAGCCAAAAATTCAAAAAACAAGTTATTGGCATTTACAACATAATTTTGATGTCCCCAAGAGGCATCCAAAAGAATTTAAGGATATCTGGGAAAATAGGTTTAAAATTTTTGCAAATCATCTTAAAGAAAAAAAATATAATGCATTTGTCCCATTAACAGCAGGTTTGGATAGTCGTCTGCTTGCCACTGAATTAGATAACAATGAAATTCCAATTTATGGTATGACCTGGGGAGGTAGTTGTAAAGATATAGATATTAAAACTGCGTTTCAACTAGCTCCACAAATAAATAATCTCAAAGAACACTGTCTTATATATTTAAATCAGAGAACTTTAAATGATATGACCTCATGTTCTTTAACAGGGAATTTAATAACCACATTAGTATTTGGTCAAAGATTTTTTTATTTCCAAAATCGAATAAAACATGACTGTTCTTCTTGGTTCCCAGGACATTCCGGCGGGTTTATGTCGGGAGGACACTTACGATACAAAATGAAATTTTGGAAAACAAAAGCAAATATTGTTGATTATATTCTTGATTTTCAGGCTTTTGCCAAATTACGGAATTTCCTAATGAACAATGATTCTAAAGTGAAAGAAGCTATTTACGAAGGTCTAAAAGATACAATTCCTGACGATCCTGACTTAATCTCTTCTTATATAAGGTGGGATGTGGAGCAAAAACAAAGGAGATATATAATACGTTCATCCATTTCAGAACCCACGGAGTTAATGTACCTTTATTTACCATACTATGATTATGAAATAATGGATTTTTTCTTAAATCTTCCATTTTCACAATTATTAAATAAAAATCTTAAAATAAAGGCAATGAGCGATTATATATATAAAAATAAACCTGAAATAAAACAAATTAGGAACAATGGCAAGCCCTTAAAACCTATAAAAAATAATTTAGTTCATGAATATGAAGGGAAAATAAAGAACATGATAAATATGTTATATGGTCAAACAAATAAAAAGGAATACAAAGAAAATATTAAATGGAAAGAAATGGCTGATTCATTAGTTCTTCCTGAATTCTTAGATAAAAAACGAATATTAGAAAATCTTGGACTCAACAAAAAAATTCAACATTTACAAAATCTTTCATTGTTGCATAAAAAAATTAGATAGTGTATAAAATATCCTACTTTTTTGTAAAAAGGAATTTTTTTCTATACATAATTCATGATGTTTTTTGCAATAATGTAGGTTCCATTATTCGAATTAATAATTTTTAATAGTTTAATATAAAAATTCTTTATCCCCGGATGTAATATTTCGTCAAAGAAACCATTATGCCAAAGCAATGAAAAAACACCATTAAATTTTATTATTTCATCTAAAATTTTCTGGACAGATATAAAAGCATCATCCATATTTAGTTTTCTATACTCAAATAAGGTTGCATCCATCACATTAAGTGGAATCTCCCAGGTTTTAAACGGGCGGTCTTCTTTAAAATTATAGAGTTTAAAAGGCAGGCAATATGAATTTCTGAAACCTTCGTGTTCTGCAAATGCCAACGAAGTATCATAGATCAACCCAGCCTCTTCATGTAAGTAAGGAGTTATATTCATATCAAAAATAAGCCGATGTTGCCTTATGCCTTTAATTTTTACAAATGCAGCCTGTTCTAATTCTGAGATATTGGATTTTAGGTATTTTAAAATTGTAGCAGAGCGGTTAGTTCCATGTATCCCAATTTCGCAATCTTCTGCTTTTAATTTTTTAAATAAATTTTGAACTCTTTTTTCCGTAAAAGAATAGTAAGCATCCTGATGTTTAAGGTCTTTGGGTAAAAAATAAAAGGTTGATGTAAAACCGTATTTATCCTCAATAGATCTTAAAAAATCAAAATCCCAGTTTGGGTTTTTTCGGGTAAAGAAATAATTGAACCCGTATTCAGCAACTTTTCTTATTTTTTTCGACAAAGAGATGTCTTTTTTAGTTAATCCAAATAAGACTTTTAGGTAATAGATAAAATCATAAAAGTTGTAGGTGTCTATTTTATCCACATCATGCGATAAAAAAAATGCAAAAGGACGAAAAACTTGTTTTCTTTTGAGTTCAAGGCCTTGTTTTTTGCAGAATTCTTCTAATCCTTTAATTATAAATTCAAAATAATAATTAACCACCGGTTTTTCAATGATTCCCAATTTTTTTTGGATGGATAACTCATAAGGGAAACGGCCAAAACGGTCCCGGTATTCAGGATTTAATTCCTGGTATCCCGAAAGCAAATAAAATGCAGATTTGAGCAAATCGTGATGAAAGATTAAATTGTTGTTTTTATCAATTGAATATAAATCTTTTTTATCTGATAAAGGAAATAATATCGGAATATTATGGATACAAAGAATGTTTTCATCAATTAGATTTTCTTTTGATAAAACAAACACAATTTTATTTTTTACATCATCTGAGAGTTTTTCTGCATGTTTAAAAAAGAATGTTTTTTTTATACCATCTAAATCTAAGGATTGGTTTAAATGGGAAAGTATATAATCTATTTGATTATTAGATAAAAAATCTTCCACTTAGCGATTTTTCTTAAAATTATTGTACTAATTTCTTTTTGCTAATACTTATAATATATGAGTGAGAACGAGGAAAAATCCACCTGATAATATTTAAAGGAGCCAAAATGCCGGGTAATGATTTAAAGGATTTTCTTGATACTTTAATAACTTCAAATCCCGTATTTCTTAAAAATTCATTTAATTGTCTGGTGGAATATAATCTGGTATGCCCCATATGCCCAATTTCGTGTAATTTTTTAAATTGCTTATATGGATTGTCAAAACCTTTACCTAAAATAAAGAAAAGAATGCATTGAATTGAATATAAGTTAGGAGTAGTTAATAAAAGATAGCCTTCCGGATGAAGAACTCGATTTATTTCTTTTAATGTAGAGATAGGATCTATACGTAAATGCTCAAAAATTTCATTAAAAATAATAAATTTGAATCGATTATTCTCAAAAGGTATGCTGGTTTTTTCTATATCACATTTAATTATATTTAAATCCATTTTATCTATTAATTTTGAAAATCTTGAAGGATCTAAATCTAACCCAATTACTTTATAATTCATTTCTGAGAGCATGTAGGTTAAATGATAGGGAGCAGATCCAATTTCAAGAATTTCTTCTTTTTCATTGTATCGATTAATTATCTTAAGATCATTTAAATATCTTTTCTTATTATTCAAAAGAATATTCTTACTCCACATCTTAGCCTCGTTTTCACTGTATTCATCAATTATTTGTTCAAGTCTTACAAATATTTCTTTCAAATTCATCATAATTCTCTAATTAAATTAAACATATCTATTTAATTTTAAATCCAACATATAATTTGCCTAATAGCTTATTTTATGTTTTTCTTTTAAGTTAAGATTCTCAAAAATATCGGTTGTGTTTTTATGTCTAATAAATCATAACTTTCAGGGTTATCATTAATCCAGTATGCAAGATTTTTGTATGTATTTAAAATCAGATTAATCATAATTAAAGTTGATAACCGTAATTTTCAGCTAATGTATTACAAAATTTATGTAGCATTCTTTTTTGACTATCATTCCAATCTATATATTTAGGAAATTGCCCTTGTTTTTGAATATTGCTTTTCTTATTAAGGGACTGGACAATGATTTTGGGATTTATATTAATATCCAAAAATTGTAATACTGTACTAATATTTTGTTTTGTTAACTCATTAAAGTTAAAATCAAAAACTCTCCCGGGATTATTAATTTTAAACTGCTCAATAAACAAATTGGTTTCATTCCATAACCAGGCTGTTTTTTCAAGTTGTGAAAAATTTTCCCAATGCTCTTTTTCTGGATGGTCCAATGGGATAATTCTTTTGAGATCATCCGGATTTTCATCAGTATAGTAATTTCTACGTATAGCAGATCTTACAAATTCTCCCGGGTGGCGATATAAATGGATAAATTTAGCATCTGGAAAAAGATCAATTAAAAGAGGTGCAAAAAAAGTAATATAATTATTCGTTTCAATGTATCTTTTGTTTGTTTTACAACTATACCTTAAATGTTGTTCTCTACCTGTTAAGAAAATTTCTTTTAATAAGTCAATACAATCAGAATGCAGTTTATCTTTTTTATATAATTCGTAAGCCAGTTTGCTTTGTATAGCAAAGCTGGGGACAGGGCTGTGTAAAACGAATAATTTTTTATTGTGGAATAATAAATCAGAAAACCATTTGGTACCACACCTGCCCGTTGATAGAAAAAAAACGGGGTTCTGAATATGTTTGTTTAAGTCTGCTCTTAACTCAAAAACGGTCAACCGTTTTTTTGGTTTCCCTGCTTTTAACCGCCAGTAAATGTCTTCTAAAGTGATATCTCTAATTGCCGTTAATTTCATCGAGAAAAAGATTAATCATACAAATTAACTAAATTCTTTCCAAAATTCTTTGTATTATATTTTTCTTCGACCGCTTTCTTCCCATTTTCTCCCATTTGTATTCTCATATCTTTGTTTTGATAAAGTATAATGATCTTTTGGGCTAAATCACCGGCATCTTCACTTTTAAAAACCAATCCACATTGCTCCTCATTAACAATTTTAGTTTGTGGCTTACAATCGGATACGATTAACGGCCGTTCAAAAATCATGTATTGAAACACTTTGTTGGCTACACCCGATTCATGCTGATCATTTTTTACGATGGGTGATAAACATATATCACTAATGTTAATATATGAAGGCAGCAATCGGATATCTTTCCATGGGTACCATGTAATATGCCTTTTTAATTTTGGTGTATTTATTGTTTTTAAGAATTTTTCTTTTTCAGCTTTGTCTGCCGGGCCAATTAAAAGCAATTTTATGGCTGGAATTTCCTTAATTAACTTTTCAAGAGCATCAATGACCGTAAAAACACCTCGTCGTTGAGAAATAACACCAAAATAGAATAGAATAAAATCAGAATCCTTTGGATACATTGATTGATCTATCTTGTAATTTTTAAATTCTTCTAAATCAGGAACGTTGGGATAAACAGCAAATGTTTTTTTATTTAAGAAAGGATATTTTAATAGTAAATCGTTACGAAACGATTCACTCAGAACAACAATATTATTTGGATATTCTAAATATTTTTTTTCTAACCTTTCCCACTTTTGGGGCCTTATCAAATAAGTAAAAGGAAACTGATACATCCATTGGTATCCCTTTACCGCTGCCGGATAATTTTCATGTAAATCAAGTGTAAAATTTATATTCGTAATTTTTGTTGCGTAATGTGCTGCTTTTGCCATGTAAAGATCATGTACATGCAATGCGTCAATATTGAATTTCTTAATAAACTTTTTGATTTTATTACTCCAAAAAATATTATACAATTCAATGCTGTTGTTAAAAGCAAAAAAAATATTTCTAATTTTTTGTTTAATGCTTATTCGGTAAACATTAATATTTCCAACTTTTTCAAACGTTTTATATTTGCCAAAATTAAAGCATAAAACTGTTACGTCGTGACCAGCTTGTGCAAGGATCTTACATTCATTTCTTACCCTGGCATCATGATTGAACTCATTATCAACAATTACTCCGATATTCATTCATTTCTTAGATTAAATGTTCATTCAAAAATAAAAAAAAATACTTGACATGGCAGATCTTATCATCACGGTAAGTGAAATAGCCCCTTAAATCATCTGACAAATATATAGATTTAAATCTGTACTTTTATGACGATGAAAAAGAGAACTTTTACAAAAGAAGAGAAGCTTAAAATCATTAAAGAAGCTTCAGAAAAAGGGGTAAATGAGACCCTTGAAAAATATGGAATATACCGTGCTTCCTATTACGATTGGAAAAAGAAATTTGAGCAAATGGGGGAAGAAGGCTTTACCCATGGAATGACCCCATCTCAACAGAAGCGTATCAGGGAACTGGAAAAAGAGAACAACTTGCTCAAGCAGCTTCTTGCCGAAAAAGAACTTGAAAACAAACTAAAGGGCGACTTGTTAAAAAAGAAGTATGCCTTGGAGAAATATGAAATTTACCAAAAAAACGGTTTTGTTGAAAAAACACCAAACAGGGCATCCAAATACTCCAGAAAATCATTGACGAAAGTTTTATCTGGTAGCCTGAATCAAATAACTTCATCATGAAAAACATTGCAACGGTAATTGGTGCAAGACCACAGTTTATTAAAGCCGCTCCATTAAGCAATACACTTCTTGAAAAGAATATTAAGGAAACTTTAATTCACACTGGTCAGCATTTTGATAAAAACATGTCGGATATCTTTTTCGAGCAGATGAAAATTCCCAGGCCTGATTACAACCTGCATATCCACGGGCTGGGGCACGGGGCAATGACCGGTCGTATGATTGAAGGCATTGAAAAAATTCTGATGGAGAGAAAACCTGAACTCCTGATGGTTTACGGTGATACAAATTCCACCATCGCGGGTGCATTGGCAGCGAAAAAACTAAATATCCCGGTAGCCCATGTTGAAGCAGGACTTCGATCCTTTAACATGAACATGCCGGAAGAAATAAACAGGATCCTTACAGATCGTATATCCGATTTGCTTTTTTGTCCAACTGATACAGCCATTGAAAACTTAAAAAAAGAAGGTTATGATCATATTAATTCCCGGATTTATAACACGGGAGATGTAATGTACGATGCCTCCATGCATTTTATAGATATTGCCAGGGAAAACTCTTCCATATTACAAGATCTATCTCTTAAAAAAGATGGTTATATTCTCAGTACGATCCACCGGCAGGAAAACACGGATGACCCGGATCGGTTGCGTGCTATTATTGATGCTTTGAACCTGATAAACAAGGAAATAAAAATTATATTGCCCCTGCATCCCCGCACGAAACAATATATTGAAAAGTATAGCCTTAATCCTGAATTCCTGTTGATTGAACCAGTGGGATACCTGGATATGATCATGCTAATTAGTAACAGTTCTCTTGTAATAACCGATTCGGGAGGCCTCCAAAAAGAAGCTTACTTTTTTAAAAAATACTGCATTACCGTGAGGGATGAAACAGAATGGATTGAACTGGTTGAAAACAGGGTGAATTTTCTGTCCGGGGCAGATAAAGAAAAGATTGTATCGCTATTCCAGGAATTAAGAAACAAAGACGGTTTTCATTCTTTGGCGAATTTATATGGTGATGGTTCTGCCAGCGAATTAATTTCTGTAATAATCAGTGAATTTTAGATCTTAAAATTTTTCCTCCATTTCGAAGGTGATTTCCACTTGTTCCAGTGCCCATTGTAACGTGCTGGTAAATTTTTGTCGCGATTGTTTTATTGATCTCATCCCGGTTTACAGGAGGGGTGAAGACCCCGAATTTACTTGCTTTAATATAAGAAGGAATATCATTTATTTTCAACCATCCTACCCATTCAATTAATTTCCCGGCGTTGTGTTCTGCAGCGTATTTCAAGGGATCAAGCATAACTTGGTTAGCCGGCGATACTAAAAAATAAAATAAAATGGCAGCACAATTAATGCCGCGCTCAACTTGTACAAAAGCTGGTTAATTTCATACTTGTATATTATTATTGACTTGTAATCTTCAATGAACAGTTTCCGGGTTCTTGACAAGCAGGCAATATGAACTTCATGGCCAGCATGAATAAGTGAAAGCGCCTCTTTCTCAACCCTGTCATCGGGGGGAAAATCATTTTCAAGTATCATCAATATCTTCATTTCACCAAACTATTCATTCATTTTTCTTTGAAAATAGCAAAAATAAGATTTAATTTACAACAAACTCAAAAAACGGTAGCATGAAACTAAATTTTAAAAAAGACTTTTTACCTCATATTATTGCCATCTTGACCTTTCTATTTATTGCCATTATCTACTTTTCACCGGTGTTGGAGGGAAAAAAGCTCGATCAATCTGACATCTCTCAATTTAGAGGCATGTCCCAGGAAATCAGAGAATACCGTGAAACATCTGATGAACCCGTGCTATGGACCAACAGCATGTTCGGGGGAATGCCCGGGTACCTGATTAGCCTTACCGACAGGGGTAACCTCACCCGGATTTTTCACAGCATAATTACCCTTGATAATTTCCGACCTGTAAGCTTTCTAATGATTTATTTTATATGTTTCTATATTGCATTATTAATGTTCGGAGTTAGTCCCTGGCTGGCCATTATCGGTTCTATCGCGTTCACTTTTTCATCCTACTTTTTCATTATTGTTGAAGTAGGCCACACTTCGAAGGCCATGGCGCTGGGATACATGCCCCCGATAGTTGCCGGCACCTACCATGCTTTCAGGAAAAACATGATTCTGGGTGCCATGGTAACCGGTTTATTCCTTTCATTACAATTACTTGTTAACCACTTGCAAATAACCTATTACACCCTTTGGATAATTATTATTTACGGTATATTCGAACTGTCTCATTACTTGATAAATAATCAGGTAAAACAATTTCTGAAACCCATACCCCTGCTTTTAATTGCCGTGATACTGGCAGTAGGCGCCAATCTCACCTCGATCTGGACCACCTACGAGTATGGCAAATACTCCATTCGCGGACAATCTGAACTTACCATGAATGCCGAACAACAGACTTCTGGCCTTGATAAGGATTATGCCACGAGCTGGAGTTATGGTGTGGATGAAACATTAACCCTTCTTATTCCAAACTTTAAAGGAGGTGGGAGCCCTTATGACCTGGGTACTAAATCAAAGGTTTATGATTTTTTGAAAAACAATAATGTACCCAATGCCAGCACAATCGTGCAAAACACACCCGCCTACTTTGGCTCCAAGCCTTCAGCTGCAGGTCCGGTTTACGTGGGAGCTGTTATTTTTTTCCTGTTTATTATCGGCCTATTTATTGTAAAGGGACCAATAAAATGGTGGTTACTCACGGCCACCATCTTTTCGGTTCTACTATCCTGGGGGAAAAACTTCATGCCCCTTACAGAATTTTTCCTGGATCATGTGCCGGGATATAACAAATTTCGAACCGTTGAAATGATCCTGGTAATTGCCGAGTTTACAATGCCACTTTTGGCTATTCTTACCTTCAGCAAAATTATTAATGGGAACTATGATAAAAAATACCTGGTAAAAATCACCAAAAATTCACTTTATGTCATTGGTGGTATCTTATTACTTATCACGCTTTTCCCGGGAATGACCGGTGATTTTTCAGCGCCGGTTGACTCACAACTTGGCTGGCCCGAGCAATTGATCAGGGCTTTACACGAAGACAGGGAATCCATGGTTCGATCCGATGCTTTTCGCTCACTTGTTTTTATAGTACTTACTGCCGGGCTGTTGATATACATGGCCACCAAAAAAGTTAAACTCCAAACTGCCCTTCTTGCTATAGCGGCACTTATAATAGTTGACATGTGGCCAGTCAATAAAAGGTTCCTTAATAATGATGACTTTATATCAAAGAGGGAGGCCCGCGTGCCTTTCGAGAAAACCCAGGCAGATGAATTTATACTCAATGACCAGGGCAATAAATTCAGGGTTCTTGATCTTGCAGGAAATACATTCAACAGTTCGAGAACATCGTATTATCATCACTCCATAGGAGGTTACCACGGGGCTAAAATGCGCCGCTACCAGGAACTCATCGAGCACCATATTTCAAGAAACATGCAGGAGTTAATTGCCGGATTGCGACAGGCAAACACTACCACCGGCGTGGATTCTGTACTGCAGGATCTTTCCGTGCTTAACATGCTTAACACGAAATACATCATTTACAATTACCAGGCGCAACCAATCATGAATCCATACGCCCTGGGTTCTGCCTGGTTCGTGAACTCTTACAAGGTTGTTGAAAACGCGGATGAAGAAATAACTTCTCTTTACAATTTTGACCCCGCCACCAGTGCAATCGTTGATGATAACTTCCTGGATCAACTGGATGGTTTCCAGGGGGATATCGATACATCAGGGTATATCAATCTCACCTCGTATCATCCCAATAAACTGGTATACGAGGCCAAGACAAGCACCCGCCAAATGGCGGTTTTCTCCGAGATTTATTACCCCAGGGGATGGCAGGCATACATTGATGGGGAGCCGGCCGGGCATTTCAGGGTAAATTACGTGCTGCGGGCCATGATCATTCCCGAGGGTGAACATACCATTACATTTGAGTTTAAACCGGATGCGTATTACACGGGCCGCAAGGTATCAATTGCCAGTTCAGCATTGCTGATTATTCTTCTTCTTGCCTCACTCGCGATCGAGGGCAGAAAAGCGCTTAAAAAAGAATAACAAGATGTTTTAAATAAAAAAAAACACCCTGCCGGCAAACCCGCAGGGTGTTTTTGTTAAAGAATTTTCCTTGTAGATTACTCTTCTGTCCTTTCCATCCACCGTACCCAATCCACCTCCATGGTAGCCGGCACACCTTTTGAAATTTTATCCTTGTATACCCCGGAACTAAGCACCATGTACATGGGTTCATCAGGTATATTGGTTGTTTGGGTTGCTAATGTCAGTCCATTGACTTTCCACGTCAGTTCGTTGGCATTCCACTCCAGTTCAAAAATATAGAAATCCTTCATCACTTTCCCGCTGCCAGCACTGGATGTCTTTTTCAAAGCCCCGTTCTTTTGGGTGATATCTCCCCAGTGTACAGACATGAGTAGTTTACTTCCAACAGTCTTGAAAATATCCACCTGCGGTAAAATTTTTTCTCCGACCAACCAGAAGGCATGGGTTACATCCCCGGGTTGGTTCAAACGTATTTTCGCTTGTATTCGACCGTGTTTATGCCGGAAACTATTGCCGGTGCTTATCAATCCTGAAGTATACTCAAATTCCTGCGGCATGAAACCAAACATGGGATTCCACGCTTTCCCGGATACCTTTTCCTGGCGGGTTTCAATTTTCAACACGCTACCGTCAACCTTAAGATTCTTTCCATCGGTAACAAAGTGTTTATCGAAAGCCATGGAATAACTATCTTTCAATAATTCCTCTCCCCAGTAATATTTTGTAATCCATTTACCGGAGAGTTTTACTCCCGTGAAATCATCAAAGAATATAATATTCCAATTCTTTAATTCTTTAAACTTGTCCTCTTTAAGAGCCTTAAAATACCATTTAATTTTATCCGATTTCTTTAATTTCAAATATTCCTGTTGTTTCCTGAATTCATCGGATTGTTGAAACTTCTTCTTTGGTGACAGCGCCATGTAGGCTTTTACATTTTTAAATTCCTCAGAATTCACGAAATCTTCCAGTTCCTTGTATCGCTGTAATTTGTCCGAACCTTCAATTTTTTTATAGTTCTGATATACTGATGATTCTTTAAATTTAAAATAATCCTTTAATCTTTTATTGCTTTTGAGTTGCTTGTATTCCTTCCATTTAATATACTCTTCAGATTTTTTAAAAGCCTTCGATTTCATGGAAGCCTTTGCTTTATCAACAGCTCCTGAATTTACATATTCCTCCAATTCTTTAAAGCGGGATAACAAATCCGATTCTTCTATAGCTTCCAGGTTGGTAAGCTGTTTGGATTTCTTCGTCTTGAAGAAATCTTTCATTTCTTTTGACTTTTTCAGCGTATTATATTCCTGCAGTTTACTATACGCTTCAGTGTCTTTAAATTTCTGTGATTTTATATCATTTTGTATTTCGACAAAATCTTTGGAATTAATAAACTGATCGAGTTCCTCGAAATTTTTTAATTCATCGGATTTACTGTATTTATTGAATTCTTCGAATTCTTCCCGTAATGCCTTTTCTTCAGCTTCGATTTTATTTGTATCGGGAATCAATCCCAACATGAATTTAAGACTGGCCATATTTAGATTTTTATTTATACTTCTATCAGCGTATTATTTTGATCAAATAAAGATATAAAAAACTCCCGCAAATATAAGATGCATTTTTGATTTATTTTTACGGGAACATCAATGATTTAGATACCACAAAAGGCAAAAAGATTTTATCTTTGTTAAAAACTACCATGAGAAATCCACTTCAGCGGGTTGCCGCCATCCATGATATTTCCGGTTTTAGCCGGGTTTCGCTAACTGCCATAATCCCGATTCTTTCATTCATGGGCATGCAGGTATGTCCTTTACCCACTGCAGTTTTGTCAGCTCACGGGCAATATGATGGATTTAAAAAAGTCGATCTCACGGACTACCTGGAAAGCTTTATTGATCACTGGAAGAAATTGGGCCTCAGCTTTGATGCCATTTACAGTGGTTACCTGGGTTCACATGAACAAATCAACATCGTGATCGACTTCATTAAACACTTCCAACAACCGGGTCAAATGGTAGTTATTGACCCCGTGCTGGGAGATAATGGTAAAATCTACTCGGCCTTCAACACGGAAATGGTAAAGGGAATGCAAAGTCTTATTGCACATGCTGACGTGATAACTCCTAACCTAACGGAACTAGCGCTTTTACTGGACATCGGGTACTCGGAATTACTCAATATCAATGATTTAAAATCATGTATTCTGAGATTGGCAGATATGGGTCCTGATATTGTTATTGTAACCAGCGTCCCGGAAGAAAATGTTAAAAATAAAACTTCTGTGGTCGCCTATAACAAGAAAAACAAACTCTTCTGGAAAGTGAGCTGCAATTACCTTCCAGCTAGTTACCCTGGCACGGGTGATTCTTTTACCAGCGTGATCCTTGGCTCCCTGCTGCAGGGGGATAGCCTGCCCATAGCTCTTGACAGGGCGGTAAATTTTATCTCATACGGGGTGAGGGCAACTTTTGGGTACGACTATGATCAAAAAGAGGGAATTTTACTTGAGAAAGTATTGAAAAGCCTTGATACACCAGCCCAAATCAGTAGTTACGAGTTGCTGGATTAGTATTTTTGCAACCCATTTTCTAAACATGGATGTTTCATAAAAAGGTAGTATTATGCTATAAAAACAAATCAACCTGAAAAGAACAATTATTTTGTGTTCCCCGGCAATACTATCTTTATCATCTACCGGATTTCAAAATTTACAGGAATGGTGAATGCCACATTCACGGGTGTTTCTCTTTGTCTTCCGGGTTTCCAGCGGGGAGAATCCAGTATAGCCTCTTCAACAATTTTATCAATTCGCGGATGAATTCCATGAATAATGATCACATCTTCTGTTTTGCCCTCTGCATTGACAACAAACTGAGTAACTACTTGTCCTTCAATGCCAACATCCTTCAATTCATCTGGGTAGACAATTTTTTTCGAGAGATAATCCCTGAACTTTTCTATTCCTTCGCCCCTGAAAGTTGGCATCTGCTCAACAATTAAAAAAATTCCTTCAGGTGAAACATCTTCTTCATTTAACATCGAGGGACCCTTTGAACTTTTCCCACGGTAAGGTTCCAGCCTTTTTACTATCTCCCCGGATCCAGGACGATCTACCGGTTCAGATGGTTTAATTGTAACCTGCTCCTCAAAAATATCGTCTTTTGTTACAAAGTAATCTGCTTTATCCGCGGAGATACTTTTCGTGGCAGAAGCAGGAGCCCCGGATTTCTTTCTTTTTACCGGTGCCTGTTTGAAAGGAGAAGCCGACTCCGGTTCAGGTTCGTTATTAAATTCCAAGCCTTCATCCCGATACACGATTTCTTTTGATTCCTGACGGGTTTTATCTCTTTTGCCCGCGGGTTGTGCATTATCGTAATTCCGGGAATACCCGGGAACCGGCATAATAATATGCTTGTCGAAAATATCCGGAACTTCTTCCATGGCAATAAACTGCTTTTCAGGATAATCAATCCTGTTGAGATAAAAAAGTAAACCAAATACCAAAAGCACTATAGCCGCAACTGAAGCTAATGCATAAAAAACAGGCTGTCCTTTCAGGGGTCGACGCTTTTTATCAGCAAACCCAGATGAAACCTTACTGGCAATTTCCATGTTGATTTCATCGATATTCTGCATGTGATTATCAACATTTCCTGTTTCAAAACCCTCTATTGCCTCATCACAAAAACCACAATGCATCAGGTGAGCTTTTATCTTTTCCATTTCCTCACCGGGGAGCATTTTTTTGCAATACAATTCTATTCCTTCCCTGGTAAGGCATCCTGAATGATTAAACAGTTTATATTTTGATTCTTCTCTCATCAATCCCCTCCAAGATATTTCTTCAAATTTCGTTTCCCGTTCTGGATATGACTTTTTACCTGGTTTAAGCTGAAACCAGTGATAAAAGCCACTTCCTTGTATGACTTTTCCTGCAGGTACATCAAATCCAGGCACTGTCGCTGTTCATCATTTAATGTAGCTATTGCATTCATCAGCGAAGCTAATCTCTTTTCATCTGGTTTATCAATTAATTGATGCATTTTCTCAAAAGAATCCACAATAATTCTCCCAAAATTATTGACAGATTTTTCAATCGCGCTCTTCTCTGATTTTTCTGCCCTGATTTTCATCAGGCATGAATTTCTTGTAACAGAATATAACCAGCTCTTGAAATTAGTGATTTTGTATTTCGTCATCTTATCCATGAGACTCTCGAAAATTTCCATTACCATGTCGCGTGAATTATCTTCATTCTTCAGGTACTTCATACAGACCCCGTAAACCAAATGAGTGTACCGTTCAAATAGTTCACCAATAATGCTATTATCTCCAGTCGACAGGTAGGTTTGAATCAACTGTTCATCAGAGAAGGATGCCAAATCCCCGAGCTGTTTTACTCTATTATTCCTTTTTAGAAACAATCCCCTACAATAAAACTAATAAACCTCATCAAAAATGCTGCCAAATGAATATTCAAATATATTCTGTTTCATACATCAATGCAATCATTTTCGATGAGAATAAAAATTGACAAAGATTTTATGGATTTTTTTTCCCCACCGCATCTATATAGAAAACAATTAAAAACAAAAGTATCATGAAAACGAAAAAATCATTTCAGTCAGACCTGGAAAAACAGAGAACCACTTTTTTCCAACTTGGAATGCTTACAGCCATTGCTCTATCGCTAATCGCCTTTGAATGGTCAGGAGAAAAAAACGAAAACGCCACCCTGGCCATGCATGAATCATTTGATATTGATGACGTGGAAGTAATCAACACTTTCAGGAAAAAGAAAGAAAAAGAGAAATTACCGGTACAGCCCATCCCGGAGTTTATCAACATCACGAATGATGATAATTTTTTACAAACATTTGAACCCGAGGATATTTTCATAGATGAGAACACGGAAATTCCGGATTATGATGATTTATTTACCGAGGATAAAGCACAAGATGAAATATTCGTGATAGTTGAAGATATGCCAACATTCAGGGGTGGTGATAAAACGGCATTCTGGAAGTACATACAACAAACTGTTGGATACCCGGAGGAAGCCAGGAATTTAGGATTGGAAGGTACTGTTCATGTCAGTTTCGTGGTCGATGAAGACGGAAAAGTAACGGCCATAACTATTGCCAGGGGAGTAGACAAACTGTTGGATGATGCTGTAATCAACGCGCTGGAAACATCCCCGAAATGGAAGCCTGGAAAACAAAGAGGTAAAGCAGTAAAAGTGGCCTTTTCATTGCCGGTAAAATTCAAATTGAATTAAGTGTTTGTTTTTAAACACCCGAACAGACATTCCATATAAATAATATTTTGTAATAAATAAATGAACTAAAATGAAAAAAATAAAAATCACATTGATATTCATGAGCATGGTATTACTGATACAGGAAATATCATCTCGGGAAAATGAAGATAATGATCAAACCTTGTCGCCCTATTTCTTGGTATTGGGAGAAGGTAATGAAACTGAACAATTACCCCTTGAATCTACATCAGCAAAGGTAAAAATAGCCGGTATTATAGCCGACGTGGAAGTAAATCAAGTTTACCGGAACAATGGCAGCAAACCCATTGAAGCCATCTATGTATTTCCCGCTTCATCAAAAGCCGCTGTTTATGGCATGAAGATGATAATCGGGGAAAGAACCATCGTGGCAAAGATAAAAGAAAAGGAAGAAGCCCGGAAAGACTACGAGGAAGCGAAAACACAGGGAAAAGGTGCCTCGCTGCTGGAACAACAACGCCCTAACGTGTTCCAGATGAACGTGGCCAATATCATGCCAGGTGATAGAATAGAAATCTCACTAAAGTACACTGAAACATTGGTTCCCAATAAAAACACGTACCAGTTTATATATCCTGCTGTTGCAGGACCAAGATACGAGGGTAAAATGAGTACCCCGGGAAACTGGGTAGCCAACCCGTATACCAAAGAAGGTGAAGACCCTCATTACAAGTTTAATATTGAAGTAACTTTAATCGCCGGTATGAAAATACAGTCGGCCCGCTGCAATTCACACGAGACAACAATAAATTACAAAGGATCGGATTTGGCCCATGTTCAGTTAAAAAAACCCTGGGGCAAAGAGGGTAACAGGGATTTTATCCTGGATTACAGGCTAGCTGGCGATGGTCTTGAATCAGGCATTTTGCTATTTGAGGGAGAAAAAGAAAACTTTTTTCTGGCCATGATACACCCCCCTGGGAGAATTGATGAAGAAATCATTCCGGCACGTGAATACGTGTTTATTATCGATGTATCAGGTTCCATGCACGGGTTTCCGCTTTCTGTATCGAAGGAAATGATGCGTACCTTATTGAGCGGGTTAAAACCCATGGACAGATTTAATGTTTTACTTTTTGCAGGAAATAGTTCGGTACTTTCGAAGGAATCCCTGCCGGCAACACCCCAAAACATTGAATATGCAATGGAGCATATTAACTCCCGGTCGGGCAGCGGGGGTACAGAATTAATCCACGCCCTCAGGAGGGCTTTTGATTTGAAAAGTACAGAAAATTATTCCAGATCATTCGTAATCCTAACCGATGGTTACGTGACGGTAGAAAAAGAAGCATTTGATTTAATCCGCCAAAATTTAA
>CAYRRV010000031.1:35697-46275 GCA_964426725.1 uncultured Bacteroidales bacterium | reverse complement strand
GATATCCCTTTCATGACACGTATCACAGATCAACCGTCATTTCTTCATTGACATGACACTGGATAATTACCATGAATTACTATCAAATCTCCCTTCTACCAAATCTCAAACAAATACTTTACCTTTGCAATTCAGGAAAACTTTTAAATAGCGTGAAGAAAAGTGAACTACCAGACAATATGCCACATCCCGCTAACACGGGAGAACGACAGAAACTTTATATCGAGACGTACGGGTGTCAGATGAACGTGAACGACAGCGAGATAGTGGCCTCACTCATGTATAACATGGGATACGATATCACTGAAGACATGAACAATGCCGACCTGATTTTCATCAATACATGCTCTATTCGTGAAAATGCAGAAACCCGTGTCAGGGGTAGGTTGAATGTGTTTCGTCAGGCAAAAAAGAAAAATCCCGGGCTACTTGTTGGAGTTATAGGGTGCATGGCCGAGCGACTAAAAGAACAACTGATCAAAGAGGAAGAGGTTGTTGATCTGGTGATTGGTCCTGACGCGTACCGTGATCTGCCCGAGTTGCTTTCCAGGGCTGAAAGTGGTCATAAAGCTATAAACGTGATACTTTCAAAGGAAGAAACTTATGATGATATCACTCCCGTGCGACTCGATAAAAACAAGGTTTCCGCGTTTGTCTCCATCATGCGGGGTTGCAACAACCTGTGCGCGTATTGCGTGGTGCCTTATACGCGCGGTCGCGAAAGAAGCCGCGATGCCTATACCATACTTTCTGAAATCGAAGATATCAGGAAAAAAGGATACCGCGAAATTACCTTGCTGGGTCAGAATGTAAATTCTTATCTTTTTGAAGATCAGGACAGGAAGAGGATTAATTTTCCCGCGCTCCTTGAGATGGTGGCTGATAAATTCCCGGATCTGTGGATCAGGTATTCAACCAGTCATCCCAAGGACATGTCAGATGAACTGTTAAAAATAATGGCTTCAAGGGAAAATATTTGCAACCACGTGCACCTGCCGGTTCAATCAGGCAGTACCCGGGTTTTAAAAACCATGAAACGGCGTTATACCCGCGAGGAATACATGAACCGGGTAGAAGCCATTCGGAAAATACTACCGGATCACGCGATTACAACCGATCTGATTGCAGGTTTTTGCGGGGAAACGGATGAAGACCATAAAGATACCCTGGACCTTATGAAATGGACCGGTTACGATTTCGCTTTCATGTTCAAGTATTCGGAACGCCCGGGTACATTTGCCGCTGAAAACTACGAGGACGACGTTCCCGAGGATGTCAAAACAAGGAGATTGACAGAAATCATTGACCTGCAAAACAGATTGTCATACGAGAGCAAGAAAAAAGACCTTGGCAAAGAATTTGATGTCCTGGTAGAAGGGGTTTCGAAAAGATCCGCGAAACACCTGTATGGAAGAAACAAAGCCAATAAAGTAATTGTTTTCCCTAAAGATAATTACCAAACCGGTGATATTGCCAGGGTGAAAATCGCCGATTTCACCTCGGCTACCTTAATCGGCGAACTCTTATAATTATTTATAAACGTTGAAATATTTTTATCGTGAAGAAAAATGTTGAGGCATTTCGTGAATACAGGGCCAAAATGAATGAAAAGCTCCTGCAACAAGATAATAAGATAATTAAACGACTTTACAGCCTGGATACCCTCACTTACCAGGATGGCGCCCTCGACAAAAGAACTAAGGAAATGCTGGGCCTGGTTGCATCCATGGTTTTACGCTGCGACGACTGCGTGAAGTATCATCTTGAACAATGCATGAAACTGGGCGTCACTAAAAAAGAAGTATATGAAGTTTTTAGCGTGGCAAGTGTTGTTGGTGGTACAATTGTTATACCGCACATGAGAAGAGCGGCAGAATACTGGGACGAACTGGAACAGTCCTGATACGCGTGCCGGGAACAGGATTACCAACGCTTGTCATGGAATTTTTAAATAAAGTACCCATGAAAAAAAGTGTTTTACATTCCCGGAAGGTTATTCCCTGGATCATCGCGTTACTGCTTTTTTCTTCCTTTTTTTTCAAACAGGATACAGATAGCCGAATGAAAAGGCTCATTGAGGGTTTGGAAAAATTTAACAGCGAGTTTCCTCAACAAAAAGTTTACCTGCATTTTGACAGGAACAGCTACCAGGTGGGTGAAACCATATGGTATAAAGCTTATGTATTCGACGCTGCCAACCATTTCCCCGATACCATGAGTGTGCCATTGTATGTTGAAATGATCAATTTCAGGGGCGCCAGGGTAAACGCGAAAATTCTTCATTTGAAAAACGGGATGGCCTGGGGAGAATTCATGCTGAAAGATACCCTCCCGGAAGGAAATTACACGGTTAGAGCTTTTACCAATTGGATGAACAATTTCGATAAGGATTTTTTCTTCGAGAAAAGCTTTTATATAGAAAATCCTGTCTACCAAAACCATATCAGCTCGCAGCAAATAAAGAACAATAAAAGATTCAACCGGAAACTCAAGAAAAAGGAAGAAGATTTTCGTTTGAAATTTTACCCGGAAGGTGGTGAACTGGTCGAGGGTATTCAAAACAAGGTTGCATTCGAAGCCACAAACGGGCTGGGAGACGGACAATCTTTCTCCGGGTACGTTTCATCAGGAAATGGAGACAGAATTGACATTAAAACTGTGCACGAGGGCAAAGGTTTTTTCTATATCACACCAGTAGAAGGTGAAAATTACACGGCCCATGTTTCAACTGAGGATGATAAAGAGTTGGAATTCGATCTTCCGGAACCCCTGGAAACAGGTTTTTCAATTGAGACATCGCTAAAAAATTCTCACATTAATTTCACCATACGCACCAACAGAAAACCTTCTGCCGATGAATTCGCGAACGAGTTTTTAATTATCGGGCAATCTCGTGGAAATATTTATTATACCAATAATATCAACCTTCCAACAGGCATGACAAACCTCTTGATCCCTGATTCTCTTTTTCCAACAGGAATTCTCCAATTGACCCTTTTTAATTATCGAGGACTTCCTCTTGCCGAAAGACTTATTTTTGTTGAACATCCAAGTAATTTTAATATTCAGGCGGAAGGTGAAAAAAAAGACCACATGCAGGCTGGTGAAGCTGAATTTATCATCAAAACTTTCGATAACGCGGGTAATGGAGTTCCTTCCCATCTTTCTGTTGCTGTTACAGATACCGCGGGTCTTACCGGCAACCAGAATAATATGCTGAGTTATATGCTTCTCGAATCGGATATTAAAGGAAAATTAAATAATCCTGCTTATTATTTCTCGGGTACTGACAGGGCAATAGCAGCACGAGATCTGGTGATGATGACCAACGGGTGGAGAAGATTTGCCTGGGAAAAACTGATTAATGAAGAGTATCCCGAGGAAACTTTTTCAGTGCAAAAAGGATTAACCATAGAAGGACGTATCACTCGCAATTTTTTTGAAATCCCGGTTAAACAGGCTGATGTATACCTGACCATCATGGACGTTTACAATGATTATTATTCAACAACCACCGATGATAAAGGCCGGTTTTCGTTCTCCGGGTTGTTTTATCCCGACACCATTAATGTTGAATTGGAAGCCAGGAAACCCAACGGGAAAAAAAACGTGGTTATAAGAATCGACTCTGAAGAACCGGAAGCGAATGATATTTTTCAATTGTTTTCACGAGAACAGGAAATCGTGAAAAAAGGTAAAAAATGGAAATATGACAATGTCAAGAGAGATGGAAGCACGGAACTGGAAGAAGAAAGAGCCCGCAAGCTGGCAAAAACAGAGAGTTTCAAGATTTATGGAGATGCTGATAACGTGATTTATTCAGATGAAATTCCTGATAGCTACTCCAGTCTCCGGGAATTTTTGAAAGGGAGAGTGCCCGGCATGATGGTTACTGATAATTCCATTACCATAAGGGGACCCAGCAGTATCATGTTAAGTAATGAACCGCTTGTACTGGTCGATGGAGTTCCATCTGACGTGAGTATCATAGATATGATAGACCCCCGGGATGTTGAGGTTATTGAAATAATAAAAGGGCCCAATGCAGCGATATACGGTAGCCGGGGAGCCAACGGAATAATAGCCATCTATACCAAGCGGGGGGATTTTATGAAAAAAGGACATCTTGATTTTCAAATGCTGGGGTTTCATACTCCCCGTGAATTTTATATCCCGGAGAAGCTAACAGGCAGGGAAATGGAATTATTCAGGACTATATACTGGAACCCCGATTTAAAAACCGGTACATCAGGGAAAGGAATATTGAAATTTAAATTACCCCGGAATAAAGGCACCTACCTGCTTACCCTGGAAGGCACTGATTTGCAAGGGAATATCAATTCGATAAGTTTTACAGTAAGAGTTATTTAAAACTCGTGAATCTCTGCTCCATTCAAAATGGAATCAAACGAGAAAGAATCAAACGAGAACTGATCCTCGAGATTCATTAACTCGAATAATTCCAAAACTTCATCTGATAAATTACACAATTTTACATCGGTATTCTTGTCAATGGCAGCACCCTGGATGCGTACGAGCGAATCAAAACCGCTGCTATCAATGAAATGAATGTCGCTTAAATCCAAATACAGTAACATATTATTACATTTCAGGGATTCCGTCACTTTATTTACCAAATCCCCTGAAATACCATTGTTCAACCTGTTTATCCCCTTGAATGAAACAACTGTTTCCCTGTCATTTACCTGATTACAAGATATCATATCAAACCTCATTAAATTTAATTGCAAAATACGACCTATATTTAAAAGGTCTTTATCCTTCCCCTCGTAATTATTAACAATTTGATGAGAGTTTTCCACCATCAGACAGTACTCAAAAGACGTGCCAGGATTGCATGTGTCTATTTATCAATTACTTCTATTTTGAGCAATAATTCTTCAAGTTGTTCAAGTGATATTTCAGAGGGAGAATCAATCATCACATCTCTTCCGGCATTATTTTTAGGAAAAGCTATTACGTCCCTTATGGAATCGAGACCGGCAAATAATGCAACCCACCTGTCGAATCCAAAGGCAATTCCCCCGTGAGGCGGAGCACCATATTTAAAGGCATTCAACAGAAAACCAAATTTTTCTTCTGCTTCTTCTTCTGACAAGCCAAGATTTTTAAACATTTGTTGTTGTAATTTACTATCATGTATCCTTATAGATCCTCCACCTATTTCCACGCCATTGATCACCAGATCATATGCTTTTGCTCTTACTTTCCCGGGATCGGAATCGAAATATTCCATATCTTCAGTCATTGGAGCAGTAAACGGATGGTGCATGGCATAGTACCTTTGGGTTTCCTCATCCCATTCCAGTAACGGAAAATCAACAACCCACAGGGGTTTATACAAGTTTTTATCCCGAAGTCCCAGGCGATTTCCCATTTCCAGTCGCAATTCCGAAAGTGCAGTAAGCGTTTGCCGTTTCGCGCCGGCCAGTATCAGGATGAGATCACCGGTTTTAGCATCAGTTAACCGTGCCCACTCCTTTAAATCATCCTGGGAGTAAAACTTATCCACGGAAGATTTGAATGTACCATCTTCATTACATTTCACGTACACCAGTCCTTTCGCGCCAATCTGCGGTTTTGTTACAAACGCGGTCAAACCGTCAAGGTCTTTCCTTGAGTAGGAAGCACAACCTCCGGCAATAATCGCACCCACGTATTCCGCGTTATCGAAAACTTTGAAGCCCTTTCCCTGAACAATATGACTAATCGCTTTAAGCTTCATATCAAATCGAATATCCGGTTTATCATTACCGTAATTATCCATTGCATCCTGGAAGGAAATCCTTGGGAAATCATCTTCAAGTTTCACACCCTTCACTGATTCAAAAAGATAACGCGCCAGTCCCTCGAAAGCATCAAGCACATCGTCCCTGTCAACAAAAGACATTTCACAGTCGATCTGGGTAAACTCGGGTTGACGATCTGCTCTCAGGTCTTCATCCCTGAAACATTTCACGATCTGGAAATACCGGTCATAACCTGAAACCATCAATAATTGCTTGAAAGTTTGTGGTGATTGCGGCAGGGCGTAAAACTGTCCAGGGTTCATCCGGGAAGGAACCACGAAATCTCTTGCTCCTTCAGGGGTCGACTTGATAAGCATGGGAGTTTCTATTTCAATAAATCCAAGGGAATCAAGATATTTCCTTACTTCCTGAGCCATCCTGTGCCTGAGTTCAATATACTTTTTCAGGTTTGGCCGGCGCAAATCGAGATACCGGTATTTCATTCGCAAGTCATCTCCACCGTCGGTTTCTTCTTCAATAGTAAACGGGGGTACATCCGATTTATTCAAGATCGTGAGAGATTTGGCTTCTATTTCTATTTCACCGGTCGGAATTTTATCATTCTTACTGGAACGTTCCCTCACCTTTCCCTCCACCTGAACCACGAATTCCCGTCCCTGCTTCCGTGCCTGACGACACAATTCAGGATCTGTATCCATGTTAAAAACTACCTGGGTAATCCCGTACCGGTCCCTCACATCCATAAAGGTCATGCCCCCCAGGTCTCGCGCACGTTGCACCCACCCGCTTAAGACAACTTCTTTTCCCTGATCTGATAATCTTAACTCACCGCAAGTATGTGTTCTGTACATTATTCCCCTATTTTTAATGTTTAATCATTTGGTTTTTCTATCTTGCGAAAATAACAAGAAAAAGCGAATTACAAACGTTCAATGTTACACTTTACTTAATGGGGAATGTTAAAATATTCATTGTTTTCAGACGAATTTTTCATGAATGAAGCCCTCAAGGAGGCACAAAAAGGATTAGAAGAAAACGAAATACCGGTTGGTGCAGTTATAATTATTGATAATCAAATAATTGCCCGTACTTACAACCAAACTGAAAAGTTAAATGATTTCACGGCCCATGCCGAAATGCTGGCCATAACTGCCGCCAGCGAATCACTGGGCTCCAAGTATCTTCACGATTGCACGCTTTACGTGACCCTTGAACCGTGTGTCATGTGCGCGGGTGCCGCGGCCTGGTCGCAATTGACCAGAATCGTTTACGGGGCTCCGGATCCTAAAAAGGGTTTCAGCCTTTACATGCCCCCTGTTTTCCCGAAAAAAACAAAGATAATTCCCGGCGTGCTCATGGAAGAGGCAGAAGAATTGTTATTAAAATTTTTTAAAGGGAAAAGATGAAACTTCCATGTTTAAAGCTTTAACCTCGGGAGGATGGATAAAATAAATTCCAGATGACCATTATAAAATCATCCTGGTATATCCTTCACCGCGAATCCAAGATTTTTCAGATCATCCCAGTATCCCGGGTACGATTTTACAATCACGCCCGGATCATCAATCATAACCCCGTTTGTTACCATTGCAAGTGGTGCAAATGCAAGTGCCATACGGTGATCATGGTAAGTATCAAAAATGGGAATACCTGCCTGAGCCCTGTCTTTTCTTCCATTCCATGACAAAACACCGGATTCATCATAATCAATTTTAGCTCCCAGTTTAGCCAACTCTGTTTGCAAAGCATGTATCCTGTCAGTTTCTTTGATTCGTAAACTTTCAGCACCATGTATTATAAATGGAATATTCAACACGAAAAGGGTAACCGCGAATGTTTGTATCATATCGGGCATTTTAATCATATCATATGCGAACTTTCGAACCCGGGCATTTTTTTTTGATAACAAGGCTCCTTCACCCGTAAACTCTGTATGTACACCAATCTCTTCAAATAGTTCATGAATCCGGGCATCTCCCTGTTTACTTTCAGGCTGAAGCCCCTCGATGAACAGTTCAGCTTCACTGCTAAAGGCAACTGCCTCGTACCAGTATGAAGCGCTACTCCAGTCGGGCTCAACCTGGATCGTAAATTTTCTTGGCAACGATGGACTAACATGTATGGTGTTACCCGAGAATTCACATGCAAAACCGGACTTCCGGAGTAAATCAAGAGTAAGTTCTATGTAAGAAACCGAAATAACCTTTTTCCGGAGATGAATGGTCAATCCTTCAGGCAGAAAGGGTGCTATTAATAAAAGTGCTGAAATATACTGACTGCTTATGTTACCATCAATTTCGATGGAGCCTCCATTCAATGACTGTCCCTGAATCAACAAGGGAGGGTACGATTCTTCACCCAGGTACCTGATAGAAGCTCCCAGGTTTCTTAACGCTTCCACGAGTTTCCCTATGGGCCGTTGCTTCATTCTTGAAGAACCGGTCAGCACCCTTTCTCCTTCTGTTACAGCACAATAGGCTGTCAAAAAACGCATGGCCGTGCCGGCATGTCCCACGTCAATTTCCTTTCCTTCAGTTTTTAATGCTTTTTGCATGATAACACTATCCTCGCTTTCTGATATGTTCTCAACATTAATTATATTGCCAGACAAGGCTTTCAGGATGAGTAACCTGTTTGAAATAGACTTGGAAGAAGGAAGAGAAACTTTTCCTTTGATTATTCTGTTATCGTGCGTTACAAGGTATTTCATCTTTCTTTATAGTTGGACGCGAATATTTTGAAAACCATCACCCAAAAATACAACTAACTTCCGAAAAATTTCACGATATAGAGAAAATTGACCCGTGCATTGTTCACGAGATTTTTTTATTATTCCACCGCCTTTGTGAAGTAGCGCTTCTGTGACCGGGTACAAAAGGAAATGAACCGAGCTGCCCATTGGCAGAGAACTCAGTGAAGGTAAAATATTCTCATGGTAAAGAACATCAGTCCTTTAAAAATTAACATTTTCTGATTAAACCACGGGAAGTTATCTAATTTAGACTAATTTTACAGAAATTTTGAACCATGGAATTAGATATCAGGACAACAGCCATAAAGATAAGACTGCGTGCCCTTTTTATAACTATTGGGGTTTCAACACTGGTAATAATCGTGTTGCTAACCGATCTGTTCCGCGAACCGGTTTTGGGCATGGAAAGAGGTGTTATCGTGTTGATAATTATATTAGCTTACCTCGCCATCTCTGTTTATTTTTACATGCTCAACATGAATTACATTTATTATAATGACGATGGAGCAAAAATTATATTAAGATTCTATTCCATGCGCCCGCTCGAACAGAAAAAAAGAGCTTTCGAGATTCCCAAAGAAAAATTTGTCAGGTACGAGCTGAAAAAAGACATGGGTGGTCTGAGAGAATTTTTAATTCTTTACCAACAAACCCCAAAAGGCGTGTTCCGGTATCCACCTGTTAGTTTAACAGCGCTTTCCTTTTCGGAAAAATCCAGGCTTTTAAAAAGACTCTCAGGTCTAGAGACGCGTCACATTTGATATTGCAGAAATGATGTCTCTTTATTCAGGGCATGTGGCATAGATCTACCGCCATTTCTTTAATGACAAGACACGGGTAAAAAAATAAAAATTAGATTTATATACACGAGATTTTGATATTTTGGTAATATACAAATAAAAAAATCTCGTGAGTGAATTAAAGTTCAAAATTGCCATTAGTCTTTTGCCTGGTATAGGTTGTATACTGGCGAGGAGGCTCGTTTCCTATTGTGGCTCCATAGAATCAGTATTTCTTGAAAAGAAAAATAATCTCAAAAAGATTCCGGGCATTGGGGAATTTCTGGCCAGTAGAATATCCAACCAACAGGTGCTGGATATTGCAGAAAGAGAGGTTGAATTTATTCATAAGAATAATATTCAGCCAATTTTTTACCTCGACGCGGGATTCCCATTCCGGTTAAAACAATGTGAAGACGGACCGGTAATGTTATACGCGAAAGGAAATGTCAATTTTGATCATCCCCGGATAATAAGTGTTGTTGGCACGCGAAAAGCAACTCCATATGGAAAATTAATTTGTGAACAGGTCATTGCTGATCTTTCAAAAAAAAATCATGATCCCATCATCGTGAGTGGGTTGGCTTATGGCATAGATATACAGGCACATCGTGAGGCACTTAAAAACAAGCTGCAAACTATAGCGGTATTAGGCCATGGGTTCAATCATATTTATCCGCCAGCTCACAGGGGAACAGCCCGCGAAATCACCCACCGGGGCGCTGTTGTAACCGAATTTACCAGTGATACAAAACCTGACAGACAAAACTTCATTAAAAGAAACAGGTTAATTGCCGGCCTGGCTGATGCCACACTCGTGATAGAATCCGCGGAAAAAGGAGGAGCGCTGATTACAGCAGACATCGCGCATTCCTACAACAGGGAAGTACTTGCCGTGCCAGGAAGATCAAATGATCGATACTCGGCTGGTTGCAATAAACTCATTAAGACCAATAAAGCTGCGCTCATTGAATCTGCAGAAGATATTGAAAAAATTCTAAACTGGGATTTGGGAAAAAAATCACTACCGGTGCAAAAGGAACTTTTTCATAATTTCAGTGAGGAAGAAGAATTAATTATTGCTATTATACGGGAGTCAGGAGAAGTTTCCATGGATGATATTGCCGCGAATTCCGGATTACCCGTGCAAAAAGTATCTTCATTACTGTTCAATCTCGACATGGATGGCATAATACAATGTATGCCCGGCAAAATTTATCGTGTGGCATAAATGCTCTTTCCTTGATTAATGTTTTAACAACATGTATTCAAAATG
>CAYRRV010000031.1:0-35597 GCA_964426725.1 uncultured Bacteroidales bacterium | reverse complement strand
TGTGGCATAAATGCTCTTTCCTTGATTAATGTTTTAACAACATGTATTCAAAATGTGCCTTCCTGACTAGATAATTGATTATTTCATTTTTTTAGTACCTTCGCAATGCTCAAAAAATTATAATAATATAACTTAAAAAACTAAAAAGATATTATAAATTAATCATTACTAATAAATTAATATTTCAAACACGTTATTATGGATCAAAAAGTTGAACAATTCATGGAAAAGATCAAGGCTAAAAACCCGGGTGAACCCGAGTATCACCAGGCAGTGCAAGAAGTAGCCGAATCATTAATTCCTTTTATTGAAGAAAACCCGAGTTATAAGCATGCCAAAATCCTGGAAAGAATTGCTGAACCCGAACGAATTATTATTTTTCGTGTTCCTTGGCAGAATGATAAAGGCGAGGTTGAGATAAACCGGGGATTCCGGATTGAAATGAATAGCGCCATTGGGCCTTACAAGGGAGGATTACGGTTTCACCCGACAGTAAACCTTGGAGTATTAAAATTTCTTGCCTTCGAGCAGGTATTTAAAAACAGTCTTACCAGTTTGCCCATGGGGGGAGGAAAGGGAGGCTCCGATTTTGATCCAAAAGGAAAATCAGACAACGAGGTCATGCGCTTTTGCCAGAGCTTCATGACAGAACTTTACAGGCACATTGGCCCTAACACGGATGTACCTGCCGGGGATATTGGTGTTGGCGGAAGGGAAATAGGTTATCTTTTTGGTCAATATAAAAGATTAAGAAACGAATTCACGGGAGTTCTTACCGGTAAAGGCCTTGAATTTGGTGGGAGTTTAATTCGTCCAGAGGCAACTGGTTACGGTTGCGTTTATTTTGCAGAAGAAATGCTTCAGACCAGGGGAGAAAGCATAAAAGGAAAAACCGTATGTGTAAGTGGCGCCGGCAACGTGGCTCAATATGCAACCGAAAAGGTTATCGAAATGGGAGGTAAAGTGGTTACCCTGTCAGATTCAAATGGTTATATTTATGACCCCGATGGAATCGATACCGAAAAACTAAATTATGTTTTTGAATTAAAAAATATTCGCCGCGGGAGAATAATGGAATACGCTGATAAATACGGCTGTGAATACCATGAAAATGAACATCCCTGGAAAGTGAAATGTGATGTTGCTTTACCCAATGCCACACAAAATGAAATAAACGGTGAGGAAGCCAAAATACTGGTAGACAAAGGGTGTATTTGTGTTTCTGAAGGAGCCAACATGCCCAGCACTCCTGAAGCCATAGAAGTATTCCTGGAAGCCGGAATTCTATTTGGCCCTGGTAAAGCCGCTAACGCCGGAGGTGTGGCTGTCTCCGGGCTTGAAATGACACAAAACAGCATGCGACTCCCATGGACAAGAGAAGAAGTAGATGACAGGCTCAAGACTATCATGAAAAATATTCATGAAACCTGCGTGAAATATGGAAAAGAAAGTGATGATTTCGTGAATTACGTGAATGGTGCAAACATCGGAGGTTTCGTGAAAGTAGCAAATGCCATGATATCACAGGGAATTGTCTAACTTGATCTTTATAACCCGGCTGATTCTTCTTCAGCACGTATCTAAACAGTAAGCAGAAACCGGTAGTGATGAAGATTATTGATACACATGCACACCTGTATCTTAAAGAATTTAATGATGATTTGGATCAGGTAATTGAGAGAGCAACGAAACAGGGTGTCTACAAGGTATTATTGCCCCATATCGACAGTCAATCCACCAGGCCATTGCATCAGCTATGCAAGAAACATCCCGGTTTTTTTTATCCCATGATGGGTTTACATCCAACATCGGTAAAAGAAAATTTTAAAACCGAACTGGATAAGGTGGAGAAGTTATTGAGAGATACCCAATATGTAGCTATTGGTGAAGCAGGTATGGATCTATACTGGGATAAAAGCTTCATAAAGGAGCAACAACTGGTTTTCGAGCACCAGCTTTTTTTGGCGGAAGAACTTGATCTCCCTCTTGTCATCCATTCCCGGCAGGCAGAAGAAGAATTAATTCAAATATTAAAATCAAAGCCGGCAGGCAGCGTAAGAGGAGTTTTTCATAGTTTCACCGGTACTCCCGATCAGGCAAAAAGAATCATCGATTTAGGTTTTCACGTGGGAATTGGTGGTATCGTAACTTTCAAAAACAGTGGAGTAGATAAAATTGTCAGGGCACTTTCACCCGAGAACATCCTGGTTGAAACAGATGCGCCTTTTCTCGCCCCGGTCCCATACAGGGGTAAGAGAAATGAAAGTGCATTTATCATTCACGTGATCGAGAAAATAGCGGAAATATTCGAGTTGCCAGTAGAGGAAATAGCAGGTATTACAACCAACAATGCAATAAACCTTTTTAAGATCAAATGATATGCCTGATAAATCTGCAAAAATACTTATCATATATACCGGGGGCACAATAGGAATGGTTCATCACCCTGAAACAGGCTCACTATTTCCCATTAATTTTAACGAGTTAATCAATCAGGTGCCCGAGCTTAAAAGATTCCGGTTTATTATTGATTCAATAGCCTTTGAGCCACCGGTAGATTCATCCAGTATCAACCCGGGAACCTGGGTGAGGCTGGTTACTATTATCGAGGAAAACTACAAAACTTATGATGGCTTCGTAATTTTGCATGGTACGGATACGATGGCATATTCTGCCAGTGCACTCAGTTTTATGCTTGAAAATTTACAAAAACCTGTAATCTTCACCGGTTCCCAATTACCTATAGGCATGTTACGAACCGATGGAAAAGAAAACCTGATTACCGCAATAGAACTGGCGGCAGCGAAGAAGAACGGGCAGGCAATTGTACCGGAGGTCACGATTTATTTTGAAAATTTGTTACTACGGGGAAATCGCACCCGAAAAAAAACAGCAGAATATTTCAAGGCATTCTCTTCCGACAACTATCCGCCACTCGCGCGGGCAGGTATTCATATCAATTATAATTTTCAGGCCATAAAAAGCTTCATTCCTGGATCAGAACTTATCGTGCATAAAAATTTGGATACCAATATAGCCATACTAAAACTATTCCCGGGTATAAACCAAGATGTTGTAAAGGCAATACTTTCTATAAATAATATTAAGGGAATTGTCCTTGAAACTTTTGGTACTGGCAATGCCCCGAAAGAAAAATGGTTTATTGATTTAATAAGAGAAGCTGTTGCAAATGATATACTCATCCTGAATGTAACCCAATGCCACGGGGGGAGCGTGGAAATGGACAAGTATGAAACAGGGGTTGAACTTGCAAAAGCAGGCGTTATCAGCGGCAGGGACATAACCACGGAAGCGGCAGTAACAAAAACAATGTATTTGCTTGGCAAACAATTGCCAATCAGTCAAATTAAAATGCTTCTTAATAAAGAACTCAATGGAGAAATAACATGTAGATAATATTTTTTTTAATATTTTTTTTGTAATTTGGCGGCCTGAAATTTAGGATGCAACTTAATAAGTTGCTATTAAAGAGCGGTATCCGGTTTGTTTAAAACCCGGGACAGGTGTTCTTTACAAGTGCTGACTTCATGGAGAGGTGGCCGAGTGGTCGAAGGCGCACGCCTGGAAAGTGTGTAACCGCTTACCGGCGGTTCGCGGGTTCGAATCCCGCTCTCTCCGCGAAAGAATTTCAATGAATATTTAAGTAATTCATAAATTTTTAATAATTTTAATACAAAAACTTACGTTAATTAATTAAACAAAAAATCAAACCATGAAAAAATTATTCGCGTTTATAGCAGTGTTTGGGATGCTTGCATTCGGAGCATCAACTTTTGTTATTGCCCAGGAGCAGGAGGCTGATACCGCTCAGAATGAGACGGTTGAGGACACAACAGTTACCGATGTAGCTACTACCGAAGAAGCAGAACCAGTTGAAGAAGCCGGCGTTGAAACAGGAACGCTTCACAAGGCAATTAAAGCTAAATTTATTGAAGGTGGTGCCAGTTTCATGGGTGCCGTGCTACTCACGTTAATTTTCGGCCTGGCACTGGCTATCGAAAGGATTATATACCTTAACCTTGCAAGTACCAACACCGAAAAACTACTCAAGAAAGTAGAAGAAGCCCTTGAATCTGGCGGAATTGAAGCTGCAAAAGAAGTATGCAGGAATACTCGCGGTCCAGTTGCCAGTATTTTCTACCAGGGTCTCGACAGGATGAGTGAAGGAATTGAAGTAGTTGAAAAATCTGTTATTTCATACGGCAGTGTTCAAATGGGTCTCCTTGAAAAAGGTCTTTCCTGGATCTCTCTTTTTATATCAATCGCACCTATGCTTGGTTTCATGGGTACGGTAATTGGTATGATCGCGGCCTTCGATGCCATCCGCCTGGCTGGTAATGTTTCTGCTCAACTGGTGGCTGGTGGTATTATGGTTGCACTTATTACCACGGTATCTGGTTTGATTGTCGCGATTATTCTTCAGATTTTCTATAACTATATTCTAGCTAAAATCGATTCGATCGTTAACAAGATGGAGGATGCCTCTATTTCGTTGGTTGACTTATTAGTAAAATACAACCTTAAAAAATAAGTAAGATTATGTCATTACATAAAGCATTATCAATTGTACTATATGTTTTAATGGGAGTTTCAGCCATTCTATTGCTGTTATTCTACTTTGGCCCCGTTGTGCCTGAAACAGTAGACACGAGTTTCGAAGAGCCAAGAATTACACAAACAATATTATATTGGGCTTATGGTTTGGGTATAGCGGCAGCCATTTTAGCACTTGTATTCCCGTTAATTAACATATTCACGAACAAGAAGAACCTCAAGCGTTTTCTCGTGGTTCTTGCAGTTGCTGCTGTAATTATTGGCGTTGCATACCTGCTTGCTTCAGACAAACCCATTCAGGTTCAGGTAGCAGAGGAGATAAGTCCTTCAACTTTTAAAATAGTGGGAACAGGGCTCATTACCATGTACCTTTTAGCAGGAATCGCGATTCTGATGATTATTTACTCTGAAATTGCAAAGTATTTTAAATAATTGGTACCGAGGGAATTAAACTCCCACGGGAATAAATTTTTCAATATTATGGCGAAAAGAAAACTACAGGAAATTAATGCCGGATCAATGGCTGATATAGCCTTCCTGCTCCTGATTTTCTTCCTGGTGACCACTACAATGGATACCGACGTGGGTATTTCGAGGCTGCTGCCACCAATACCAGAAGATGAAGATGTTGATACAGATGTTGAAGTAAAAGAAAGAAATGTATTCGTGGTACTGGTAAATGCCAATGATCAACTCATGGTTGAAGGAGAACCAATGGATATTACCCAGTTGAAAGATGCCACCAAAGAGTTTCTGCTTAATCCAAATAATGATCCCAATTTACCCGAAAAAGAGCCTAAACAGGTTCCTTTTTTCGGGGAAGTAGAGGTGCACAAGGGTGTTATCTCGCTCAGAAACGATAATGGTACAACATATAACATGTACATTATGGTTCAGGATGCCCTTACACAGGCAGGGAACGAGGTAAAAGATGAGGTGGCCATGGACAAATTCGGGAAAGTATTCGATGATCTTGATGCAGAAAGGCAGGATGCGGTGAAAAAAGTGATGCCGGTGATGATTTCTGAAGCCGAACCTAAAAATATCGGAGGAAATAACTAATGGGCAAATTTAAAAAATCAGACAGTAGAGAAGTTCAGTCAATTAATACAGCATCCCTCCCGGATATTGTATTCATGCTTCTATTCTTTTTCATGGTTACAACTGTTATGAGGGAAGTTGAATTGCGTATTAGCGTTACTCAGCCAGAAGCTTCTGAAATCAAGAAACTTGAAAATAAATCGCTCGTCAGTTACATTTATATTGGTGTTCCTTATAATACTAAACTTTATGGAACAGAACCCAGGATTCAGTTAAATGACAGGTTTGCAGAAGTTCTGGATATCCGCGATTTTATTACAAGTGAAAGAGAACAAATGGACGAGAACGATCAGAAAAAAATGACCGTTTCACTGAAAATTGACAAGAAAACAAACATGGGGATTGTTACAGATGTTAAACAGGCCCTGAGAGAAGCCAGCGCGCTGAAAATTAATTATTCCACCCTGGAAGAAGCCCGCACGGGAAATCAGCAGTTCTAATTTTTCGAGTAATATAATATTAGCTTGACAAAACCATCTCCAAAAGGAGGTGGTTTTTTTATTAGGAATGCTTCAGTATATGTTCTGGTTTAAAACTCAAGAAAATACCGAAAAAACTTACAAGTAAAGTAATGAGATAGAACATTAAGCTAAGGGCAACTGATACACTCGTGTTGAGTGCAAGCATTTTCGCACCATATAAAAAAGCAATTTCTCTTGAACCAATACCACCAATTGTAACCGGCATCATTGCAATAATAGAGGAAAGCAGGAAAATAAACAGGTAGGCAACATGGTAATTATCAATTCCCAGTGCAAGCATTATAAAAAAAGCTGATAAAGTCTGCGAAACTTGCACGAGAAGTGACTGAAATGTGCCTGGCATAACTATTTTCCTGAAATAGCTGAAAAACCGCCGGATAATGTAGTAAAACACGAATATTCCAAGTGGAATTAGAATCCATAGAAACCATTTAACCATGACCAATCCACCGAGAAAATAAAAAAAAAGGGTGGCCAGGATTACAAGTGCCAAAACACCATTTAAACGGTCGAAAAAAATAGCCCAGAAAATTCGCCTGGCTTTAACATTAAAATGCCTGTTCAACAGGTAAATTTTGTAACCATCGCCCCCTATTCCACCGGGAAGAAAAAGATTATAAAACATGCCCAGGAGATACAAACGAAGATTGGCAGTTTCTGAAATAAAGATATCAATGGCTTTTAAATACCCGTTAAGACGATATGCCGCGATAATTTTCGAAATCGTGAAGAATAGAAGGGCAATTACCAAAAAAAAAGGATTGGACTGCCTGTAAACATTTATTACCTCTTTAATATCGATTTTGGTATAAACAAAATAAAGAGCAGCAAAGGATAAAATGACCTTTATAAACGATTTAACATGCCTGTTAATCTTCAGCTTCACCGGTTGATATTTTTTTTATTTTGTAAGGCCTCTTCGCTTGAGATTCGTAGTAGGTTCGCATGAGCAACTCGGCCATGATACCGATTGTAACAAGTTGGATTCCGGTTATTATCAATAATATTCCCAAAAGAAGCATGGGTTTGCCCCATATATCCTGTCCCAGTATTTTGAGGATAAACAGGTAAAAATTAATAAGCAATCCAATCATGAACAAGGCTATTCCAAAAGTACCAAAAAGATGCATGGGACGTTGCATGTATCGCTTGAAAAAAAGCATGAGCAATAAATCGCTAACAACCCTGAAAGTTCGTCCAATTCCGTATTTGGATTTCCCAAACTGCCTGGGGTGGTGCTTCACGTCAACCTGAGTAATGGATGCGCCCTCCAATACGGCAAGCACGGGAATAAACCTGTGCAATTCACCATAAAGACCAATGCTCTTGGCCATATCACCCTTGAAAACTTTCAGGGTACAACCATAGTCTTTCATCATTACTCCTGTTGATGCGCGGATAATAGCATTGGCAATCCTGCTGGGAATTTTCCTCAAAAACATGCCATCTTTCCTGTTTTTGCGAATTCCCGCGACCACGTCCCACTCATCTTCCACGGCAAGTTTTAGCATGCCCGGTATATCCGATGGATCATTTTGCAAATCTCCATCAATCGTGGCAATGTATTCTCCGCCGGCATGTTCAATTCCTGCAGCCAAAGCCGAACTCTGCCCGTAGTTTTTTTTCAGTTCAATTAATACAACACGGGAATCCCGGATTGCTTTAATTTCTTTGACGGTACCATCCGTGGAACCATCATCTACAAAAATCAGCCTGAAATCTATGGAGGAGAGAGACGAGAATACCTTCTCCGCGAGGGGCTTAATATTGGGTTCCTCGTTATACACGCAAACAACTATAGAAAGTTTTTCCATCTTCAGGTATTTAGATATTGCAAAAGTAACAATTTATTTCGCTGCTGAAGGTTTTTCATGCCACAAGAGGCAATATTTATTGAAACCCTTGTAATTTCCCTTTTCTGCTTTTACAACATATTCAAGAAAAATAAAGAAAACGGCTTCCGAGTTCCTGCGATACAGGTATCCCTCCCATAAAATCTCAGCCGCCGGAAAATCTTTACATCTTTCTTTTTTCACGAGAGCAAAATAATTACCATCCCTCATCAGGTTTCCATCCAGGTATCCTATCTGCTTCACGTCCGCGTAAAATGGCATGTTAAAAATGAATTTCTCCTGAACAAGTAAGGGTATATCTTCATTATCCGCGGGTGAATTTTGTTCAATTATTTTCCCGATTTCATCATAGGGCCTGTACTTTTCAACCCTGGGTAAAACAAAAGCCGCGAAAACAAAAATGAGCAATACCATGGTGAAATAAGGAAAAATCCGGAGATAATTGTTATAACCACTCAGGTTGTTCTTTGCATCCCTGAAACCCGGATGGTAAAACATGAACAGGAAAGGGAGTGAAATAACAATGAAAAATATGAAATGAAGGCTAAAAAAATAAATGATTCCAACAGATAACAGGGTAATAAACATGCCGGGTAATACCAGAGAAAAATTCCAAAAGAACTTTTTCCACGGGGTACCCGGTATTTCCCGTGCGAGGAATACACCGGCAAAAAGTGACATGGCAGGATGAGCCTGAATAAAATAGGTTGGCAATTTAAACTTGGCGATTGTAAAAATTACTAACATTACAAGTATCCATGACAAGGGCATGGCGAATTGCATGAACGTTTCTTTTTTCCTTAGATAATAAACCAGGGCTACATAAAAAACGGCTGAATAAGGTAAAAATCCCCAGGCAATTACCCCCGGGAAAAAAAATAATTCACTTAACCAGTTGGTCTCGTAACCAAAGGCACGCTCGATGGTTTCTTTATCGAGCACGTTTAAAAAATCATCCCCGAATTTTAAATATGAATAAATTACCCAGCTAAAGCCAATAATCAACGCGACTGGCAATCCGATATGGAGTCGTAACTGACCTAACTTCCTGAAAAAACCACGAACCCGGAGCTTCGCGTCTAAAAATAAATAAACAATAATAATGCCCCCAATCACTATTAGATAAGGGTAACCCTTGGTTAAGATAGTAAACCCAAGTGCGACATAAGAAAGAAAAAGGTAATTGAATTTTCGCTGAAGATACCCCTTCATGAACCAGTACATGGTTAATGTAAAAAAGAACGTAAGCGGGACCTCGGGGGTAGCATACCGGCTGTTTATCATGAATTGCAAACTCAGGGCCATGACAATACCCGCCCATATTCCTTCATTTTTCCCGTACACCAGCTTACCCAAAAGGTAAGTTAACCAAATGGAACCCAAGGCCATCAATACCATTGGTAATCGAACCATGAACTCATTGAGACCAAATATCCATGTAAAAATTCCAATCGTCCAATAGGTAACAGGGGGCTTGTTAAAACGATGTTCCTGATTGTAGTAAAAATCAAGAATATTGCCGGATTTTAACATTTCCTGCACTGAATCAGCATAGTAGCCCTCGTTGGGATTCCAGATATCATTGATACCCAGGTTGAGGAAGTACACGAGAACGGTTGCTGCAGAAAGGAACCAAAGTAAGTATTTTCCGCTTTTTGTCACGTTTATAATAATTGAAAGTCAAAAATCAGATTGCAAAGCTAAGATTTATGATGAATAATTCACAAATATTTATGAATAATTAAGACAGGTAAACAAGCTTTAACAGAGAAGTCTTAAAATTAGTTTCATCCTTAAAAACTCGCCGTTCATTCGCGGTAGATTTTTTAATGACACATTCATGTATTTTTTATCAAAGCTTTTCATCTGTTAATGGAATATTAAAAACCAAATATCAGCAGATCAGTATAATCAAATAAAAACGAGAAAAGATGAAACACTTAATTCTGATAATCGGTTTTTTTACAATAATATCCCTGCCAGTACCTGCATCAGGTAACAGTGATAAGGAAGTGGAACAAAAGATTAAAAAAGTAGAAAAGTACGTGGAAAAAGAAGCCTATCACAAGGCACTTGATATCCTGGTGGAACTTGTCATAATAGAAAGTGATAACGCCAAACTGAATTATTACACCGGTTTGTGCTATTATCAATCAGGCAAAAAGCTCATCGCTGAAGAATACTTTAATAAAGCAATGACTGACGAGAAAGTAAAACTTCAGGTGAACAATTTCAAAAAAATAATGGAAGACGAGAAATTCATGGAGTAAATTTTTTCATAATTTTGGTTAGCAAGTTTGGTTAGTTTTGGTTAGAAAGAGGGTTGCATGCTCATGCAGCCCTCTTTCAGTTTGAGCATTCAGCAAGAGCATTAAACGTTTGCTCTTGTTGTTTTTTAGTGATCCCGGCGGGACTCGAACCCACAACCTTCAGAACCGGAATCTGACATTCTATCCGATTGAACTACGGGACCATGATCGTCCGCGAAATTAATAAAAGTTTTTTACTTTTGCAGTTTGCTTGTAAATAGTTGACTTAATCAAAACGCCGAAAATGGAATACAATTTCAAAGAAGTAGAGAAAAAATGGCAACAATACTGGAGCGAGAATAAAACTTACCAGGTTGATGTGGATCATTCAAAGCCCAAGTATTACGTGCTTGATATGTTCCCCTATCCTTCCGGCGCGGGTTTGCACGTGGGACACCCGCTGGGTTATATCGCTACAGACATATTCACCCGCTATAAACGCATGAATGGCTTTAATGTACTGCATCCCATGGGATTTGATGCATATGGATTACCCGCGGAGCAATATGCCATACAAACAGGAAAACACCCGGCGAAAACAACAGACGAAAATATTAAAAGATATAAGGAACAGCTATTTAAAATTGGTTTTTCCTATGACTGGGACAGGGAGATCAGAACCTGTGATCCTGGATACTACAAGTGGACCCAATGGGCTTTTATTCAAATGTTCAAACACTGGTACAATAAAAAAACCAACAAGGCTGAACCTATAGAGAACCTGGTAGCTGAATTTGAAAAAAATGGGAACACCGGTATTGAAGCGGCCTGCAGTGAAGTACCCGTTTTCACACCCGGCGAATGGAAATCCATGGATGAAAAGGATCAGCAGGAAATACTGCTAAACTACCGGCTGGCTTACCTGGCAGATGCCATGGTAAACTGGTGTCCGGCATTGGGAACTGTACTCGCTAATGATGAAGTAAACGAAGGATATTCCATAAGAGGCGGGCACCCGGTTGAACAAAAGAAAATGAAACAATGGCTTTTAAGGATAACCGCGTATGCACAAAGACTCCTTACGGGACTCGATGAAATTGAATGGCCAGAGTCGTTGAAAGAAATACAAAAAAACTGGATAGGTCGAAGCGAGGGCGCTAACATGGTTTTTCCCGTAAAAGACAGTGATAAAAGTTTCGTGGTTTTTACAACCCGACCCGACACCATTTTTGGAGTAACTTTCATGGTAATAGCGCCCGAAAGCGAATTGGCTTCCGAGCTTACAACACCAGATCGAAAAACGGCGGTTGAAAAATATATTGAAGAATCAAAAAAAAGATCGGAAAGAGAAAGAATGGCCGATGTAAAAACCGTGAGTGGAGAGTTTACCGGTTCTTTCGCGAAGCATCCTTTCACGGGTGATGATCTGCCTGTTTACGTGAGTGATTACGTGATCGCTGGTTACGGAACCGGTGCCATAATGGCGGTACCGGCCCACGACAGCCGCGATTTCAAATTCGCGCGTCATTTTCACCTGCCCATAATCCCTGTTATTTCTGTAAATAATCAGGACCCGGGTGACCCCAATACATGGGATGAATCCTATGATTCCCGTGAAGGAACCATGATCAATTCAGATTTTATTAACGGTCTGCATGTTGAAGATGCTATCCGTAAAGTAAATGATGAAATCGAAAAAAAAGGACTTGGAAACCGGCAAATAAATTACCGCATCCATGACGCGATCTTTAGCCGCCAAAGGTACTGGGGTGAGCCGTTTCCAGTATTTTACAAGGATGATATCCCGTACCCTCTTGATGAAGATAAATTACCACTGGAATTACCTGAGATTGAAACCTTCCTCCCTACTGCAGAAGGAGATCCTCCCCTTGGAAGAGCAAAAAACTGGCAAACAGAAGAGGGCTATCCCCTGGAATTAAGTACCATGCCGGGATTTGCTGGTTCTTCAGCTTACTACCTGCGGTACATGGATCCACATAATAATGAAGCATTAGTTTCCGAGACTGCCAATAAGTACTGGAAAGATGTAGATCTATACGTGGGCGGTGTTGAACATGCAACGGGACATCTCATTTATTCACGCTTCTGGAACATGTTCTTGTATGACATTGGAATAGTGATTGAAAAAGAACCTTTTAAAAAACTAATCAACCAGGGAATGATCCAGGGACGTTCCAACTTCGTGTACAGGATTAAAAATACCAATACTTTTGTTTCTGTTAACCTCAAAAAGAAATACGAGGTCACTCCCATCCATGTTGACGTGAATATCGTTCATAATGATATCCTGGACATTGAAGCCTTCAAAAAGTGGAACCCTGAATATAAGACAGCAGAATTCATCCTTGAAGAGGATGGCAAGTACCATTGCGGGTGGGCTATCGAAAAAATGTCAAAATCACTTTATAATGTAGTCAATCCCGATGATATCATAGAACAATATGGCGCCGATGTACTGCGCATGTATGAAATGTTCCTGGGCCCTGTTGAGCAATCGAAACCCTGGGACACCAATGGGATTGACGGTGTTGATAAATTTCTTCGCAAATTCTGGCGATTATTTCATGATAACATGAATAACCTGCAGGTTACCGATGAAGAACCCACGCGTGAAGAATTGAAAGTATTACACAAAACCATTAAAAAAATTGGGAAGGATATTGAAAAATTTTCTTTCAATACCTCCGTTAGTGCTTTTATGATATGCGTGAATGAATTGAATGAACTCAAGTGTAATAAACGTTTAGTGCTGGAGAAATTACTCGTTATACTTTCACCCTTCGCCCCGCACATTACAGAAGAACTATGGCACAAATTAGGAAACAGTGGTACCGTGAATGATGCTAAATGGCCAGCTTATAATGAAAATTACCTGATAGAAGATACATTTACTTACCCGGTTTCATTCAACGGTAAAATGCGCTTCAAAATTGAATTACCCGCTGATATGCCAAAAGAACAGGTTGAAAAAGAAGTAATTAATCACCCGGGCGCTGAAAAATGGCTGGAAAATAAAACCCCGAAAAAGATAATTGTTGTTCCCCGGCGAATTATAAACATTGTTGTATAGCATGAAGAAAGTCCTGTCGCTGGTAAAACCTTACGTGATTATTTTCATTGGTTTATTCCTCAGCGCCCTGGGGTGGACGGCTTTTCTTATTCCTGCTGAAATAACCGGGGGCGGAATTAGTGGCGTCGCGACGGTAATCTTTTTCGCCTCGGGGGTCCCGGTAGGTATAAGTTACCTGATTGTCAATGCTTTTTTATTGATTATCGCTTTCCGCGTGCTGGGTACCGGGTTTGGCTTAAAAACTATTGTTGGGGTAGGAATTTTTTCAATATTGCTTTCTGTTCTTCAGGGTGCCATCACCCAGCCAGTGGTTGACGATACATTCATGTCTGCCGTAATTGGTGGCATACTTTCGGGGGTTGGCGTGGGCATTGTTTTTACACAGGGAGGAAGTACCGGAGGAACCGACATCATTGCCATGATTGTAACCAAGTACAGGAATATCAGCCCCGGAAAAGTTATCCTTTACCTCGACATTATTATAATTTCCAGTTCATATCTTGTTTTTCAGTCGATCGAAAAAGTAGTTTACGGTTATGTTACCATGGCCATAGCAGCTTATTCTATCGATATGGTATTATCCGGGGCAAAACAATCATATCAGGTTTTTATTTTTTCACGACGTTTTGCAGATATCGCGGACAGGATATCCATCGAGGTAGGTCGCGGAATTACATTTATTGATGCACAGGGATGGTACTCGAGGAAACCTACTAAGGTTTTACTCGTAATAGTAAGGAAATCCGATTTGAATCTTGTTTTTAGGATAATTAAGCAAGTAGATCCGGAATCCTTCATGTCTGTTGGGAATGTTATGGGAGTTTACGGGTTAGGTTTTGACAGAATAAAAGGTTAATTTATGAAGATAAATACAAGTATAAAAGATACGATCGTTATGGTATTCATTACCATGTTGTTATTGATTGGGGTTAATGAAGTGCGGCGTGTTTCAGGGCTAAAAAAATATGATGAACTCGTGGCTGAGGCAGTGGATACCCTCCCTCCTGCCCCGGTTTATAACCAGCATGGCATTGTTGCCGATTCATTTGTAATGCAAGAAGGCAGAATCCGGAATAACCAAATGCTGGCCACTCTGCTTGCTTCATTTAATCTTGATGGAAATACTATTTACAGGATAACCAACAAAGTATCTAATGTTCTGGATGTTAAAAAGATTAAAGCAGGAAATCATTACTTCGCTTATCTCTCCAATGATACTTTGCAGGATCTTCACTATTTTGTTTACGAGCATACCCCGCTCGATTACCTGTTGGTAGATTTACAGGACAGCATTATTGCCTCCATGCACAAAAAGAAAGTAGATACATTAACCTTTTTTGCTGCCGGCTCAATCGAAACATCATTATGGAACACGATGAAAGACAATAAGATTAATCCTCTGCTCGCGATTGATCTCTCTGAAATTTACGCGTGGAATATCGATTTTTTCGGGCTCCAGCAAAAAGATTCATTCCGGGTATTTTATGATGAGTATTTCGTGGATACCATTTCAATTGGTACCGGTAAAATTCATAGTGCCGTTTTTTATCACGCGAACGAGGAATTTTTTGCAATTCCCTTCATCCAGGATAGTGTTGAAAGTTACTTCGATGATGAAGGCAACAGTCTCCGGCGGGCTTTTCTCAAGGCACCCTTGAGGTTTTCACGCATTAGTTCAGGTTACTCGCACAGCCGTTTTCACCCTATTTTAAAAATACACCGCCCTCACCATGGTGTTGATTATGCTGCGCCTTATGGCACGCCAATACACGCGATTGGGGACGGGAAAATAATTAAAATGGGCTACCATGGCGGTGCCGGTAAAATGATCAAAATCAGACATAACAGCGTTTATACAACCGCGTACCTTCACCTCAGCACTTATGGCAAGGGTATGTCAACCGGTAAATACGTGAAACAGGGAGAGGTAATTGGCTACGTGGGCAGCACCGGTTTATCAACAGGTCCGCATCTCGATTTCCGTTTTTATAAAAATGGTTATGCCATTAACCCTTTGAAAGTAGAGGCACCTCCCGTTGAACCTGTACATGAAGAAAATCTGGCTCTTTACGACTCCGTGAAAACAGACGCGATAAATCGGCTGCATCAAGGTTATAAGCCCTGATTGTTAATAAATTATAAATAACAAGCAGGCTGATTAGTTGATACCAGCAAAGATTTTATTTATATTTGTAATGATTATTAATAAATACTTTGCCATGAAAACAACGACTTCTCATGTAAACAAAGTTTTCTTCCCGGTCTTTATACTTCTTTTTGCTTCTTGCTCACCAGAATATATTCCCAATATGGTAAATGCACCCATGCTTTCGAATAAGGGTGAGGTGCAGGTCTCTGCCAATATTGGTTCCAGTGGTTTTGACCCGCAATTGGCTTTCGCGGCAACAGATCATTTAGGATTTATCGTGAATGGTAGTTTCAGGAACGATACCAGAGACAGTGCCAATTACCATAAACACTCTATGGTTGAACTTGGAGCGGGATATTTTGATAAATTGGGAACATCTGGTCGATATGAATTATATGGGGGTTATGGCTTTGGTAATGTTGAAGGTTATTGGGGCAGTGATGAAAGTATTTTTAATGACGCCGCGAATGCCAGGTTTAACAGGTTCTTTTTGCAACCTGCCATAGGGGCATCCACTTCATTTTTCGATGGCAGTTTTGCCGCGAGATTTGCTTTTGTTAACATGAATCTTCAGGAAGGTAACGTGGGAAGAAGTGCCCAGTACGATGCCTTTATCGAACCTGTTATAACAGCCAAGCTAGGATTCAAACAGGTGAAGTTCATCTCCCAGCTCGGACTTTCCCTGCCTCTTACTGACGATGCAATTTTGCATTACCAGCATCAACCTTTCATTTTTAACGTTGGTGTGCAATTAAATTTTGGCAGAATATATACTGATTAACCTTGCAGGTAGTTATTGTGTTTGTTGTTCAGCCAATAGTTTCTCGATAACACGTGGAAAGTGCTCGTACTCCAACTGGTGGACCTTCTCTGCAACAACTTCAGGAGTATCTTCAGGTTCAATTCTGCATTTCTTTTGCAAGATCACGGAACCTTTATCATATTCCTCGTTCACATGGTGAATGGTTATGCCACTTTCTTTTTCATTATTGGCTACTACAGCTTCATGAACCTTCATGCCAAACATGCCTTTACCCCCGTATTTTGGTAACAGGGCAGGATGAATATTAATAATTTTTCCCTTGTATGCATTGATAAGACTCACCGGTATTAACCACAGGAACCCGGCCAGTACAATAAAATCTATCCCCTTTTGATGAAGCAATTCAGGAATATTCAGGGTGTTGTAAAACTCATCTCTCGAGAATACCCTTGTCTCTACTCCAAGGTTTTCTGCCCTGCTGAGCACCTTTGCTCCCGGCTTATTGGATAATACCAGGGTAATGGCTATTTCAGAATGATTTTTAAAATACCGGATAATATTCTCGGCATTGGTTCCTGAACCGGACGCGAAAATGGCCACTTTCTTCATTTTACACGATTTAAAACACATGAGAAACTAATTGGATTTCGTGTTGTAAAGTTAATATTGCCTGGTAAATATACAATAAAGGTTCCTGAAATGTATTGATATAATCACATAAGCAGCTCTTTTCCTGTTGAATGGGATTTAAAAGTGTAATTTTTTCCGTTAAATTAAGGGTATTGAACACAAAATGACTTAAATTTGCCCGAAATAAAAAAAACACTTTGTTTTTTTTTAAGAATTGCATTTCTTTGCACAGTTAAAAATTTAATGAGTATAAACTAAAAATTACAGTTATGTCTGACGTTGCATCAAGAGTAAAAGCAATTATCGTTGATAAATTAGGTGTTGATGAAAGCGAAGTAACACCGGAAGCAAGCTTCACAAATGATCTGGGAGCAGATTCTCTTGACACAGTAGAATTGATCATGGAATTTGAAAAAGAATTCAATATTGGAATTCCGGATGATCAGGCTGAGAATATCAGCACTGTTGGAGAAGCAATCAAGTATATTGAAGAGAATTCAAAGTAAGCAGGTAACAGTTAAAACTGGTTTTATGGAATTGAAACGGGCAGTTATCACCGGTTTGGGTTCACTTACTCCAATCGGTAACAACACGGAAGAATATTGGAATAATCTTATTAAGGGGGTTAGCGGATCTGATCTGGTAACTCGTTTTAATCCCGAAAAATATAAAACTAAGTTTGGCTGCGAAGTAAAAAACTTCAACCCGGAAGATTTTATACCAAAGAAAGAAGTCCGCAAGCTTGATTTGTATGCTCAGTTTGCCCTGGTTGCAGCTGAAGAGGCCATGAAGGATTCCAATCTCGATTTAGACAGGATTAATCATGACCGTGCAGGCGTAATATGGGGCTCAGGGATAGGCGGTATTGAAACTTTCCTTAAAGAAGTACAAGGATATGCAACCGGGGATGGTACGCCCCGGTTCAATCCTTTCTTCATTCCCAAGATGATTTCAGATATCGCGGGAGGGCACATATCAATCAAGTATAACTTTCGCGGACCTAATTTTACAACGGTATCTGCCTGCGCTTCATCCACCAATGCATTAATTGACGCTCTCGCGTATATCAGGCTCGGTAAAGCCGATATTTTTATTTCAGGCGGGTCTGAAGCATCCATCAACGAGCCCGGGATGGCTGGTTTTAATGCCATGCATGCTATTTCTACCCGTAACGACGAGTATAAAACAGCGTCTCGACCCTTCGATGGAACACGCGATGGTTTTGTCATGGGTGAAGGTGCCGGCGCCCTGATTGTTGAAGAACTGGAACACGCGAAAGCACGAGGGGCCAAAATATATGCCGAATTTGCCGGCATCGGCCTTTCAGCAGACGCGCATCATTTGACTGCACCACACCCTGAAGGGAAAGGTGCATACATGGTAATGAAAAACGCTCTCGATGACGCCGGGATGAGCCCATCAGATATTGATTATATCAATGTGCATGGAACATCGACTCCCCTGAATGACCTGGCTGAATCAAAAGCTATTAAACAGGTATTTGGTGAAGATGCATACAAGGTTAATATCAGCTCTACCAAATCAATGACAGGGCATTTACTGGGAGCCGCGGGTGCCGTGGAGGCAATCGCTGCTATTCTTGCTATCAAATACGGGATTGTTCCCCCGACCATTAATTTTAAAACCGAGGATCCGGAAATTGATTATAAACTCAATTTCACCTTTAACGAGGCTCAGGAAAGAGATGTAAAAACTGCTCTCAGTAATACCTTTGGTTTTGGCGGACACAATGCAAGTGTTATTTTTAAAAAGTATACTGAATAAGGATTAACATTTCGTGCTGAAAGACATTTTTCGTAGTCGTTTCAGGAAAAAAGCCCGTGAAAACAGGGAATTCTGTTCAAAACTGATCAGCATACTTGGTTATTCACCTGCTGATCTTACATATTACAAAAAAGCATTCATACATAAATCCGCATCTGTTACAAGAGAAGATGGTACCATCATGAATAATGAACGCCTCGAGTATCTTGGTGATTCAGTTCTCGATGCCATTATTTCTGATCATCTTTTCAGAAATTTCCCTTATAAAAATGAAGGTTTTCTTTCCAAGATACGGTCAAGGATAGTAAAACGTACCAATTTAAATGAAGTTGCCCTCAAAATGGGACTGCAAAACCTGGTACAATCCAATACTGATAACTGCCAGGAGATCCGGCATGTATATGGTGATGCCCTGGAGGCATTGATTGGTGCAGTGTATCTTGATAAAGGTTATGACAATACCAGGAAGATTGTTGAAGAAAGAATCCTGAATCATTACATTGATATAGAGGAACTCCTTCGAAAAGAAACGGATTTTAAAAGTCGTGTCATTGAATGGGCCCAGAAAAACAAGAAAGATATCATCTTCGAAAGTCAAGAGGAATATATTGAAGATCAGAACAATCCCCTGTTTGTATCGAAAATAAAAATAAACGACCTTTGCCTGGGAAGCGGTAAAGGATTCTCTAAAAAAGAAGCAGAACAAAAAGCTGCAGAAGAAGCCTTTCACGCGTATTGCCAGGAAAGTGCAAACAAGTGCTGAAAACTTAAAAATCAAAGCATATTGAAAAAAAAGGTCCATAAACTGGAAGATAATTACAAACCTGGTTCGGTGTTGGTAGGAATTTCCAGTCACGAGAACGATTATCGTTTATCCTGGGCCATTAATCAGGCATTTGGGTTTAATCTCTCAAAAACTGAAAATGTTATCATTCATGATAAAAAAAACGGTTTGAAAGATACTTTTTCCTGCTTTAATTATCATGATGAAGACTCCTTAACCACGTTCAACCTTATTTCTAATCGTTCAGAAAACACTTATCTGCTGCCTGACCAGAAAAACATCGATTTTATTTTAAAGGTTTCAGGAGATTTAGAGGCTGTTTACCTGGATAGTCTGATATTTAAACTAAGAAGAATTCCTATTATCATTACAGCTTTTGTTTTACCGGAATTAAAAATAAAATACCGAAACCGACTCGAATTTTAAAAATATACAATATCTATTGCTGTTTCCCTGTTAAAGAATGTTAAAACGAGTTTATCGGAGTTTAACCTGTTGTATATTTGTATTATGAGTAAGCGAGTTATCTGGATAGTGACACTTTTTTTATCGGCTGTTTTAACCGGGCTTATCATCGTGCAAAGCTACTGGTTAAAAAATGCCTATACAGTAAAAGAGCAACATTTCCGGCAGATCGTAAATCGTTCTCTCGCCGATATTTCTTTCGAGTTGGAACGCTACGAGACAAGCAAGCAGGTTTTTAACGAATACCAGCGTACCATTGATAGCATGATCCTCGGGAACAAGTCCGGTGTATTTGGTTTTGATACCAGCTTTATTATTGAAACTCCCCGCGGTAACACCTATAATCGATTTTATTTCAGGCATTACTCATCTTCCCGTCAACATGACATTGGGAGTAAGGATCCATTTTCCCCGGGATTACGCGTTGAAATCAATGATTCGGTTTATGATATTCCAGTGAACCCCTATATGTCACGACAACAAATGGATTTGATGCGATCTTTCGATAACCAGCGAACGAGGATAGAAAACATCATCCGTAACATGAGAATGGGAGGAATGGAATTTACCGGGAGAGTGGATCAGGAAACATTAGAAACCATCATCAGGGAAGAACTAAAAAACAGGGGCATAGACACTTACTTCGAATATGGTGTAATTGATCCTCATAATAAAGTAATTTATAAATCTGAGGAATTCAATGATAAGAATTCACCCGATGGGTTTCGGACAAGGTTGTTTCCTGACGACTTCATGGGGATACCCCATTACTTGAGCCTTTATTTTCCCTCTCAGAAAAATTACATTTTTAAATCACTTGGTTTAATTGGATTCAGCTCGGTTTTTCTTACCCTGGTGCTCGTGTTGGGCTTCTCTTTTACCATTTTTATCATATTTAAACAAAAGCAATTGTCGGAAATTAAAAATGATTTTATCAATAATATGACCCACGAGTTAAAAACGCCCATATCAACCATATCTTTGGCTTCTCAGATGCTAGGTGATGAATCCATTCCTCCCGAATTAAAAAACACGGGATATATATCAACAGTTATCGGTACCGAGAGTAAAAGACTGGGATACCAGGTTGAAAAGGTTTTACAAATGGCAATTTTTGAAAAAGGCAAGATCAACCTTAAAATAATCCCGCGCGATATACATGAAATTATTAATACAGTATGCAGTTCTTTCGAGTTACAGGTAAGTAAGAAAAACGGTAAAATTACCTGTATTTTTGATGCTGATAATCATACCGCTGATATTGACGAGGTTCATTTTACAAATGTGCTTGTAAATCTGCTCGACAATGGTCTGAAATACTCCAATGATAAACCCCAGATCACGATATCAACCAGAAATAAAAGCGATAACATACTTATCATGGTATCAGATAATGGAATCGGTATATCAAAAGAAAACCAAAAGAAAATATTTGAAAAGTTTTTCCGTGTACCTACCGGGAATATTCACAATGTGAAAGGTTTTGGTCTGGGATTAAGTTATGTCAAAAAAATCGTTGAAGAACTTAAAGGAAGTATAAAAGTTGAAAGTGAGTTGAAAAATGGAACCACGTTTATTATTGAATTACCATTAACGAAAGCTAATTAGATAATGGGATCACAAAAAGTTAAATTATTGTTAGCCGAGGATGATGAAAACCTCGGTCCATTGTTAAAAGAATACCTTAACGCGAAAGGTTATGATACATCCTTGTACTTTAATGGTGAAGATGCATTTAAAAGCTACAAGAAAAATTTCTACGATCTATGTATCCTGGATATTATGATGCCCGTGATGGATGGCTTAACGCTGGCGAAAGAAATCAGGACCATCAACAGCGACATACCTATTATCTTTCTCACGGCCAAATCAATGAAAGATGATATACTGGATGGATTTAAAATGGGAGCAGATGACTACATTACCAAGCCCTTCAGCATGGAAGAGCTCATTTTCAGGATTGAAGCCATTTTAAGAAGAACAAGGGGAGATAAAATGAATCAGCATATTTTTTACATTGGCCGCTACATGCTTGATTCCAATAAACAAACCCTGTTTATTGGAAGCGAAAAAATAAAATTAACCACGAAAGAAAGCGAATTGCTCAAACTCCTTTGTCAGCACATGAACAAAGTGCTGGAGAGAAATTACGCTTTAAAATCCATCTGGATGGATGACAATTATTTTAACGCCCGGAGCATGGATGTTTACATTACCAAGCTACGAAAATATCTCAAAGAGGATCCTGCAATTAAAATATTGAACATCCATGGCAAGGGATACAAATTACTGGTAGACAAGCAGATTTCTCTTGATTAAAAAAGTGTTGAAATTTTTTTAAGCTTTTTGAAACCAAATAATCTTACTTTTACGTTAATACAAAGTTTAATTAACTCTGAATGGAACAGAAGTATCCCCGTTTTTTAAGTTTTAGTTATTTCCTGCTCTTTATTACCCTTTTGCTTTACGGGTTAATACAAGCCAGGGAATTTCTTTACCCACTGGCATTTGCCTTATTACTGGCATATCTAATTTTTCCTATCGTTAATTTCCTTGAAAAAAGTGGTTTTGCCAGGATTTTAAGTATTCTGATTGGATTATTCCTCGGGATCGCGGTAATCTACGGGATAGGTTTTTTTGTTTTCAAGAGATTTGGAAATATTATTGAAGATTTTCCAACCCTTAAAAAGCAGGCATTACTGAATATCGAGTATTTCAAAGACGGAATCGAATCAAAATTTGGAATCTCGGGTGACCGTCTCGAAACAATCCTGAAAAATGCCGTAACATCAATTTTCGAGGCTGGTAGCGAGAGTTTTAATAGAATGCTTACTTCTGCTACCGGTACTTTGGTTAAAATTGGATTATTACCAGTATACATTTTCCTGTTTCTTTACTATCGTACCAAGTTTGCATATTTCATCCTGAAAATTGTTCCTGATGAAAAGGAACGACTCACCCTAAATATCCTTAAAAACATTGCCACAGTTGCTACCCGCTACATGGGTGGAGTATTTATCGTGGTACTCATCTTATGCGTGATAAATTCTGCAGGATTAAGTTTAATTGGTCTTCAATACCCTATATTTTTAGGTATTATATCAGCAACGATTAACTTTATTCCATATTTTGGAACCCTCATGGGAGGGGCAGTACCTTTATTTTTTGCCTTACTTGTCGAGCCTTCTCCAATAATAGCGGGAAAAGTCGTTCTGTTGTTTATATTCATTCAGTTTCTTGAAAACAATATTCTCACCCCGAATATAGTGGGAAGCAACCTTCAGATTAACCCGTTTTTTATTATCGTCGGGCTTGTCGCGTCAGCCATGATTTGGGGTATTCCCGGTATGTTGGTGATTATCCCGGGATTGGCGGTTACAAAAATAATCTGTGAAAACATTCCCTCGTTAACTCCCATCGCTTATCTTCTTGGCCCAAAAGGCACCAGGAGGCATGCCATTACGGTCGAAAACACGAGAAAGCTCATAAAAAGGATAAAAGGCTGGTTCGGGAGTAAAGCCTAATCCAACTTAAGGACAGCGAGAAAAGCTTGCTGAGGTACTTCCACGTTACCCACCTGACGCATTCGCTTTTTCCCTTTCTTTTGTTTTTCAATCAATTTCCGTTTCCTGGTAATGTCACCCCCGTAACACTTGGCGGTAACATCTTTTCTCAATGCTTTTACAGTTTCACGGGCAATGATTTTAGCCCCGATAGCGGCTTGAATGGCTATATCGAATTGTTGCCTGGGAATCAGCTCACGTAATTTTGTACACATCCGGCGGCCAAAATCATACGCGTTATCCCTGTGGATAAGCGTGGAAAGGGCATCGACCATTTCACCGTTCAGCAATATATCAAGCCGCACCAGGTTAGCCTTCTTGTAGCCAGATGTAAAATAATCAAACGAGGCATATCCCTTGGAAATACTCTTGAGCTTATCATAAAAATCAAAAACAATTTCACTTAATGGCATTTCAAACGTGAGTTCTACCCTATCGCTCGTGAGATAAACCTGGTTCTTGAGAACTCCTCTTTTATCGATACAAAGATTCATGACCGGGCCCACGAAATCGGATTTGCTAATGATTGAAGCATGAATATATGGTTCTTCAATATAATCGATCAAGGTGTTATCGGGCAATCCTGATGGATTATGCACCTCGACAATCCCTTCCCGGGTTGTATATACCTTGTAATTCACGTTGGGAACAGTCGTGATCACGTCCATATCGAATTCACGGTCAAGCCTCTCCTGCACGATTTCCATGTGTAAAAGTCCCAGGAAACCACAACGAAAACCAAATCCAAGGGCTAATGAAGATTCAGGTATAAAGGTAAGTGAAGCATCATTTAACTGGAGTTTTTCAATTGAGGCTCTTAAATCCTCGTAATCATCAGCATCGGTAGGATAAATACCAGCAAAAACCATGGGTTTTACTTCCTTGAATCCCTCGATAGCCTTAGGGGCAGGCCGTTCAACATGAGTAATGGTATCACCTACTTTAACCTCTTTCGATGTTTTTACACCCGAGATAATATAACCCACGTCACCCGCGCTCAATATTTCTCTTTCCTCCATGTTCAAACGTAACACGCCAATCTCATCGGCATGATACTCTTTTTTCGTGGCATAAAATTTCACGAAATCGTTTTTCCTGATTGTCCCGTTCATGATTCGGAAATAAGCTATAATTCCCCTGAAAGAATTAAAAACAGAGTCAAATATCAGGGCCTGTAAAGGTTCTTTTGGATCTCCCTTGGGTGGGGGAATTTTATGTATGATATCAGACAAGATTCTTTCAACGCCCAGGCCGGTTTTTCCACTCGCTTCAATTATATCCTCCCTGTCACATCCTATTAAATCAACAATCTGGTCCTTCACTTCCTCGGGCATGGCATTATCCATGTCCATTTTGTTAAGCACCGGGATAATTTCCAAATCATGGTCAATGGCCAGGTACAGGTTGGAAATAGTTTGTGCCTGTATACCCTGGGTAGCATCAATTACGAGCAAAGCGCCCTCGCAGGCAGCTATTGACCTGGAAACCTCGTAAGAGAAGTCGACATGTCCCGGGGTATCAATCAGGTTCAATTTGTATTTCGTTCCCTCTAATTCACAATTCATCTGAATCGCGTGGCTTTTAATGGTAATACCACGCTCTCTTTCCAAATCCATGCTATCAAGTACCTGTTCCTGGAATTCCCGATCTGTTAGTGTTTTCGTATACAATAACAGCCGATCGGCCAGGGTACTCTTACCGTGATCTATATGGGCTATAATACAGAAATTTCTAATATGCTCCATCCGTGCTTCTCGAATTTTTAAGATTACAAAGATAAATGATTACGAGTAATATCGTGAGGATTATTATTGATAATATGACATAATACCACGTTGTACCACTTCTTTTTTTATTTTTGTCTTTACAAAGCATTCAGCACATGAGAACATTCATCAGCGAAAATACAAAATGGGTCAGTCTTATTCTTTTCTCAGGCATATATACCATACTTAATATTTCAAGCGTTGATCATTTTTTTACATGGGACACCATCCAACTGGCCTCGAAACATGCCCACTGGTACCACGATAATGAATTTTCCGAATTACTTCTTCCCGGGAACATGGACAGCGGTCATATCCCGTTTTTCGGCTTTTATCTCGCTTCATTATGGAAATTATTCGGAAAATCTTTACTGGTGAGTCATCTGGCAGTTTTACCATTCATGTTGGGGATTATCTGGCAATCTGTTCTCCTGTTAAAAAAGTTTATTCCCCGGGAATTCCTTTTACCGGCAATGGCCATTTTTCTTCTCGATCCCACGTTACTTTCTCAATCTACATTGGTTTCTCCTGATATCCCGCTCGTGTTTTTCTTTCTCATGGGATTGAACTGCCTGTTGAATAATAAAAGAGACTTGTACATGGTTGCTATACTGGGACTGTTCCTTGTAAGTATGAGAGGTATGATGACAGCCTTTGGTCTTTTGTTGGTTGATTTATTCAAAAACGCCGAATGGACAGGGTTCAGGCATACTGTTAAACAACTTGTTCGTATGAGTTTATCTTATCTCCCGGCAGTTTTTATTTTTTTACTTTATAACGTGTATCATTACCATGAAAAAGGATGGGTTATTTACCATCAGGATTCTCCATGGGCTTCCAGTTTTGATAAAGTGTCAATAATGGGAGTGTTATTCAACCTGGGATTATTGGGCTGGAGATTCATTGATCTTGGAAGAGTATTTGTCTGGCTTCCCGCTCTGGTTTTACTCTTCAGACATAGAAAGATGATTCGGAAAGACAATGAACCGGGATTGCTTTTATTCATTTTTATTGCTGTAACTTTAAGTCTGACTATCAACATTATATGGTACCAGAACCTGACTGCACACAGGTATTTTATACCCGTTTACCTGAGTTTTGCATTAATGGCCTGCTATTTACTGTTTCACTTAAGGCATGAAAAGATAAAAAAAGTACTGGCGACAATATGGATACTGGGACTGGTTACAGGTAATTTATGGGTTTACCCGGAAAAAATTGCCCAGGGGTGGGATTCAACCCTGGCTCATTTACCATATTATGAGCTTAAGAATAAGATGTTGGCTTACATGGAAGAAAATAATATACCAATGTCTAAAACAGGTAGCAGTTTTCCGGATTTGGCCCCCATGAAATACATGTACCTGAATAATGACAACCGTTCTTTCTGTCAACTTGATTTAAGCGAAAATCAGTATGTCTACTATTCAAACTTTCATAACGATTTCTCCGATTCACAGATCGATATCCTGAAAGAAAAATGGATTCTTCTTCGTGAATATTCTAAAGGAGGTGTTTTCGTGAGTTTATATAAAAACCCGGGTAAAAAATGTCATCCTTAGGTTGCATGAAATATTTTCGATATAATACCCTGGCATTATTTCTCCTGCAAAAGCAATAGATTTATTGATCGATATGAGCTTTGCAAAGTATTGAAAATAGGGTCAGGCAATTGAACGAAATCACTCAATCGGGGTTAAAATGAATAACTAAAAACAAGTTTCATGAATGGGAAATCAGGTTATAACTTCCCGGTGTTAAATCTGACATGTCAATTTTTAACACGTCGGTTGATAATTTGTGCTTAATGGCTTTAATGATGTCTCCCTCTTGATTTACAAGATAAAAGATGCTTGTTCCACTGGTCCCTGCAGAGGGTATAACCTTCATCTTTATTTCACTCTTAGCGGATAATTCCAGGAATTCGATTTTCTTTACTGCCGGCTTTATTGCAGGACTATGACCAGGAAGTAAAGAACCTGGGTTCTTGCTGGTATTTATATTTTCTTTGGAATCACGCTGGAAGGAATTATTATAATTATTCATAAGCCTAATATTACATTATTATTAAACACTTTATATATAAGTTAATGGGTATAGAATCAATCTGATTACGTTACGGGTATAGATACAAAAACATGCCAAAAACCTTATATTGTTGATATCGTGAAACTTGTATATTCAGTTAATATTAAATGTGGATTATATTTCACTTTATCATCCTTGCCAAATTCATGAAGCCCTGAATATTATGGATGTGAAGAGACGAGGGGTACAACTTCCCCACTTTTTTTGGTAAAAAAAAGGGAGCATAAAGCTCCCTCATTAATATGATTTGGATTGGATTTTACATCATGCCACCCATTCCGCCCATTCCGCCCATTCCTGGTGCTCCGGCAGGACCTGCAGCATCTTTTTCTTCTTCTTTATCTGCCAACACGCACTCTGTAGTAAGGAGCATACCGGCAATAGAAGCAGCGTTTTCAAGAGCAATGCGGGCAACTTTTGTAGGATCAATAACACCAGCCGCATACAATGGTTCAAAAACTTCTGTTCTTGCATTATACCCGAAGTCATCTTTACCTTCTTTTACTTTTTGTGCAATCACTGAACCATCAGCTCCGGCATTTTCAGCAATCTGACGAAGAGGTTCTTCCAGTGCACGCTTAACGATAACCATACCGGTGGTTTCGTCATCATTATCACCTTTAAGATCTTCCAGTACGGAGATAGCGCGGATATACCCTACACCACCACCAGGAATAATTCCTTCTTCAACGGCTGCACGTGTCGCGCTCAAAGCATCGTTAACACGGTCTTTCTTTTCTTTCATTTCAACTTCCGTGGCAGCGCCCACGTAAAGTACGGCCACACCACCAGCAAGCTTGGCCAGTCTTTCCTGCAGCTTTTCTTTATCATAATCGGAAGTAGTGGTTTCGATTTGTGATTTGATCTGTGCAACTCTCGCGTCGATATTTTTCTTATCACCAGCACCATTTACAATGGTTGTATTTTCCTTATCTATGGAAATTTTCTCAGCATTACCAAGGTCTTCCATGCTGGCCATCTCGAGTTTCATACCTTTCTCTTCAGAAATAACTGTACCACCTGTAAGAATGGCAATATCCTCGAGCATTTCTTTTCTTCTGTCACCAAACCCGGGGGCTTTAACGGCAGCAATTTTCAATGAGCCTCTCAGCTTGTTTACAACCAGGGTGGCCAGTGCTTCACCATCAACATCCTCTGAGATGATAAGCATCGGGTTTCCTGATTGAGCAACTTTTTCGAGAATAGGAAGCAAATCCTTCATGGTAGAAATCTTCTTGTCGTAAAGAAGAATATAAGGATTTTCAAGTACCGCTTCCATTTTATCGGCATCTGTTACAAAGTAAGGAGAAATGTAACCCCTGTCGAACTGCATACCTTCAACCACGTCCACGTATGTATCGGATGTTTTGGATTCTTCAACGGTAATTACACCTTCTTTTTTAACTTTTGACATGGCCTCGGCAATTAAGCTACCAATAGAAGCTTCGTTATTAGCAGAAATAGTAGCTACCTGCTCGATTTTCTGATTGTCGTCTCCAATTTCGTGACTCTGTTTTTGCAAACTTTCAATGACCTTATCCACGGCCTTGTCAATACCTCTTTTCAGGTCCATGGGGTTCGCACCGGCGGTTACATTTTTTAGTCCAACCTTCACGATAGACTGTGCCAGAACGGTTGCCGTTGTAGTACCATCACCGGCGTCATCATTGGTTTTTGAAGCTACTTCCTTTACCATTTGAGCACCAACATTCTCGAAGGGATTTTTCAGCTCAATTTCTTTGGCCACTGTAACACCATCCTTGGTTATCTGGGGCGCTCCAAACTTCTTTTCAATTACAACATTACGACCTTTTGGCCCTAATGTAACTTTTACAGCATTAGCAAGTTGATCAACTCCTTTTTTTAATTGATCCCTTGCTTCAATATCAAATTTGATAATTTTTGCCATTTTCTTTCGTGTTTAATTATTAACAATTACAAAATTTCTTTACGCTTAAATTACAGCCACGATGTCAGACTGCCTCATGATGAGGTAATCCTTACCTTCAAAGGTAATTTCAGTACCGGCATATTTCCCGTAAAGGACACTCTCGCCTACCTTTACTTCCATAGTTTCATCTTTGGTTCCGGGACCTACAGCCACAACTTTTCCTTTTTGAGGTTTTTCTTTAGCAGTATCGGGAATAATGATTCCACTTGCAGTTTTTTCTTCTGCCTCCATTGGTTCTACAAGAACCCTGTCGGCTAGGGGTTTAATTTTTACTTCTGACATGATGATCTTTATTTAGTAGTTAAACATTTTTTCATTCGCCCTATTGTTGTCATAATTTGTGCCAAAAAGGAAAAAACAACTTGACACAGATTTTTTGTCATTCATTACAGGAAAAGAAACAGGGTGCCTGATGTTTAAAAAGAACATCTACACATTACATATCCCTGTATTCAAGCCTTTTATGATACTCCTGCATTTTCTTTTTAAACAAAACATGGTATTGTCAGGAAAAGTGACAACCTGGCACTTTTTCGCCGTGGTAAAACAAAAAACCCCGCGAAAAAGCGGGGTTTACTTTAATCTGTTACACAATTAATATTCTCTCTCAAAAAGAGATTCTTCCTGCTTAGTCTTCTTCCTCGTTATCTTCAGTTTGACCCGGGATTTGATTTTGATCGGGCACTGTAGTAGGGAAGTTGGGTAAAGCATTGGGATCATAGTTCTGTATTTGCTCTTCAATCACTGACTTTTCTTCTTCAACCTGTTTATTGGGAATTGCAGCCGTTGCAATAAGGCTTAAAAACAAAAGTGTACTTGCCAGGGTCCAGGTGGCCTTTTCAAGAAAATCGGCAGTTTTTCTAACACCCATTACCTGATTGGAGGATGAGAAATTTGATGCCAGTCCGCCACCTTTTGAATTCTGTACCAGCACGATCAAAACGAGCAGAATACACACGATCAATATTAAAACTGAAATTAATAAGTACATAACTTGCTGATTTATTGTTTTTTAATTAATTCTTTGATTTTTTTAACCTGACTCGCAAAATAAACACTTTTTTCCGGATATTTCAAACTTAATTTTTGATAGGCTGCAATCGCTTTATCATATAATTCCTGAGAAATGTAAATCTTTGCCAGCGTGTCAGTTATAAAGCTTTCGTTTTCTTTAATGCTATGTTCTGAAATATCTTCCTGCCCTTCCCCGGAAACAGGTCTGGGTTTTATCCGGGGATCATTTTTAAGGAAGGTTTCAATTAAATCCATTCGCGAAGAAGAATCGGTTTCTGATGCAGAATCATCATTTCTTTTTTCATTTTCAATTTCTTTCAACCACCCTGTAAATGTGTGTTCTTCTGCTGCTTTATCTTTACTATCCTCAATATTGCTTTCTTTTCCATGCGGGGGAGCAGATCTCCTTATTTCCTCTTCCTTTTCAATCTCATGATTACTATCATTGGTTGCATGAGTTTCAAGTTCAAAAGCTTCTGTCGTGGTGTCAAGTCTGATTTTATCTTCTTCGACCTCATTTAGAGGTTTGGCTTCCAGAAAACTTTCAATGCTTGTTTCCACCGGCCTGATGATCTCAATGAGGGGTTCTACCTCGAGTTCTTTTTCTATACCGGCCGTATTGATTTGTTGATCCAAAGCACTGCTGATAATCTCCTGAAGGCTCCCCTTTTTCCCTGGTACAGGTTTTTCTTCGGGGGAAGCGATATCATCATTACCTGAAGGTTGTAAAGTTCTGGTATTCTTGAAATGATTATAAAAAATCCTACTGTTCCCTGCATAAACCACGAAATTATTCAACCTTTTTTCAGCCTCCTTATCACTGAGTGCTTTGAGGTTAAGAAACAGTAATAGCTGACCAGTCTGAAAATAGGGATAATCAGATACCATATCGCCTAATTCATATAATGAATCTTCGCCAAGCGATGAAGGATTCTTTAGAAATTGAAGCAATTTATCCTTTTCCATTGTCATAGTATTACCAGTTTACAAAAGCCTTGTTAAAAACATCCTCGATAATCTGCTCGGTTATATCGTCAATTAAAGTAGCCTGAATAGAAGGAAGATTATCCGTGGCTCCATATTCCTCATATCGCGAAAAGGTTTGATCAAAGCTTAAATCGGGATCAACGAGATTCGTGAATTTAATTCTTACCGATATGGTTAACCTGTTTTTCGCGGGTCTGTCATCACCTGTTATGGCTACTGATTTTGTCGAGTAATCCCTGATTTCTCCCTCGAATGTAGCATCGGCAGGCCCGTTAACAAGAATAAGGTTGGTTTGTGAACGCATTTTCTCTATCATGGCATCCGTGAATTCCTGACTCAGGGTGGGTACTATAATCGGCGCCCTGTTTGGAAAATACTGCACATTCAGAGTTTCAAGGCCCTCTGTAGATGCCCCGGAAAAACTGTAATTGATTGTACACCCCTGAAATCCAAAAACAAGGGGTAATATCGATAGTAATATAATTTTTCTTGTATTTTTCATCACTTATTAATACGTGAAAAAGCTACTCAATATTATGTTCTTTAATTTTTCTATACAGTGTTCTCTCGGAAATGCCCAATTCATCGGCTGCCAGTTTACGTTTCCCATTATGTTTATCAAGAGCCTTCCGGATTAGTTCAATTTCCTTGTCTTCCAGCGAGAGCGACTCCTCAACAATTTCCTCGGTATCCTGAATATGCGGATTTTCTCCCGGTTGATATTCATATGATTTTGTTACAGGTGAGGCCATCCCGTTTTCAACATTAGAATAGAGTTTTTGAATGATCTTCGCGTTGTTCTCAATAATTTCCCCATCGGTTGTTCCTTTTTTCATCAGCTCCAACACGAGCTTCTTGAGATCATTCATGTCATTTTTCATGTCGAACAATACCTTGTACAAAATTTCCCTTTCCGAGGCAAAAGACTTGTAATCTTCGCCTTTAACCAGTGCAGGGAGCCTTGTATCACTATAATCAGGAAGATAAACACGCAATTTCTCCCCGTTAACCTCCCTGTCTTGCTCGATCACGGATATTTGTTCCGTGATATTTTTTAACTGCCTGATATTACCGGGCCAGTCATAACCCTGTAATACTGCTTGCGCATCAGGAGTCAAAGTAATAGGAGGCATTCTGTAACGTTCAGCAAAATCAAGTGCGAACTTCCTGAAAAGTAAATAAATATCATCTTTACGTTCCCTGAGGGCAGGGATAGGAATAGGGACCGTGTTTAACCGGTAAAATAAATCTTCCCTGAACTTCCCTTTTTGAATGGATTCGAAAATATCGACATTGGTGGCTGCAATCACACGCACGTTGGTTTTCAGCACCTTGGAAGATCCCACCTTTATAAATTCACCGGTTTCAAGTACCCTTAACAATCTGACCTGGGTCGAAAGTGGCAGTTCCGCGACTTCATCAAGAAAGATAGTACCACCATTAGCTACTTCAAAATAACCCTTCCGGCTCTCGTGGGCCCCGGTAAAGGAGCCTTTTTCATGCCCGAAAAGTTCCGAATCGATAGTACCTTCCGGAATAGCTCCACAGTTAACCGGAATATATTGTCCATGCTTTCTCGCGCTATACTGATGAATAATCTGGGGAAACACCTCTTTTCCCGTACCACTTTCCCCGGTAATAAGGACAGACAAGTCGGTTGGCGCTACCTGCATGGCAATATCTATTGCCCGGTTCAATCCCACGTAATTGCCAATAATCCCAAACCGTTGTTTTACTTGTTGCACGTTCATACTTTACATTATCTTTTAATTATCTTTGCAAATAACTTTAAGAAATTCGTTACAAAAACCTGACATTTCTATCATAAAATATGACAAAATTACAATTTATTGTGTTTATTATTGACCAATCTTGCTGATTTTATTGAAGAAATTATGAATTTCCTTGCTATTATACCTGCCAGATACCATTCAACCCGTTTTCCTGGTAAACCCCTGGCCAATATTTCCGGAAAATCGATGATTACCCGCGTTTATGAACAAGCATCCAAAGCATTTGACCATGTAATCGTGGCAACTGACGATAATCGAATTCTTCTGCACATGAGAGAAGCTGGCGGGAAAGCTGTAATGACCTCTGCACGGCACCAGAGCGGTACAGACAGGTGTTACGAGGCCCTTGTAAATTATCGCCAGTACACGAAACTCGATTTTGATGCGGTTATTAACATTCAGGGCGATGAACCCTTTGTTGATCCCGAACAACTTACAGCATTAACCGAAGTTTTCGGGAAAACCAACACCATGATCGCGACACTGGTGAAGGAATTACATGATGAGAAAGAAATCAGGAATCCTAACGTGGTGAAGGTGGTAATTTCCAATGCAATGAATGCCTTGTACTTTAGCAGGCATCCTGTTCCATACAAGAGAAATGATAACCAAAACACTATTTATTACAAGCACCTGGGCATATATGCATACAGGGCTGAAATACTGGAAAAACTTACACGGTTGTCACCCTCCATGCTGGAAAAAACAGAAGGCCTGGAACAATTAAGATGGCTGGAAAATGATTTTTCAATCCGGTGCAGGGTTACCTCAACAGAAAGTATCTCTATAGATACCCCGGAAGATTTGGAAAAGGCAGAACAGTATGCAAGACAAAGAGGACTATGATAAAGACAATAACAAGCATCATTTCAATGAAAAAATGATGGTTGATCTGTGCCACAAATCTTAAATAAAGGTGTCATTTCTTTTGCCATATTGATTGTGACGCGTCACGAGAGTTTCGAGCAGAAGTAACTAATTTATTTTTTAAAATACACGTCCCATAATTTTTCTACCCTTTTTGCAATGTGATAGGCTAAAAGTGGAGGTACAGCATTACCGATTAACTTATAAGCGGAGGACGGGCTTATAAAAAATTTCTTGTTGTTAGTGGGTATAACAAATTCAAAGTCTGGCGGAAAAGTCTGAATTAAAGCGCATTCGCGCACGGTTAATCTTCTTTCCTTTAATCCGGATGCTAATTCTTCCATGAGGATACCCCCATTTCCCATCGATAATCTCCGGTATTCAATATTACCATGATGCTCGGCCCTGATGGTGGGCCCAATGCTACCCATTTTTATTTCGGTCTGTCCCTGACAATGATTACCCATGAATTTTGCCCTTGAAAAGTGTATCTGTGATGGGTCCTGTGAATATTCGGGTTCTTCTATATTTTTAAATATTTCTTTAAGTTTTACCGGTTCAAGACACCCGTTTTTTCTTGCATTCAATGAATGAGACGGCAAAGGATAGGGAGTAAAATCAGGACTAATTTCTGGTTTTTCAAGTTCTTTCAGGATTTCATCATGCAATTCCGATTTTTTTATCCCGATAAAAAATACCCTTTCCCTCGATTGGGGTACACCATAGTTAGCTGCTTGCAATACCTTTGGTGGCAAAACCAAGTAACCGTTACCATTCGCGCTGGCAAAATCTTTTTGAATGACATCTTTAATATTGGAAAGATTAACCAGGCCTTTAACATTCTCGGCAATAAATATCCTGGGTTGCACAATATCAATAACCTGTTTCATCCACATGTACAAATGTCCACGTGTTTCAATAGATGGAATATCCGATTTAATGATATTCCCGTTATGGTCTTTACGCGAGTTTAATCCATTCCTTTTACCTGCCACGCTAAAATCCTGGCAAGGAAAACCACCTGTAACAACATCAATATTATCAGGAAAAACCTTGTCTCCATTCTGATGTCTTTTTACCAGTTCGACAATGCTTTCAACATGGAAAACCCCCGGGTTATACCCCTTTTTTCCAAAAAATGTAATCCAGGCTTTTCTTGCATCTTCAAGAATATCGTTGGCAAATACCGTTTGAAAAGCGGTGGGATTGAGCCTTACATGGTTTCCATCAACGATTTCTTTAATAAAGTCCGGGTTATGTTTTTTATTCACAGAGTTTATATGGACAATGAAATCACCCTCGAAGCCGAGATCCATACCCCCACACCCCGAGAATAATGAAAGTAACTTGTATTTTTTGTTTTTCTTCATAATAGTTTCTTGTATTGAAAAATTGGAGTAAGATCCTTGTTACATGTCTTAAAAATGAAGCAATTCTTCTGCCATATTAAACATGTTGCGTTACACTAACTCTACTATCCATCCTATCGACTAACAGTCTTGGGATTTTTCAGAAAGCTTCTCATTTTCTCCTACCCTTCAATTTTTTTTCAAAGAACATGTTTTTAATAACAGGTAGCAAGATATAAAAATAATCAATGGTATCCGATTAAAAATCGGATTGTTTATTTTGCCCTCATGC
>CAYRRV010000030.1:46422-47800 GCA_964426725.1 uncultured Bacteroidales bacterium | reverse complement strand
TATACTTCATTTGTCGCTATCGATAGTGAAGTTAGAAACACGACCGGGACTCAGACAACCGTGACACAACCCCTGCCCTTGCCTGCCGGTGTTAGTAATCATGCTGTTGGAAATCGTCATTTAATGAGTAAAAGTACAGCATTTCACGAGAGTGTAAATAACCAGGCTGAACTTTCAATGGATAGGGATTTCGTGGAATATGAGGAAGAAGATATGATATTTTTCGCTGTTGAAGTGATGCCGCAATGGATAGGGAAAGAAAAGAATTTGAATAGCTTTATCTTAAAAAACATGGTATACCCGAAAGCATTAGCAGAGGTTTCTCCCGGTGGCACAATGATCATTCAGTTCTCAGTCGACATTGATGGCACGGTAAAAGACATAATAATCCAGCAAAGTATTCATCCCTTGTTAGATGCAGAAGTCATCAGGGTAATAAAAATGTCGAAGGGTATGTGGAAACCAGGCATTCAAAGAGGTAAACCTGTAAAAGTCAGTTTATCAGTACCCGTTAAAATTGCAACCATCTGATATTCATCTGGTGCTCCCCGGGTGAGGGCATATGAAACCCTGTAACAGAACTTCGATACAGGGTTTCCTCATTCAGAATAATATAATTCATTCAAAATCCGCTTTGCTTCAACGGGGGCCAGTTCAGCTACCATTTTTTTATTTTTCAACGCACCAATCACGGGTTTCAGTTTGTCTCTCAGTTCCTCATTTTCAAGAGATTTCAATACATGGTGAGCGCCCTTGTCCAGGTAATATGAATCGCTTTTATCTATGATGGCCTCCAGTAAAGGCCTGACAGCCGGTTCTCCAATCTTGATCAAGCCAATGGCAGCAATCCAGCGAATATCGCTTAATTTATCTTCCAGTAATTCAATTAAAGGGCCTATTGCTTGCTCTGTAGCAATTCCTTCCAGCGTTTTAGCGGCCTCCCAGCGAATAATTTTCTTCTTCGCGTCAATCAATTTGGCAATATCATCCACTACTTCATTCCCTTTCGAGACGAGTTTTTCACGGGAGCTTTGCCTTGTTACACCGCTGTCATTTTCAAGGTTTTCAATAAGCGGGCGGATCTCTGGCCTGAACATTTCATAATCAATACCAGGTGTTTCTCGTTTATATTTTTCCATTTTTTGAATTTTTTATCTTTTCAAATTTAATAAAATATACAATAGATGATTCTGTCCTGAAGAATGATTTTTTTCATTTTTGTATTGCATATTATTTCGAATTTATTACTTTTGCACTCCACAAATGAGTTTATAAACTCCTCCTTAGCTCAGTTGGTTAGAGCATCTGACTGTTAATCAGAGGGTCCCAGGTTCAAGTCCTGGAGGGGGAGCCAGAGCCGCCAAAAGCGGCTTTTTTT